>JBAUCK010000001.1:0-11260 GCA_049677525.1 Xanthobacteraceae bacterium
CGCGACGAAACGAAAAAGCGATCGATACGCCGTCGCTCGTTCAAACCAACCGCCCCCAACCCCAGGCCGTGTCGATCGACGGCAACGGTAAGGGCAACGGCACATCCGACAGTCTCAATCCGTAAGCAACAGCCCGCGGCAGGCACTTCGGAAGATAGAAAAGCGATAACCGCCTACGACACGCTAAGGCAGGCGTTCCACGACAACCGCACGGTTACCTGTGTGGCGGTTTGGGATACCGTCGGGTCCTATGGCATTCCGGCTGGTATCGGCCTCGCACCGTTGGCGCGACACTCACGCTCGCGACACTTGGTTTTCACGACGCCAGTTTCGGCGATCACGTACAGGTCGGTCTGCACGCCGTCGCTGTCGATGAGCATCGGCGACCCTTCGTCCCAACTTTCTGGACGATACCGAAGGGGCAACAGCCAAAAGGCCATGTCGAGCAAACGTGGTTCGCTGGTGCTCACTGCAATGTCGGAGGCGGATATGCCGACAGCGGTCTATCTGACGAGGCGCTTGTCTGGATGGTTGCGCGTGCATTGGAGCGTGTTGGCGAAGAGAGCGAGCGCTGAGCCTGCCTATTCGCCATCGAACCTACCAGCAAAAATTCCGCCGGAGCAGATCGCGGCAATTACCAACGAGGAACGTGCTTTGCTAGGTGAACAAATTCCAGGGCGGGTATAGCCGATTAGGCCGATAACTCGTCCATTTTTCGGTCGCATCGGACGGGGAGGTGGGCTGTCTGATAGCCTTACCATCCGCAATCTGGCCAGTTGGCTTCGGCGGCAAGATTACATCCGATAAGCGGCTTTATCGGAACTGACCCGAAGCAAATCCAACGAGCGCAGTCTGGGAGTCGGATCTAAACCGCTGTGTCGAGCGGATTAAGCCGGTCCATAATAATCCGCTGGACGGCAGCGAGATGCAAGCGCATGGCGCGCTCGGCGGCCTCCGGATCGCGCGCGACAATCGCCTGTGCGATCGCACGATGTTCGGCATCGCGCTGCTGCACGCGCTTGGGACAGGCAGGTTGTGACCCGTTGAGGCGAAGACGCGCGTCGCGGGCAACACGGCGGAGCAGGTCATACAGCGCGGCCGCCAGCTTGTTGCCCGAGCTTGCCGCAATCAGCTTGTGAAACTTCAGGTCGGCTGCGCCGCTGTCCACGCCTGCCGCCGTGGTTGCGGCCTTATCTATGGCGGCAATTTCAAACGGCGAAGCCCGCAGCGCCGCTAGCCGAGCCAGGAACGGCTCGATCGCGATGCGCATCTCGATCACTTCCATCGGATTGGTTGCGCGCACCAGGTTCTCGCCGTTGTGACCAACCAGCGGCTTGCGCTTAGCCTCAGCCGGCGCGAGCTCGCCATTGGCCCGCAACGCCTGGAGCGCACGGCGCAATTGATGCCGTTTGACGTTGAGTGCCTCCGCCATCGCCCGTTCGGAGCCGAGTTTCTGTTGCGTCGCCATGGCGCGAACCGCGACGACGACGTCGCGCAGATCCTCCGGAATGGACGCAGGGACCGCGGAGGTCACGGTGACGCGACTGGATCGGGCTACGAGTGATGGCGACATTTGATGACGTTGAGCGGTTGGCACTGTCGGTGAAACACAGAAAGTCTAGCGAGATTTGACTTCAACCACAACCACATTTTGGTTGAGGCCGGGTGGTTGAAGACGGAAGTCCAGCTAAACGAGATACTTGCTAGCAGGACTGCGGGACATCTTCTGGCGGCTTAAAGCCAGCTCATTTGGCAAGATGCGATGAATATCTAACCAATAAAATTGGTTGGTCATGGTTGACTGCGATTTTCGCTGTGTTAGCGTTGCTGTCTCTCCAGTGCAAAGGAGCGTGCAATGCCCGGCAGTGTTCATCGTCTCCCCAATCGCGACACCGCGCTCAAGGCGCTCTACGACGACGTGTCCGCCAAACACATGTTTCCGTTCTGGGCGACGTCGACCGACGTCGAACATGACGAGGTGAAGCAGCTTTTGGCATCGCCCAAAGCTGTTCCTTATCTGTGGCGCTGCGCGGAGGACATCGAGCCGATCCTGCATCGCGCCGTCGAACTCGTCACGATGGACGATTCCGAACGCCGCTCGCTGGTGCTGGTCAATCCGGGACTGGCCCCGCGCCGTGCAACAGTCAGCACCATGTACACGGCCTATCGGCTCAACGATGCCAATGAGATCATGCCGCCGCACAAGCATTCGCCGAGCGCTATCCGTTTCGGGCTCAAGGGCAAGGGCAATTTCACCGGCGTCGACGGCGAAAACATCACGTTCGGTCCAGGCGACATGGTGCTGACGCCGAACGACACCTGGCACAATCACGGCACGGTCGGGAACGAGCAGGCGCTCAACCTTTCGGTGCTCGATCTGCCTTTGGTGGAGACGCTCAACGCCATCCACTTCGATCACGACTACAAGGAAGAAGAGAACGGCAAGCTCATCTCGAAGAAAGAGCAGACCGCCCGTTTCACCACCGACTATTCGCAGACGACCTATGGCTATGGTGGGCTGATGCCGCATTTTGCCGGCTCGAAATCACGCGGCGCCGGCTATTCGTCGCCGATGTTCGTCTACCGCTGGGGCATTGTGCGCGAGCTGTTTGACAAGCATAAAGGCCGCGAAGGTGACGCGCATGATGCTCTCTTGATCGAATATATCGATCCGACCACCGGTCAGCCGGTGTTCAAGACCATGACCTTCTTCGCGCAGATGCTGCAGCCGGGACAGAAGACGCTGCCGGTGCGCACCACCGCGAATCTTCTGGTTTCGCCGTTCGAGGGCGAGGGCTATTCGATCGTCGACGGTAAGCGGTACGACTGGAAGGAATTCGATACGCTAGCGATTCCGGGCGGTTTCTGGTTCGAGCATCACAACGGCTCAGCCAAGGCGCCGTTGTTCTTTTTTGTAGCCAGCGACGAGCCGGTGCTGAAGAAGCTCGATCTCTACAAGAAATGGTGCAAGGACGCGGCCGGAGCGGTCGGTCGCATCGCCTGAGCGGCGGCGGCCCGTGTGGCCGCTGTTCCTCCTTCCTCCTCATTCTTTTGTAAGGCTTTCCGTGCTGACTAAGGTTTCGCGTCAATCCAACACCAAGCTCGTGTCCCACATCGATTGTCCCGGCGGCGGACAAGTCTGGGTCGAAGGCACGACGCTTTATGTCGGCCACATGCGGCCGACCTCCGGCACCACGATCATCGATATCGCCGATCCGCGTTCGCCGCGCATTCTTGCGCATATCCCGGTGCCCGACGGCTGGCACTCGCACAAAGTGCGGGTGTCCGGCGACATCATGCTCGTCAACCAGGAGAAGTTCGGGAAGTCTTCCGCGAACGATATCGGCGGCGGCCTCGACATCTACAACGTCAAGGATCCGACGAACCCGAAACTGATCACGGAGTGGCGCACCGTCGGCGGCGGCGTTCACCGTTTCGATTTCGACGGACGCTACGCCTATATCTCGCCGACGGCCGAAGGTTATATCGGCAATATCGTGATGATCCTCGATCTCGCCGACCCGGCGAAGCCGGTCGAAGTGAGCCGCTGGTGGATTCCGGGCCAATGGCAAGCCGGCGGCGAGGCTTATCCGTGGGACGACTGGGTGAAGCCGCGCTGCCATCATCCCCTGCGCCACGGCGACAGGCTCTATGTGAGCTATTGGCATCACGGCTTCTACATTCTCGACATTTCCGATCTGTCGAAGCCGAAAGTAGTGTCGCATCACAACACCAGCCCGAGCTTTCCGCATCCCACCCACACCTGCCTGGTGATGCCGAAGCCGCTGAAGGGCCGTAACATCATGGTGGTCGCGGACGAAGACGTCGCCAAGCTGTGGCCGTCGCCCCCTTCGTTCACCTGGGTCTATGACATCACCAAAGAACAGTCGCCGGTCCCGATCTCGACCTTCCAGGTGCCGGGCCTCGATGTCGACGGCAGCCCGCAGCCGCCGATGACAGGTTGCCATCAGCCGTCCGAGCGCTTCACCGGCGGCATCGTGCCCTTCGCCTGGTTCGCCCAAGGCCTGCGCATTGTCGATTTCGCCGATCCGTTCAGCCCGCAGGAGGTCGGCCATTTTGTGCCCGACGCGGCGCCCGGTGCGGATCGTCCATCCTCGAACGACGTGACGATCGATCATCGCGGCCTGATCTATCTGGTCGATCGCATCAACGGCGTCGACGTGATCGAAGCATCGGTCTTCAGCTAGCAAAAATGCCGACGAATATTCGAATGACCGAGCCGAGCCTTCAATCATGAGCGACCGACCCAACGACGTCTATCCGATCGGCAAGAAGAACCCGAACCTGCCGTTTCATCCCGCCGTGCGCGCAGGCGACTACATCTTCGTGTCCGGCCAGGTGGCGAAGGACGATCAGGGCAACATGATATCGGGCACGATCGAGGCCGAGACCGCGGGCACCATCGATTCCATCAGGCGGATCCTGGCCGAGGAGGGGGCGACGCTGGCGGACGTGGTCCGCGTGACGACCTATCTCGAAGATGCGCGCGACTTCGGCCGCTACAACAAGGTCTTTGCCGAGCATTTCAAGGATGCCGTGCTGGCGCGCACCACGGTCGAGGCCCGCGCCGTCATCAGCACCAAGATCGAAATGGACGCAATCGCCTATAAGCCGAAGCGGGCCTGAACCATGAGCGCGACGTTCTCCGTGGTCCAAGCTTTGTCTGCCGCCCCCGCCACGGGTCCGAACGCCGCACCCGCGCAGATCGATGCACGCAATATCGCCGTCGACTTCGTGGTCGACGGCCACCGCCAGCGCGTGCTCAACGACATCAATCTCTTCGTGCCGAAGGGCAACTTCGTTTCGCTGATCGGGCCCTCGGGCTGCGGCAAGAGCACGCTGCTCAAAGTGCTGGCCGGCCTGATCACCCCGACCGAGGGGCAGGTGACGGTCGACGGTATTGCGCCGCGCGAAGCCGCCAAGCGGCGCATCATCGGCCTGGCCTTCCAGGATGCGACGCTGCTGCCGTGGAAGAACGCGCTCGAGAACGCGGCCTTCCTGCTGGAAGCGGCGGATGATGCCGTCGGCAAGGCCGAAGCCACGGCGAAGGCCGCGGCCATGCTGAAGCTCGTCGATCTCGACGGCGCGGAAAGGAAGATGCCCTCGCAGCTCTCCGGCGGCATGCGCCAGCGCGTGGCCATCGCGCGTGCGCTTGCGCTCGATCCGCAGGTGCTGCTGATGGATGAGCCGTTCGGCGCGCTCGACGCGATCACGCGCGAAGAGATGAGCCGGTGCCTCCTCGATATCTGGCAGCGTACCGGCAAAACCATTGTGCTTGTGACGCATTCGATCGACGAAGCCATCTTCCTCTCGCGCGAAGTGCATGTGATGGGCACCAACCCTGCGCGCATCATCGAGACGCTGCCGGTCGCGCTGCCGATGCCCCGCAATGACGACACTTTCGCTGAGCCTGCATTCAAGGCCGCGGAGAAACGGCTGCGCGGCCTCTTGTTCGAAGGCAAGCGGAGGCCGGCATGAGCGAGACGGTTTTCGACGATGCCGCGAACACGCCGGGCATGCGGTCGGCGGCGCCGCGCAAGGGCGTGCCTGACGCCGTTCTCGCGATGGGCCTGATGGCCGCCGTCACGATCACGTGGGAGCTTGCCATCCGGCTCTTCGAGGTTCCGACCTTCGTTCTGCCCGCGCCGAGCGCCATCGTGCGCACCTTGATCGAAAGTCGCATACGCCTTGCCAATGCGGCGGTCTCGACGGCGATAGAGATTTCGCTCGGTTTCGTGCTCGCCTCCTTGACCGGGATCGTCATCGCTTTGGTGATCGTGCGCTTCGAGCGTTTCGGCCGTGCGCTCTATCCGCTGATCGTGCTGTTCCAGAATGTGCCCAAGGTCGCCCTGGCGCCGATCTTCATTCTCTGGTTCGGTTTCGATCTCGCGCCAAAAATAGTACTGATCGTCGTCATCGCCTTCTTTCCGGTGGCTATTGATATGCTTGCCGGTCTGCAATCGGTCGAACCCTCCTTTGTCGCCCTGATGCAGTCGGTCGGCGCCAGCCGCGGCAAGATCCTGATGCGGGTGCGTATCCCGCATTCGCTGCCGCATCTGATGGCCGGGTTGAAGGTTGCGATCACGTTCAGCGTCATCGGCGCCATCGTCGGAGAATTTGCCGGTGCGAACCAGGGCCTCGGTTACGTCATCGAATTCGCGTCGACCCAGCTCGATACCCCGCTGATCTTCGCTGCATTGATCGTCGTCTCGGTGCTGGGTCTTGCCTTTTATTACGTAGTCGAATTCGCGGAGCGTTTGCTGGTTCCCTGGGCTCCGAAATTCGATACGCATCCCCGGGTCGCCTGAGAGCGTAGAGGAGCTGAGTGATGAGATCTGTTGTTCTTGCAATTTTAGCCGCGACAATTCTCGGGTCGTCGGCGCGTGCCGAGGATAGCGTGAGCGTGCAGCTCGATTACGTGGTGCGCGGGACGCATGCGATGTTCTTTGTCGCCAAGCAGAAAGGCTATTTCGCCAAGCAGGGCATCAATGTCACTGCGATCCGCAGGGGCACCGGCTCGCCCAATGCGATGCGCCTTGTCGGCAACGGCGATGCCGAATTCGGCTTCGGCGATCTGCCTACGCTTGCGGTGGCGCGCTCGCAAAATGTGCCGGTCGTGGCGCTCGCGGCGGTGAACCAGCACAGCCCGCTGGCAATGCTGGCGCTCGCCAGCAAGCACAAGCTCGACAAGCCGCAGGATCTCAAGGGCTTGAATATCGGCGTGCAGCCGTCCGGGTCGACCTATGTGTTTCTGATGGCATTCCTGAAGGCCAACGGCATGTCGCTCGATGACATCAAGCAGAGCACGGTTAATCCGCCCTACGAGAATTATCTGCTCCTTGGCCGCGTCGACGCCGTGCCGGGCTATCTCGATGCCGAAGTGCCGGAACTCGAGGCCAAGGCCGGCGGACCGGGCTCGCTGTCGATCATGCAGGGCTCGAAATTCGGCTATGTCGTCTATGGCTCCGGCCTGTTCACCTCCGAGAAGATGATCGCCGAGCACAGCGACGTGGTGCAGCGCTTCGTCAACGCCTATCTGCAAGCGTTCGGCGACGTGATGAAGAATCCGGAGGAGGCGGCGGACCTAATCGTCAAGGAAAACCCGGATTATGCGGAGAAGAAGGACGTATTGCTCGAACAGATCAAGGCCGATGTCAGCCACACCTTCACCGGCCCTGACACCAAAGTAAATGGTCTTGGCGCAATGAACCTCGACACCTGGACAAAGACGATCAGCACGTTGCTCGATCAAAGCGCCATGAAGCAGCCGACCGATGCCGCCAAGGTATTCACCGACAAATACCAAACCGCAGCCAACCCGGCGAAGCTCTGAATTTCTGGCTTGCCGCTTTTTGTAAAGGGAGACGCTCATGATCCGCATTCTCGGCCGCAGCACCTCGGGCAATGTGCAGAAGGTTCTGTTTTTCCTGGAGGAGGTCGGCCTCAAATACACGCGCGAGGACTACGGCCGGCAATTCAACAACACCAATAACGACGCCTATCGTAAGCTCAATCCGAACATGAAGGTGCCGACGCTGGTCGACGGCGATCTCGTGGCCTGGGAATCGCACACGATCCTGCGCTATCTCGCGGCGCTCCATGCTCCGCAGCTGACCGGCGCGACACCCGCGGAACGCACGCATGTCGAGCGCTGGATGGATTGGAATCTCGGCGCCCTGAACACGCCCTATGTCGCGGTGTTCAAGGACGCCAAGAAGCCCGAGGGTGAGCGCAGCGCTGACTTCGCTGCGCAAAGCGCCGATCTGGTCGCGCAGCTGAAAATTTTGGATGGTGCCATTGCCGGCAAGTCGTGGTTTGGGCTCGACCGGTTCACGCTGGCCGATATCAGTCTCGCCCCGGTCGTCGCGCGCTGCCTCGGCTTCCCGATCGAGAAGCCGGCGCTGCCGGAGCTGACGCGCTGGATGAAAACGATCGAGACGCGTCAGGCATTCGCCGTCGCGACCGGCAGCAAGCCGAGCGCGCTCAATGCCGCATGACGGTGGCTGAGCCGCGCAAGAGCTTCGACTACATTATCATTGGCGCCGGGTCGGCGGGCTGTACGCTCGCCAATCGGCTTTCGCTTGATCCCGATGTTCGCGTCCTGGTCCTGGAGGCGGGAGGCTGGGATCGCCACCCGTTCGTGAAGCTGCCCCTGACCTGGGGCAGGGTCCTGATCGACCGCATCTACGACTGGGGCTACGACGGCGAGCCGCAAGCCACCATGGCGGGACGGCGCATCGAATGCGCGCGCGGCAAGGTTATCGGTGGCTCCTCGACCATCAATGCCATGGCCTATGTGCGCGGCAATCGCGGCGACTATGCGCGCTGGGCGTCCTATGGCCTGCGCGGCTGGTCCTACGAGGACGTGCTGCCTTATTTCCGCAAACAAGAGAGCTGGGTAGGTGGTGCCAGTGTCTATCGCGGAGGTAACGGGCCGTTGCAGACGCGAAAGTCGCAATATCAGGATCCATTGGTCGACGCCTATCTGCAGGCCGCAATTGGCTCCGGATTCGCGTTGAACGACGACTATAACGGCAAAACGCAGGACGGCTTTGCGCGGATGCAGATGACGATCCGCCGCGGTTGGCGCGACAGCGCGGCGACGGCCTATCTGCACCCGGTTCTGGCGCGCAGGAACCTCACCGTTCAGATTCACGCACAGGTGACGCGCATCCTGATGGAAGGCGCGCGTGCTACGGGCGTCGAGTATTTGCAGGATGGCCAACTCATCGCCGCTCATGCCGATCGCGAGGTGATTTTGTGCGGCGGGGCGATCAACTCGCCGCAGGTTTTGATGCTGTCCGGCATCGGCGACCCGCAGGCGTTGGGGGCTCACGGCATCGCGGTCAAAGTGCCGCTTCCCGGTGTCGGCCGCAATCTCCAGGACCACCCTACGGCGCTTCTCATCAGCGCGCGTGGCAACGAGAGCCCGCTTTTGCGCAACATGCGCGTAGACCGGCTGGCGCTCGGCTTGATCGACTCCTTCGCGCTCGGGCGCGGATTCATGACTGACCTGCCGGGCGGCATAACGGGCTTTGTGAAAAGCGATACGGCACAAGCGTTGCCCGACATCCAGCTCTTGTTCATCGCCGGATCGCTCCTGGCAGCGCCTTATCTGCAGCCGTTCCGCAAACCATTTGCTGACAGTTTCGCCTGCCGCATCGTGCTCCTGCGCCCGCAGAGCCGCGGCGCCATCACGCTTGCCTCATCCGATCCGCTGGCAGCGCCGCGCATCAACCAAGGACTGCTTTCGACGGCTGACGATTGGAAGGCGCTGCGCAATGGCATCGCGCTATTCCGCGATATCGCACGCCGTCCCGAATTAAGGCCGTTCATCGCGCGTGAGCTCGGCCCCGGCCCGGAGGTGAAGACCGAGGTCCAACTTGAGGACTACGTGCGCAGCACTGCGGTCACCGCGCATCATCCCGCGGGGACCTGCAAAATGGGATCCGATGCCGACCCGATGGCCGTTGTCGACGATCGGCTTTCCGTTCGAGGCACAAGCGGTCTGCGAGTTGTGGACGCCTCGGTGTTCCCGGACCTGGTCGGCGGCAATATCAACGCGCCGACGATTATGATCGCGGAGCGCGCGGCCGACTTAATTCACGGAAGGCGACAAGATTAGCCTTGGGCAAAGGCCCTGACGATCCAATATGATCGAAGATCACTTCCGATAATAGCGATTATCGGAAGCAATGGCAGCGTTGCAAGGACTGCGATCGCGGCTAGCTTCAGCTTCTCGAGAGCTTCGATCGCTTGGCTGTTGTCCATCTCAGATCAATTCATCACATTGCGATCTTGAATTGCTTTGCGTCCGGCCGGTGTCGGCTCACCGGACTAGTATCGATCTTGAACTGAGAAGGCTTCGATGGCTTGCCCCACGGTGTTATCGCCGTCGAGATAGCCCTCGGGCGAGGCGGTCGACCCGCGCTTCGGAGAGCTCTATCAGGACCAAGTATGTGCCGCGGCGCTTACGCGCGCGATGCGCTTTTACCCTTGCCGTGGAGGTCGAACGAGTTTCAGTCAACGCTGGTTTTTCCATATCGTTTGAAGCTGTCAGGGCGGTCGTCTTCCGAGCTCGAAAGGTAAGAATTTCCAGTGATTTAACCGCCTCAGCAGAACTGATGTCTCAACAGAGTCCTTCTCCGCCTCTCTGCCCGCATAAGTTCCGACCAAGCGAATGAGGACATGGCCGGAACGCGTTACAGCGAGCCCATATTGCACGAATCGTATTTCACGGAACGGTCACGCAAGGGGCGGAGGGTAGGGCACCCACGGCGGTTCCCAACCCTCGAACGAGGGTCCGCAAGCCATTGCCAAGTGCGCTCTGCCAGGTGATTTCGACGAAATTTGAGGAATTAACCGATCCAAGGACCGAATGTTGCGCTGATCGGCTTCCAAAAAGAAGGTCACCTCTACTCGCATAAGTCCCTCATGGCAGTTTGGGAGGTTTTCGGTGAAACAGGTTTCATTTTGGGAATTCTGCTCACCGCGCGATGTCTGCTTTCGCCCCAGCGGGCGACAGTCGCGGCAGCTAATGACCGAATTCTGTTGAAAAAGTCGGAAACGAACCAACGGCAAAATTTCGCGATGCGGCCGTTCAGATCTAATCTTGGTAAGCCATGGCTCTGTAAAGAGCTTCAGAGGACTACCGGTTGAAAACCGGACTGATTAGGTGACCCCCCCACATGATTTTCGGATGAGCTCATCAGCGCCTCCGGAAAATTTCGTTCGTTCGGAAAAAGGGGCTTTTTCAACAGAATTGACCCAAAGCGGACAAAGAGAGGGCTGACCAGCGCGATACCCCCGCTACGCCGTCGGCGTGACAATTGCAGCCCGTGTGCTCTCAACCAAAGCCTTGACCTCGGCCTGCTCGGCCGCCGGCACTGAGAATTTGTCTAGGGTCGTCTGCACGTCGTCCATGAACGCTTGCCACTCGCCCGAGGTGATCGCCATATCGCGGTGGGACGCCTCCATGCTGCGGCCTGAGTAGCACTGCGGGCCACCGGCCGCTGCGCACAGCATCTCAGTCACCAGATACTTGAACCCTGCCGGCGGTACCTTGTGATGTGCCTCGTCGACCCGCGGATTGGCATTGAGCCTGGCGTCGACCATGATCCGGTCGATTAAATCCTCAACCACCGTGGCGATGTTGTAGACGCCGCCCGACCGATCATAGAGCGACGGCTTCGCCGATACTGCCTCGCTGATCGTCATCATCTTGCGCTGCCTTTCCGCC
>JBAUCK010000002.1:0-10748 GCA_049677525.1 Xanthobacteraceae bacterium
CCACCGCGCCGTCACGGTCCCCGCGCCGGTCGCGCACCGTGCCGAGCGTGAACCAGGCCGCCGCGAAGCCCGGCGCCAGTTCGAGTGTCTGCGTCAGCAGATCGGCGGCCCCGGCCAGATCGCCGCGCGCGGCAAGATCGAGCGCCCACTGGTAGCGCCGGTCGGCGATCAGATCGCCGGAAGAGACAAATAGCGGGCCGGTATCGGTCATCACGCTCGCGCCTCGATGGGGAATGCTTATTTATGGCCGGCAATGCGTCCCGAAGACATCCTGAGGCCGACGCCTGCCGGCCTGTGCTGCAAGCCTGGCGGCTTTCATATCGACCCGACGCGGATTGTCGAGCGGGCGCTGATCACGCACGCCCATTCCGACCACGCCCGCGCCGGCCATGGCGCGGTGCTGGCGACGCGCGAAACGCTCGCTCTGATGCGGTTGCGCTACGGCGATAATTTCGCCGGCTCGACGCAGGCCATCCGCTATGGCGAAAGCATCAATTTGAACGGCGTGACGGTCACTTTCCATCCCGCCGGCCATGTCCTCGGCTCGGCGCAGATCGCGGTTGAAGCCCATAACCTCAAGCACAATGATCTCAAGCACAATACCCTGCGCATCATCGCCTCGGGCGACTATAAGAATGTGCCCGATCCGACCTGCACGCCGTTCGAACTCGTGCCCTGCGACGTGTTCATCACCGAGGCGACCTTTGCGCTGCCGGTATTCCGGCATGGCGATCCCGACGGCGAGATCAAAAAGCTGCTCGCGTCCGTTGCGCTGTTTCCGGAGCGCGCGCATCTGGTCGGCGCCTATTCGCTCGGCAAGGCGCAGCGCGTGATCGCGCTCATTCGCAAGGCAGGCTACGCCGCGCCGATCTATCTGCACGGCGCAATGGAGAAGATCACCAACTATTATGTCGAGCGCGGCATCGCGCTCGGCGAGCTGCAATTGGTGCGCGGGGCCGCAAAGGCCAATCTCGCCGGCACCATCACGCTGTGCCCGCCCTCGGCCTTGAACGATTTATGGACGCGGCGCTTTCCCGACCCGCTCGCCGCCTTCGCCTCCGGCTGGATGCGGGTGCGGGCCCGCGCGCGCCAGCAAGGCGTGTCATTGCCGCTCGTCATTTCCGATCACGCCGACTGGGACGGCCTCACCGCGACCATCGCCGCGACCGGCGCCGGCGAAATCTGGGTCACGCACGGCCAGGAAGATGCGCTGGTGCATTGGTGCGCGACGAAAGGCCTCAAGGCGCGGCCGCTCGATATCGTCGGCTATGGCGATGAGGACGAGACGGACGCGGCGGCAAGTCACGGCGAAAAGGCGTCATGAACCGCTTCGCCGAATTGCTGAACCGCCTTGCCTATGAGCCTGCGCGCAACGCCAAGCTGCGGCTCATCACCGATTATTTCCGCGCGATGCCCGATCCCGAGCGTGGCTGGGCGCTGGCTGCGATCACGGGGAGTCTCAGTTTCCCGCACGCCAAAGCCGGTCTCATCCGCAGCCTGATTGCCGAGCGCACCGACCCGGTGCTGTTCGAACTGTCCTACGACTATGTCGGCGATCTTTCGGAAACCGTCGCGCTGATGTGGCCGGCCGCATCCTCGCCGGCGACCGAAGAAGAAATAAGCCTCACCACCGTCGTCGAAACGCTGTCCACGCTCGGCAAGGCGCAATTGCCGCGTCAGTTGGCGCGCTGGCTCGATGCGCTCGATGAGACCGGGCGCTGGGCGCTGATCAAGCTCGTCACCGGCGGCTTGCGCGTCGGCGTGTCAGCGCGTCTTGCCAAAGCGGCGGTCGGCGCGCTTGGCGGCAAGGACGCGCACGATATCGAGCTGCTCTGGCCGGGGCTGACGCCGCCCTATCGCGACTTGTTCGCCTGGCTCGAAGGCCGTGGCGAAAAACCCGTCAGCATCGCGCCGGTGCCGTTCCGGCCGCCGATGCTGGCGCATGCGCTCGACGATGCTGACTTTGCAACGCTCGACGCCAAAGACTTCATGGCGGAATGGAAATGGGACGGCATCCGCGTGCAGGTCGTCGCGGCGAAACCGGATGGCGCAAAAGACGGCATGATAACCCGGCTCTATTCACGCACCGGCGAGGATATTTCCAAGAGCTTTCCGGATCTTCCCGGCGCGCTGCATTTGCCCGGCGCCGTAGACGGCGAACTCTTGATCATGCGCGAGCATCGTGTGCAGTCGTTCAACGTGCTGCAGCAGAGGCTCAATCGCAAAACCGTGACGCCAAAGCTGCTCGCCGAATTTCCCGCGCATCTGCGCGCCTATGATCTTCTTGCCGACGGCGATGAGGATCTGCGCGAACGTCCCTTTGCCGAACGCCGGGCGCGACTTGAAGACTTTGTCGCGCGGCTGAACGAGGAGCGGATCGATCTCTCGGCGCTGATAAACTTTTCAACCTGGGATGAATTGATCGCCGCCCGCAGCGACCCGGCATCGGCAGGCGCGGACGCGGCCGCTGTCGAAGGCGTCATGCTCAAGCGTCGCGATGCGCTTTATCTGCCGGGCCGGCCGAAAGGGCCGTGGTGGAAATGGAAGCGCGATCCCCTTATCATCGACGCGGTGCTGATGTATGCGCAGCGCGGACACGGCAAGCGCTCATCGTTTTATTCCGACTACACGTTCGGCGTCTGGACCAAAGGCGAAGCCGGCGATGAGCTGGTCCCGGTCGGCAAGGCTTATTTCGGCTTCACCGACGAAGAGCTGTTGCAGATCGACCGCTTCGTCCGCCACAACACCACCGATCGCTTCGGCCCGGTGCGCGAAGTGGTGCACGAGCCGGACCAGGGCCTCGTGCTCGAAGTCGCCTTCGAGGGACTGCAGCGCTCGACGCGGCACAAGTCCGGCCTCGCCACGCGCTTTCCCCGAATCAGCCGGCTGCGCTGGGACAAACCGCCGGGCGAAGCCGATCGGCTGGACCGGTTGGAAACCATGATCGAGGGGATGGAGAAGTAGTTCACCGTTATTGCGAGGACGCTAACGTGCCGTCACCTTCCCCCGCCCGCTTGGTCACTTCTTCGAGCGGCCAGCGCGCCCGCGGCGCGACCGCCAGCGAATCGGTCAGATCCAGCGCCAGCCGCTCGGAGCCGGCCCAGGCGATCATCGCGCCGTTGTCGGTGCAGAGAGCCGGCGGCGGCGCCACCAATTCGGCGCCGACCTCGAACGCGACGCGGTGCAGGATCTTGCGGATCGCTTGATTGGCCGCGACCCCGCCGGCACAGACCAGCGCTTTGGGCGTATCGACCCGCAGACGGAATATACGGAGCCCCGAGCGCAGCCGGTCTTTCACGACATCGACGACGGCCTGCTGGAACGAGGCGCAGAGATCGGCGACATCCTGGTCGTTGAGCGGGGCGACTTTTTCCGCCTCGATGCGCAGCGCGGTTTTCAATCCCGACAACGAAAAGTTCGCGTCGCGGCGGCCGTTCATCGGGCGCGGCAAAGCAAAGCGCTGCGGATCGCCCCGCGTCGCCTCCTGTTCGACAAGTGGGCCGCCGGGATACCCGAGCCCGAGCAATTTCGCCGTCTTGTCGAAGGCCTCGCCGATGGCGTCGTCGACCGTGCCGCCGAGCCGGAGATAGTCGCCGACGCCACGCACGGCGAGAATTTGGGTGTGACCGCCGGAGGCAAGAAATAGGCAATAGGGAAAGTCGACGCCGTCGGTGAGCCGCGCGGTGAGTGCATGGGCCTCGAGATGATTGACGGCGATGAGCGGCTTGTCGTGCGCCAGCGCAATGGCCTTGGCTGTCGTCAGCCCGACAATGACGCCGCCGATCAGGCCCGGCCCGGCCGCGGCCGCAATGCCGTCCAGCGCGGTGAACGACACCTTCGCCTCGGCCATCGCCTTGCCGACGATCTTATCGAGCGCCTCGACATGGGCGCGGGCGGCAATTTCGGGAACCACGCCGCCGAATTCGGCATGTTCGCCGATCTGCGAGAGCACCACATTTGACAGGATTCGGCCGCGGACGGCGCCGGTTTCGCCGTCCACGGTCCGTTCGACCACGGCGGCCGCCGTCTCATCGCAGGTGGTTTCAATGCCGAGAACGATCATCGATATATTATATGGTCACGGTTTTGCGGAAACGCCCCAGGTGATCTACCAGATGGCTTGGGTGACGTAGCGTGCGAGGTAGCATTTGAAGGTCTGATGGCACAATCTTTGATCATAACAATCGGTTCGCGCGGTTCCCCGCTGGCGCTGGTGCAGGCGCGCGAGGTGCAAGGCCGCCTCGCCAAAGCCTTCGGTCTCGGCCCCGAACGCATCGAAATCAAGGTGATCCGTACCACCGGCGACGCCATCCAGGACAGGCCGCTGGCAGACGCCGGCGGCAAGGGGCTGTTCACCAAAGAGATCGAGGAGGCGTTGCTCGCCGGCGCGATCGACCTTGCGGTGCATTCGTCGAAGGACATGCCGACACTATTGCCGCTGGGGCTTGAGCTTTCCGCGTTCTTGCCGCGCGAAGACCCGCGCGACGCTTTTATCGCCAGAACAGCTCATCCAAGCACCAAAACGCTGCGTGATTTGCCCGGCGGCGCCCTGGTCGGCACCGCATCGCCGCGGCGGCAGGCTCTGGTCAAGCATCTGCGGCCGGATCTGAAAATCGTGCCGCTGCGCGGCAATGTCCAAACGCGGCTGCGCAAGCTTGAAGCCGGCGATTTCGACGCCACCGTTCTTGCTGTTGCTGGCTTGAAGCGGCTCAACCTGCTCGCTGCCGCGACGTCGTTCCTTGATCCTGACGAATTCGTACCCGCGGTCGGCCAGGGCGCGATCGGCATCGAGACGCGCGAGGATGATGCCAAGACCCGCGCACTCGTGAGCGCGATCAACGATGCAGATACTGCAACGGCGCTTGCCGCCGAACGCGCGTTCCTGGCTGTGCTCTACGGCTCCTGCCGCACGCCGATCGGCGGTTACGCGCGCCTCAGCGGCGATATGATTCACTTTCACGGCCAGATCGCCAAAACCGACGGCAGCGAAGTGCAAAGCGTATCGCGCGAGGGGCGCCGCACCGATGCGGCAAAGCTCGGCGCCGACGCCGGTCACGAACTGAAGGCGCGCGCGGGCGCCGGATTCTTTGCCGGGGCTTGAGCGATGCGCATTCTGCTCACACGCCCGCAAGCCGACGCGCAGCGCACGGCAGCCACGTTGCGCGCGCGCGGGCACGAGGTCGTCATCGCGCCGCTTCTCGATCTTGAACTCTTGCCCGAGGCCGATCTGGGCGCGGGACCCTGGGCGGCTTTATTGGTGACCAGCGCCAATGCCGTGCGCGCCATCGCGCAGCGTCCGCGGCGGGATGAATTGCGCAGCATTGCGGTCTTCACCGTGGGCGACCGCACCGCGCAGGCGATGCGCGATTGCAGCTTCGCCACGGTCACCTCCGCCGCGGGCAATGTCGATGATCTTGCAACGCTCGTCGTTGCGCAACTAAAGCCACCGGCGCGGCTACTCTATCTCGCCGGCGAAGAACGGTCTGGCGATCTGGCCGGCCTGTTGCGCGCGCGGAATTTCACCGTGCACACCGCTTTGGTCTATCGCGCCATCGTCACCACAGATTTGCCGCGCAATGCCGCCGACGCTTTAGCCGCAGGTCTCGGCGGGGTGTTGCACTTTTCCCGGCGCAGCGCCGAGGCCTATGTGAACGCGGCGCGCAGTTCCGGCCTGCTCGACAGGGCGCTCGCAAGTCCGATTCATTATTGCCTGTCCGGCCGGATCGCCGAACCGCTGCGGGACGCCGGCGCGACGAAGATCCAAATCGCGGTGCGGCCCGACGAGGCGGCCCTGATCGAACTTTGCCGCTGATTAAGCCTTATTGTACTGTCTTTGCACACTATTCGATAGGCCGCCGCCGACATGTTGCCGCTAAGCCTGCCGCGTACTATGCCGTGGAGTGTGATCCGTAAGCCGGCTTCAGGGACACGATGACCAGCGAATCTGACAGCACATCGGGCAGTGTATCGGGTCGCCGGCCGCCGACGATCGAACTGACAGCGACGGAAGTCGGGCAGCCCAAAGTGCCGCCGGGTACCGCCAATCCCACAACGGAGGGCGCAGCCAAAGCCGGTGCGCCGGAGCAGAAATCATCGCCTGAACGGGCGCCGCAAAAATCATCTGATCCAAAGCTCGCAACAAAAACCCAACGCGGGTTGTTCCTGCATGCCGTCAGCGCCGTGATCGGGGCTGTTGCTGCAGCGGTGGTCCTAATCGGCCTGTGGCTCGCTGGCTTTACGCTTGCCCGCGATGTCGTCATCTCGCAGACCGAGGGACCGCAAGCCGTCGTCCCCATTGCCGCCAATTCCGAAATTGCAGCGCGGCTCGACAAGATCGAGCACGCGCTTGCGGCGACCAAGCCGGAAGCCCCGGCTGTCCCACCGGCCCTCGCCAACCGGCTCGCTGCGGTGGAAATGCAGGCGAAAATGCTCGGCGATTCGGCCGCAGCGCTGAACCACCGCGTCGACGATATCTCGGCGACCGCACAAGCCGCGCAAAAGCAGTCGACGAGCGCCGCATCCGCGGCCGCCGACGCCGCGAAGAATGCCGGACAAAGCGGCGCGCAGTCGGCGGACCTCGACGCTTTGACAAGCCGCATCGCGGCGCTGGAAAGCGCAGTGAAAGCGCTGTCGGAACAGGTCGCGCATCCGGCGGCGAGCGCGGATCAGGCGGCGCGCCTCGCTGCCGCCGCGCAGGCGCTGCAATCCGCGGTCGAACGCGGCGCGGCATACGAAGCCGAGCTGAAAGCCGTGCAGTCGCTCGGCGCCGATCGGACCGCGACAGCGCCGCTTGAAGCCTATGCCGCAACCGGCGTGCCGCACGCCGACACGCTGGCGCATGAGCTTGCACTGCTGGTGCCGACGTTGCAGCAGGCCACCGATACTTCGTCCGGCGACACGACATTCCTGAGCAAGCTCGAAGCCAATGCGCAACGGCTGGTGCGCGTCACCCCGGTCGATGCACCGCCCGGCGACGATGTGACGTCGGTGATCGCGCGGATCAATATCGACGCGCTGCGCGGCAATATTGCCGGTGCACTGAGTGAGATTGCATCGCTGCCGGATAATGCCAAGGCGCTCGCCGCCGGCTGGGTCAAGAAGGCGCAAGCGCGCGAGGCCGCCATCGCTGCGAGCCGGCACATTGCCGCCGACGCGGTCGCGGCGCTCGGCAAGCCGGCCGCACAATGATCCGCGTCGTCATTTATCTGATCCTGGTCGGCGCCGCCGCCTACGGTGTCGCGCGGTTTGCCGACGTGCCGGGCGACGTCGTTGTCACCTGGCATGGCTTACGCATCGAAACGTCGCTGATGGTGATGGGCGCCGGCCTGCTCGTCGCCGTGATCGCGCTCTACTTCCTCATTGCGCTCATCCGCGCCGCCCTGCGCTCGCCCTTTGTGCTGTCGCGGATGATGCGCAATCGCCGTGGGCTACGCGCCTATGAGGTCATTTCCAACGGCTTGATCGCCATCGGCTCGGGCGACATCGCGGCCGCGAACAAATTCGCCGCGCAGGTCAACAAGATCGCGCCCGGCGAACCGCTCGCTCTCTTGCTCAGCGCGCAGGCGGCGCAATTGTCAGGCGATCGCGAAGCCGCCGAGCGCGTCTTCCACGCCATGGCCGAATGCCCCGATACCAAGGCGCTCGGCCTGCACGGCCTGTTCATCGAGGCGCGACGCCGCAACGATCGCGTGGCCGCACAAGCTTTTGCCGAGGAAGCGGAGCGCACCGCGCCGTCGCTCGGCTGGGCCGGCCGGGCGGTGCTCGAATTCCGCTGCGCCACCGGCGACTGGACCGGAGCGCTGGCGCTGCTCGAGCGCAATAAGGATACGCTCGACAAAGCGAGCTACCGCCGCCAGCGCGCCGTGCTGCTCGCCGCGCGCGCGCAAGCGGTCGAAGATTCCGACCGCGACGCCGCCAAGGGCTTTGCGCTTGATGCGCAACAGCTGGCGCCGACTTTGATTCCGGCGGCCGCCATGGCTGGGCGTTTCCTCGCCGAAAGCGGTTCCCTGCGCAAAGCCGGCCGCGTCATCGACAAAGCCTGGCGCGCCAACCCGCATCCCGATCTTGCCGACGCTTATGCGCGGCTGCGCTACGGCGACACCGCTCGCGACCGCCTCAAGCGCATCGAGGCGCTGGCGAAGCAGACGCCCGATAATATCGATGGCGCGCTGGCGCTCGCCCGCGCCGCGCTCGATGCGCGCGACTTCGCCAAAGCCCGCGACGCGCTGAAACCCTATCTCGAGGCGCCGACCAAGCGGGTGTGCCTGCTGATGGCGGCTTTGGAACGCGCCGAACGCAGTGACGAAGGCCGCGCCCGCGAATGGACGGCGCGCGCCGTCAATGCCGCGCCCGATCCGACCTGGACCGCCGACGGTTACGTCTCCAATCGCTGGCTGCCGGCTTCTCCCGTGACCGGCCGCATCGACGCTTTCGAATGGCGCGTGCCGCTTACGGGAACGCTGAGCGCACAACTCGTCGAACCGATCGCCGAGCCCGAACCGTCAGCGGTGAAATCGGTCACCGCGCCGCCGGAACTGGAAAAGATCGAAGTACTGCCCGCGATCGCGACAAGTGTTTCGCCGGGCACCGTGAAATCGCCGGCCAAAGCAGAGTCGAAGCCGATCGAGATCAAACCCGAGCCGGTGATCCCGCTGGTTCACGCCCCCGACGATCCAGGGCCGGATGTCGTTGACGAAATCGAGCCGGACTCCGAGCAAAGCGACGGCGGCTGGCGGAAGATTTTGGGCTGAGTTCACGGCCCGTTTCCCTTCGACGTCCTTGCGGGTCCCCTCGCGACCATGCATTATGGCACCTGCACTATAATGCATAAGGCTTGCAAGGAACTTCAGCGCAGGAATTCCGCCTTGGCCACGGCAAAGCCCAAAACCCGTCAAAATCCCGCTGCTGCGGCCCCAACCGGCAAGGCGGCGACGGCAACCTTCCTTGCCGCGATCGGCCGCGAAGTGCGCAGCAACCGCGTCAAGCGCGGCATGACGCGGCGGCAATTGGCCTTAGCCTCCGAAACCTCGGAGCGCCATCTCGCACAGATCGAAAGCGGCGCCGGCAATCCGTCGGTCAGCGTGTTGCGCGCGATCGCGATCGCGCTCGATCTGCCGGCGGCAGCACTGTTGCCGGAGGCAGGCGCTGACACCACGGCGCTCGGCGCCCTTCTCGATCTGCTCGCGCAAGTGCCGGAGAGCGAATTGCCGGCACTGACCAAGCTGATTGAAGCGCGTGTCGCACGGCCGGAACATGCCGATCGGGCACGGCGCATCGCGCTGGTCGGGCTGCGCGGCGCCGGCAAGACGACGCTCGGCAAGAAGCTTGCCGAACATCTCGGCTGGCCTTTCATCGAGCTCGATCGCGTCGTCGAAGAGGATTACGGCGCGCGGATCTCGGACCTCGTCGAGATGGCCGGCACCGCCGCCTTCCGCCGCCATGAGCGCGGCGCGCTCGAACGCGTCATCGCCGCAAACGCGCAAGCGGTCATCACCACCGCCGGCGGCATCGTCTCGAGCCGCGAGACCTACGCGCTGCTGCTTCGCCGCACGCATACGATCTGGATCCAGGCGCGGCCGGAAGATCACATGGGCCGCGTCATGGCGCAGGGCGATTTCCGCCCCATGGCGCAGAACCGTGCCGCCATGGGCGATCTGATGGCGATCCTCGACGCGCGCCGCGCCGATTACGCGCGCGCGCAGGCCGAGCTCGGCACCGCCGGCGACACCATAGAACAAAGCTTTGCCAAGCTGTTGCGGCTCGTCACAACTTTATTGGGATTAGAGAGACAATAGCGAAACGATGCTTGCGCAAAAGCCGCCAGAAAAACTCTGCGACGAGGGCTTTCTCGACGTCGCGCCGCTGCGGCTCGAATACCGCATGATCGGGCCGCGGCCGGACACGGCGCCGACCATCGTCATGCTGCACGAAGGCCTCGGTAGCGTCGGCTTGTGGAACTCGTTTCCGAAGCACATCGCCAAAGCCACCGGCGCCGGCGTCTTTGCCTATTCGCGCGCCGGCTACGGCAAATCGCCGGCCGGAAAATTGCCGCGCACGACATCGTTCTTGAATGAAGAAGCCTGCGACGTGCTGCCGCGCGTGCTCGACGCCATCGGATTCCAACGTGGCCTGTTGCTCGGCCACAGCGACGGCGCCTCGATCGCGGCGATCTATGCCGGCAGCATTCAGGATCATCGCGTGCGCGGCCTGGTGCTGATCGCGCCGCATTTATTCGCCGAGGAAAAGGGTCTCGCTGAAATCCGCCGCGCCGGCAAATCCTTCGCCACCGGCGCGCTGCGCGAGAGGCTTGCGCCTTGGCACGCCGATGTCGACGCCGCGTTCCGCTCCTGGAACGAGCCGTGGACACATCCGGATTTCGAGAAATGGGATATCACGGACGCGCTCGGCTATATCCGCGTTCCGATCCTGGTCGTGCAGGGCGCAGACGATCAATACGGCACGCTGCGCCAGGTCGAGATCGTCAAGGAAGAGTGCACCTGCCCGGTCGAGACCGCGATATTTCCCGGCATCCGTCATGTGCCGCAGCGCGAAGCGCCGGAACTCACGCTTGAGGCGATTGCGGGCTTCATCAATCGGCTGCTCCGCGACCATCACGAAGGCGAGCGGCCGGCGGATTCGGGAGTTGCCGCTTCATGAATTATAATGCATAGTCACGCCGCCTGACCTGGCCATGACACATGCACTATAGTACATAAAACATAAGACCCAGCAAAGGCTTGAGGGCGGAG
>JBAUCK010000003.1:0-12196 GCA_049677525.1 Xanthobacteraceae bacterium
CGCTTGCGGCGCTCGCCGACGAGCTCGGGTCGCGCCCACCGCCACCGCGCCGCTCCATTTATGCGCGGCCGCAACCGGCGGAGCAGCACATCGAGGCCGATGCAGAGCCGCATCTCGATATGCCGGATGAGGTGATCGCAGCGCCGGTCGTCGCGCCATCGCCACCCCCTGCTCCGCCCGTAGCCGCGCCTGCCGCGGCCAAAGCCGATCAGAGCAATGCCGATCAAAGCCTCGCCGACATGGCGAGCCGTCTCGAAGCCGCGTTGCGCAAGCCGAACGCTCCGCCCGAGCCGCGTCGCCCCATGGGGCCGCAATCCTTGGCGCCGCAACGTCCGGCGCCGGCGTTGGAGCCCACTCATCCGACCGACACTTTGCCGTCGCGCTCGCCTCGCCCGACCGAGCCCAAGTCTGAGGTTCGGCCGCAGCGGCCGGAAGCAAAGCCGAACCAGGGCAACAAGACCGCCCTTTATGATAGCCTCGAAGAGGAGATGGCAAGTTTGCTGGGCCGTCCGACCAAGACTTGACGCTCGCGTTAGGAGGCCGCCGCGTTCGGTTCATAACCGTAGCGGCCTCTGTAGCGGTTCTTTTGTTCTCGGCGACGCCGCTCGCCGCGCAGGATATCAGCATCAATTTCGGCCAGGGCACCGCCGGCGGCGGCGGACTGAACGAGCGCATCACTCAGCTGATCGCGCTTCTGACCGTGCTGTCGCTGGCGCCGTCCATTCTTATCATGATGACGTCGTTCACGCGGATTGTCGTGGTGCTGTCGCTTTTGCGCACCGCGACGGCGCCGCCGAATTCGGTCGTCATCTCGCTGGCGCTGTTCCTCACCGCCTTCGTCATGGGACCGGTGCTCGCCAAAGTTTATGACGTCGGCGTCAAGCCGCTCGTCAACAATGGGATCAGCGTCAACGAAGCCTTCGACCGCGCTACCGTGCCACTGCGCGGCTTCATGGAGAAGAACGTCCGCGAGAAGGATCTGCAATTGTTCGTGAACATGTCGGGCGAAAAGGCGCCGGACAAGCCGGAAGACGTGTCCATGCGCATTCTCATCCCGGCCTTCATGATTTCCGAACTGCGGCGCGCCTTCGAGATCGGCTTTCTGTTGTTCCTGCCGTTCCTGATCATCGACCTCGTCGTCGCTTCCGTGCTGATGTCGATGGGCATGATGATGCTGCCCCCGGTCGTGGTGTCGCTGCCGTTCAAGCTGATCTTTTTCGTCCTGGTGGACGGCTGGACCTTGGTCGCCGATGACGAACATCAGGATCGCATCCTCGCCGCCGGGACCCGCCGCGACATTTTCGAACCGCCGGATAGCCCCCGGCGGAAACGAGATGACATCGAGCGGATTGAGATCGATCGATTCCACTTGGCCGGCCTCGTTCTCCCAACTGCAGTGCCAACCGCCGGTCATGGGAATGAAGGTTTCGTTGGTGTCGTGGTTGTGCATCATCGGGCCCTTGCCCGGCTTAGCGCGGCAATAGCCGAGGTTGAACCCTTCGGAGATTGGAATTGCCGCAAGCCGCGACGCGTCGTCGCCGACCGGCGATGTGATGGCGCCGCCCGATCCTTTGGGCGGTTGAAAGCCGATTACGTTAAAGAGTATCCGTTCGCATTGCGGCGCCTTGGAATCCGGCAGTCCGCCGTCGGAGCCTTTGAGATCTTGAAACCGCGCCACGCCCTTGAGCATGTCGGCGCGCGAAAGCCCGAATTTCGGCAGCGTTTCCATGGTCGCTTCTCCCGTGTTTGCGGCCTATTTGCCGTCTGGCCTATGCCGGCATCCGCAACACCGGCTTGATCACAAGCCCGGATGAGGATTCCTGGGCCGCTCGGTTGATGTCGGCAAGATCATAGAACGTGATCATCTTCTCGATCGGAAACTTGCCGTCCACCATCAGATCGACCAGGCGCGGAATGAATTCTTTCGGAAAGCTGTCGCCCTGGATCACGCCGCGCACCATGCGGCCTTCCTGCAGGAACGGCATTTCGAGCGACACTTCATTGCCCTTGCGCGCACTGCCGAGGAGCACACAGGTACCGGCCGGCAGCAAACATTCCGCGGCTTCGCGAAACACCTTGGGCAGCGCCGACGTGTCGATCGAATGACGCACGCCGCCGCCGGTGACGGCCCGGACCTCGGCGACAGCGTCTTCGCAACCGCCGTGGTCGATGACATGAGTCGCGCCAAGCTCTCGCGCCAGATCAAGCCGGTGCCGATGGACATCGATGGCGACAATCGGGTCGCAGCCGGCGATCTTCGCCGCCATCAAGGCCGAAAGGCCGACTGCGCCGACGCCGAATACTGCAAAACCGTCACGCGGCTTCGGCCGCATGACGTTGAACACGGCGCCGGCGCCGGTCTGCCCGCTGCATGCCAGCGGGCCTAGCAATTCGAGCGGAACGTCCTCGCGGACCTTGACCGCATAGCGCTCTTGCGTCAGCGCGAACGTGCCAAACGAAGATTGCTGAAAGAACGCGCTGAAAACCGGCGCGCCGTTCTGCGACAAAAGCGTCGAGCCGTCCGCGCGTGTGCCGTTCATTTTCAGGTCAAACGCGTGCGCGCAATAAGAATGCCTATGCTGCGCGCAGTTTTCACATTCGCCGCACCAGGGAAACGACATCACGACATGGTCGCCGGCGGCGAAAGAAACGACGGCCTCGCCCACCGCGTGAACAATGCCCGCACCCTCGTGACCATAGACGCCTGGATAGGGTGAAGCGTAGTAGCCGTCGCGGCCGTGCAGATCGGTCTGGCACATGCCGCTCGCCACGACCCGGACGATCAGCTCGTCCGGGCGCGGCGCGCAGAGATCCAAGGTTTCGATGACGAACGGGCCCGATCGCTCGCGAACGACGGCGGCCTTGATCTGCATGTCCCGCGGGGCCTTGTTCCTGTCACGGCGTCATTTGGCGAACGGTGCTATGAGATCGCCGTCCTTATATTGCGGCGGATAGAGGATCACTTGCTTGCCCGCCGTGCGATATTGATCAAGCCCGCTGTCGTCGATGTTCTGGAACTGCACCATCAACAGCCGGGGCGTCGCCCATTCGCCTTTCTCGTCAAAACGGATCGAGCCGACGATCGTATCGAACGCATTGTTATGAATGTAGTCCGAGAGCTTGCCGTCATCGAGCGATCCGGTCGCCTTGACCGCCTGCTCAAGGATTTGCATCGCGGCAAAGGCGAAAGGCGGCTGATAAAAGCCGAGCGGATCGATACCCTGCACCGCCGCGCGTGCCTGATAGGCTTTGAGGAACTGCTCGACGCCGGGGAAGTTCATGGTCGGCCCGGGCACGTAGAGATGATAATTCACGACGCGTTCGAGCTTGGTGCCGAGTTTTTGCATGAACACCGCGTATTGCAGGCCGACCATGGCGCCGCCAAACATCTGCGCCTTCAGCCCGATCTCGATCGCGGCCTGGATCAGCCCGACCGAGTCGAGCGGATAGGAAGCGACAAAGACGAGGTCCGGATTAGTCGCCTGGATGGCGCGCACGATCGGCGAATAATCGACCGTCGATGGCGGATAGGTGCGGTCGTAAACGATGTCGAGCCCGAATTTCTTGGCGTTCGCTCGCGCTCCGATCATCGCATTATTGGAAAAATCCGCATCCGCCCCGACGATGGCCACCGTCTTCGGCGCCGGCGTGATCGTTTTGGCGACCTCAAAGAAGGCATTGCTCATCGCGCCTTTGGAGTCCGGTCCCCAAGCGGCGGTCTGGAAATAGCGCGGATAACGGAACGCGTCGTTGCTGCCGAGCGCAACCAGCACCATCACCATTCGCTTGCGCTGCATGATCTCCGGCATCGCAGCAACGATCAAATTGGTCGCCGCCCCCATCAAGAGATCGACCTTGTCGATATCTAGCAGCTTGGCGTAGATGCCGGGCACCGTCGAAGCGATAGATTGATCGTCGTAATAGACGAGATCGACTTGGCGACCGAGCAATCCGCCCTCGGAGTTGATGCCCTCCTGCCAAATCTGCTGCGCCAGCAGATTGGCTTTGCCGGACGACGCCAAGCCGCCGGTCAGCGATGCGCTGAATCCTATCTTGATCGGATCGGCAGCTCTCGCCGCCTTCCCCACAAACAGCGCGGGAAGCGCTCCCAGAACGATCGATCTTTTGCTTATTCCAGGCAAGGAACGCCAAGCCGATCCATGATCGGTCATCACACCCTCCCCATATCGCCGGCATGTTCAACCACGCCGTCTTATCGGCAGCATTGTCCGAGCCGACGGCTGAACTGTCAATGCAAGGCCGACACGGCGTCAGGCTATGGAAAAAAGATTGCGCGCGCGAATGCCGGTGTGGGCAAAGATCAAGAACCGCCAGCTCGCTTTTGACGATGATGAGATCCGAAAATCTTTCTGTTCCTCAAGAGCGGGCGCGCCAGAGACAGCGCCCGGCTCGTAGGGCGCTGCCCACGCCTCACGCCGGAGCGGACAATTTCGCCCACCTACTACGGTGCGCGATTGTCCAGCGCCGCGGTATTGAAGCTCCGCGCTGACGGGGCGCGCGCGTACTTTATCTTCTTTGCCGACGGGACCTTCATATTCTGCGCACTGCTGCCACGGGGCTTGGTCGGCGGCGCAATGGGCGCCGCCGGCGGCTGCGAGGACGCTTGAGGTGGTGCGCCGCCGGGCACTGCGGAGACCATGGGCGCAGCAACTGCAGGCGCGGACATTGCGGATGATGCCGCGCTTGATTCAGGATAGCGCGCCTTCATATCGCGCAGGAAGCCGTCGAGCGTATCGATCGAGGTCGCCGCTTTGGCGATGACGGCGAATTGCTCACCGCTCGAGCCGAGCGGTGCCGAGACGACCTCGAACACCTTCGCATCCGGCGTCTGGGGCCATCTTCGCCGCGTATTTTTCGCAGAAGCGCGCAAGCCCAAAACGTCGCTGGACAGAGCATAGCCGATTTCGGCGCGCAATATGTCCTGTTGCTCGACATCGGAGAGCGTCGCGAAATCCTTGTAGCGATCGCCATACAGCAGCTCGATCTGCTCGGCCGATTCGTCCCAGCGCTTCGCCGACCACAGTATATCGGCGCGCAGCCGCGTCACCTCGCGGCCGTCAAGATTGGCGATCACTTCGAGGGGCGGCGGTCCGGTCCACGACGACGGCAAAAGATCGATGAACAGCTTTTCGCCGGCGCCCATCGCGTTCACGGTGACCTCTTGCGACAGCGCCATGCGGATCGCCGTGCCGTCGGGATCGCGCCGTGCCGCGCCGACATAGTCGGAGGCAAGCTCGGGCACGCGATCGACGGAAACATCGATCGGCTGCTTGAAGGTGATGATCAGCACGTGGCCGGCGACTTTGGTCGTGGCATCGATATATTCGTCGGAGCTGAAGACCAAGCGCGCATAGCCGTCGCTCATTGCAACGGCGAGCGTGGCCTTCAGCGGCGCCGCCGCTGCCGGCGCAACCGCCATCGCGACCAGGAGCGCGCGAGCGCTGGCCGGCCTGATGCGGCGCCAAACGTACGAAGACAGGCGAAGCCCAACATTCGAGATGGTGCGACCGCTCGCCATAAAGGACTCTGAACTCACTCGACACAACACAATGACGCCACGCGGTCATAGCGCCGCCCGACGTCAGCCCGTTGTCCACAATAGGCGGGCGTACTTAATGGCGGCTTAATCCAATCAATTCAAACGCTTACACTTCCACCATGCGTCCACCGGTACGGTCGCGCCCAAGGCCCGCGTAAATTGGGATTCAAAGCCTGATTGGCGGATGCGATACCGAAACGTCGTTCGTGGCGCCGCGCCGTGCTATGGCGTTGCGTCAGCCCCCGCCGTGCCAATCCGGAACAGGTTCCATGCTCCGTAGTTTTCCACTCAACCACGCCGAAACGTCGCTGTCGCAATGCACCTGGATCGACCTCGTCGATCCGAGCGAGGAAGAACGCGCACGCGTGGAAAAGACCTTCGGACTGCGCGTGCCGACGCGCGAGGATCTCGGCGAGATCGAGGCGTCGAGCCGCCTGCAAGTCGAGGACGGCACGCTCTACATGTCGGCGCCGCTGATCCTTGCCCAGGGCAGCGAGCCATGGCTCCCGACCCCGGCCGGCTTCGTCCTCGCCAAACATGTTCTATTGACCGTGCGCTTTGAGTCGTCGTCGTTCTTCGACACCGTGGTCAAGGAGATCATCGGCCATCAATCCTTCGAGCCGGCCTTTGCCTTCGTCCGCATCCTCGAAGAACTGGTCGATCACGCCGCCGATCTCTTGGAAAGCAGCGGCGTCGATCTCGATGACGCCTCGCACGTGATCTTCCGGCCGGGCAAGCGCGCCAAGCTGTCGCACGAGACCACGATGCTTCGCCAGCTCATGATCCACACCGGCCGCACCAGCGAGCGGATGGCACGCATTCATTACACGCTGGTTTGTCTCGACCGTATGGCCAAATTCACCCAGGAGCGCGGCCGCGACTGGATCGCGCATAATCTCTGCGCCGATCTGCAAGCGGTGTCGTCCGACATCGGTTCGCTGGTGCAGTTCGCCGAAGGTCTGGTCAGCCGGGTGCAACTCCTGCAGGACGCCGCGACCGGCATCATCAATATCGACCAGAACGACGTGATGAAGGTTCTGACCATCGCCTCGGTGGTCGGCATCCCGCCGGTTCTGGTGGTCGGCATCTACGGCATGAATTTCAAGAACATGCCGGAATACGACTGGTCGTGGGGCTATCCCTATGCGCTGGCACTGATAGTGGTCACCGCCATCATTCCACTGATCTGGTTCAAGTGGAAAGATTGGATCTGAAAGCAGCCTCCGATCGGGCCTGCTATTTCGCCGTAGGCTGGCCGTCGATCTTCGGCAGATCGCCCGAGCCTGTACCGGCTTGCGCCGTCTGCTGCGCCCTGCTGGCAAGCTCGACCGTCAGACGCTGGGCGACACGGCCTGCATCTGCGCCAGGATTTCCGCCATGGTGCGCGGATTGATTTTGGCGGCAACCTCGACGAGGACGCTGTCTTCGAGACCGTTGAAGATCTTGGCGGCGTCGCGCGGCTTCATGTTCTCATAGATCGTGATGAGGCTCTTGAGGCGCGCATCTTCCGTCTCACTCTTCTGCTCGGTTTCGGTCTTGATCCGGGTCTCGACGCCCTTGAGCTCATCGATCCGCGAATCCATCCGCTTCTCGGCGTTTTGGATGAGACTCTCGCGCAGATCGAGCTCGCGGGCGGGGTGTCGATCTCCTCGCGGCGCTGCTGCAGGCGCTCGAGAATGGCACGCTCGGCGCCGGTGGGGACCGGTCCTTCGGTCGGAATGATGCGGCCTGGCGGTGCGGGAGGCGGATCGCTCGGCCCCGCTTTCGCATCCTTGGCGTTCGCGGCGCCGGGCTTTGCGTCGGCTTTGCCATCTGATTTGGCGTCAGGCTTGGCGCCGTTCGCCGGCGGCTTGGTGACGGAGCCGGTAATATCTAGACCGCGTCTGTCGGCGACGACTCCATTGTGACCGGCGAGCGATTGCGCGATGCGGCCGGAAATTTCCTGCGCCGGAATGGTGCGGCTCGCGCGCGTGACCAGGACGTCGGACAGGCCGCGGGTGTTGATGCCGATCGTTCGAGCCGGAACAGGTTCGGAAAATCCTGCAGCGTGCCGACATCTTTTTCGCCGATCTTATATTGGAGGCTGATGAAATCGACGTCCGGCATATCGAACACCGGCGCAAGGCTCTTCAGCCGCATGGACCGGTTGACATCGTTGTCATGAGCCGGGTCGCCGGCCCACACCACGCCGATGCGGCGCCGGCCTCGCGGCAAGAGCTCAGGCCAGAGCCGAATGTCGCCGTCTGCCGCCGCGATGTAAAGCACGGGCGCCGGGATCGTTGCGGGTTCAGTGCCGAAGGCGAGCGGCAGGCTCAGCAGCGGACAATGCGAGTCGAAGGACGGCAAGGTCTCGCCACGCGCTATCACGGCATCGATGCCGTCGAGGTCTTCCAGCAGGCGAACCAGCTCGCGCTGCACTTCAAGAACGACCTTGGCGCCCTGCCCTGACACAAGCGGCGCATAGCGCACGAATTGGAGGGTGTCGCCAAAACCCTGCTCGGCATGGAGCAGAAAGGTCTTGCCCGCGGGAGACCCGCCGCCCAGCCACAGCGGCGCTGGAAAATTGCGGCGTTGCGCGGCAAGATTTCTGCCCTGCCAGCGCGATTCATAGGCACGCCATCCGGCGCAAAAATCGCCCAAGGTCAATCGCACGAGGCTGTCGACGAACCGCGCCTGGGCAAAATCTGGCTTGCTCGCCAGTGCGCGCGTCACGCTCATCAGCGCTTCGTGCGGCCGGTCGAGCTTGCGCAGCGCAATCGCGCGATTGGTGAGAAGCGTGGCATTGTGCGGGACAATCGCCAGCGCCCGATCGTAAGCGGCAATCGCACCTGAGGGACGATTGAGTTTCAGGAGCGCATTGCCGCAAGTGCCGAGCGCATCGAGAGATGTCGGCTCGGCAGCAAGCGCATGCTCGAAACTCGCGAGCGCTTCATCGCAGCAACGTCCAAGCTCGAGCAGTGCCACGCCGCGCTGGTTCAACAGTTCGGCATTGTCCGGCGCGAGACGCAGCAACTCGGTAAAACTTGTCAGCGCGTCATTGAGCCGGCGCAGATAATAGAAAACGAGGCCGAGACTCGAAAATCCGTCGGCGCGCCCGGGATCGATCGTCAGCGCCCCTTGAATAAGAGCAAGCGCCGCATCGAAGCGCCGGCAGTCGCAGGAGAGCTTGCCGAGACCGTGCAGCGCGTCGAAATTGTCCGGCTCGTGCTGCAGCGCCGCGGCATAGAGCCGATCCGCCTTGGCAAGATCGCCAGCCTCGTGGGCCTGCACCGCACGGCGCAGCATCCGCGACAGACTGCGCGAGGAATCGCACGATGAGGAAAAGCGCTGTGACGAGCCGCTTGGCATGACCGCAACCAGCTTGCCGGTGCGGCAGGCCGACGCCGCCCGGTTCCTTAATGGTCGGTAAAGAGGTTCGGTAAACAAAACCTTAAAGGCTTAAGAGGGGATGGCAATGGACAGGGTTCGCCCTGCTTCCCGCGCCGCGAGAGTGGAACCAGCTGGCCTATTCGTCGCGATAAACGCGCTCGCGCCGCTCGTGGCGTTCTTGCGCTTCGATCGACAAGGTTGCGATGGGTCGGGCTTCGAGCCGCTTCAACGTGATCGGCTCGCCGGTCTCCTCGCAATAACCGTAAGTCCCGTCTTCGATACGCTGCAGCGCCGCGTCGATCTTGGCGATCAGCTTGCGCTGGCGGTCCCGGGCGCGCAGCTCGATGGCCCGGTCGGTTTCCGACGATGCGCGATCGGCGATATCGGGATGGTTCTGATTTTCGTCCTGGAGATGCTGCAGCGTCTCCTTGGCCTCTTTCAGGATGTCTTCCCGCCAGTCGAGCAGCTTCTGGCGGAAATATTCACGCTGGCGGTCATTCATGAACGGTTCTCTGTCGCTGGGCCGATATGCCTTCTCGTCAGCGTGGCCGTTCAGCGCATCGATCTTACCGTTCTTTTGTGGCGTATCGGCACGACCGTTCTTGCCCTTGAGCATCTTAAGCAATTGCATCTGCGTCTACTCCCACCCCACGCCTACGAGGTTACCCTCGCGCGGCGGCTTATATCTAAGCTCCGTGACAGAGACAACAACGATCATGAAGGCTTAGGGAATCCGGATTTCGGCCCCGATTTGAGCCGGTTACGGTGATTCCGCGGTGGTACGAAGGCTGTGCCGGACCCCCGAGAGATCCGGGCGGATGGCGCCCTGCCAGCTATAGAGAATCGGCAAAATGACCCGAATTGAGGTGCCGCCCGGGCTAATCCTAGTGTCAGGGAATGCCGGCTTTAGCCAGTTCGACCGAGACCCGCAGATCGATCTCGGCCATGACCTGGTCCAGCCGCGCGTCGCCGGTCGGCTCGTGGAGGTCGCCGGCTACCGATTTCAACCGCAACATCGTGGCCTGATCGAGGGTACCGGCGAGCAAGCCGAGCTTCAGTTCATCGAGCGCATCCAGCGCCCGGCGGCCATATTTGACCGCGCGGCGGCGGCGTTCGGTCGGATCTTCAACGCCTTGAAGCGCCGTCAGGGCGTCGATCCCGCCCAAGGTCCGTAAAGCCAATGCCGCCGACTGCGCCTGCGGCGCCTCCGTCCCCCCGAGGGAGAAAGTGCCGCCGGACGACGGCCGGGCCCATTGGTGCCGCTCGTGAGCGTGGTGCGGTTCGGTGCGGAGACGCGCATACATATAAAGTGTCCCCTTTATGGTTAATGCCGGGTAAAGGCGGCAAGAATTGCCGGATACCGGGAAAATAGCCCATCTATTTCAATGGCTTGAACGTTCCGTCCCGATGGCACGTTCCTCGCATTGCTAAGCCCTGTCCGGCCTCTTGGGGAGCAAGAGCGCCTGACCTCTTGGGGAGCAAGAGATGAGAAGGACGTTTCGTACGGCGCTCGTTGCGCTGGTAGCTTTTGGCTGCGCCGTGTCACCGGCGGCGGCCACGTCGCGCATTAAAGACCTCGCAAGTATCGAGGGCGTGCGGCAGAACCAGTTGATCGGCTATGGCCTGGTCGTTGGTCTCAACGGCACCGGCGACACGCTCAACAATACCCCTTTCACCAAGCAGTGCCTGCAGGCCATGCTGGAACGGCTCGGCGTGAACATCTGCGGCCAGACCATTCGCACCGGCAATGTCGCCGCGGTGATGGTGACCGCGAACCTGCCGCCGTTCGCCACCCAAGGCACGCGCATCGACGTAACGGCGTCTGCCATGGGCGACTCCAAAAGTCTTGAAGGCGGCACGCTTCTGGTCACCCCGCTCCTTGGCGCCGACGGAAATGTCTATGCGGTGGCGCAGGGCTCGTTGTCGATCGGCGGTTTCAGCGCGCAAGGCCAGGCCGCGAGCATCACCCGCGGCGTGCCGACGGTCGGACGGCTGCCCAACGGCGCCATCGCCGAGCGCGAGATCGAGTGTGCGCTCAACAGCGTCGGGCAATTGCGTCTCGCTTTGCGCAATGCTGATTTCACGACGGCCAACCACATCGCAATCGCGATCAACGATTATATCGGCGCGCCGGTCGCCGAGCCGCTCGATCCCTCAACCGTGCAACTCACGCTAACGTCGTCGCCATGCTGACCGAGATCGAGAAATTGCAGGTCGAGCCCGACGAAGCGGCCAAGATCGTCATCGACGAACGATCGGGCGTCATCGTCATCGGCCGCGACGTGCGCGTCTCTACCGTGGCGGTCGCGCAGGGCAATCTCACCGTGACGATCTCGGAGACGCCGCAGGTTAGTCAACCGGCGCCGTTCTCGCGCGGCCGCACCGTCGTCGTGCCGCGCACATCGGTCGGCGTGCAGGAGGAAGGCAAAGGGCTCGCGCTGGTGCACCAGGGCGTGTCCTTGCAGCAGGTCGTCGACGGGCTCAACGCGCTCGGCATCGGGCCGCGCGACCTCATTACCATCCTGCAGGCGATCAAAGCCGCCGGTGCCATCCAAGCCGACATCGAGGTAATGTAATGGGAAGCCTCAATCCGGTCGATTTCGCAGGCTCGCTTAATGCCGTCGGTGCCGCCGGCAACGCACACGCGCAGGCCGCGCTGAAAATCAAAGGCAACGCCAAGGAAGCTGCGCAGAATTTCGAGTCGATGTTCCTGTCCAACATGTTCAACCAGATGCTCACCAATGTCGACGGCGACGGGCCGTTCGGCGGCTCCGGCGCCTTGAAAATCTGGCGCTCATTCATGACCGATCAATATGCCAAGGAGTTCGCCAAAGCCGGCGGTATCGGGCTTGCGCCAAAGATCTACCAAACGCTGCTCAAGGAACAGGGGCCTTCCGCATCATGACGCCCGTGACTACACCAGCTGACGCGGAAAAGACGCTCGCCGATCTGGCCGCCATCATCGAGAAGCTGTCGGGCCTCGTCGAGCAGGAAACGGCGCTGGTTCGCGCGGGACAGTTGCGCGGCGCGTCGGCGCTGACTCAGGCCAAAACCGAACTCGCCGTCTATATCTATGTGGCAAGCGAGCGGCTGCGGGCGAATGCCGCCTTCCTGCGCAAAGCCGCGCCCGCGCACTGTGCCGGCGAGAGCCGCGGCCGTGTCGGCGAAATTCTCGAAGTCCTGGCCAAGCTGAATGACGTGATACTGGCGCAGGAACGCCGCCTGCGGTTCGCTGACTTCTTTTTGCACGCTGATGAAATCGAGATT
>JBAUCK010000004.1:0-23323 GCA_049677525.1 Xanthobacteraceae bacterium
CGGCAGGCGCGGCGGCGCCGGTGGGCGCTCGATCGGCGACGGCGGCGTGCGGCCGAGCGAAGTGAGGAAAGCGCGGTATTTCGAATTGACGGCAAGCGCGTCGCGGCCGGCTTGGATCAGCATTTCGACTTGATCCGCAGGCAGGCGCAGCCGCGTTTCGACCTGGTTCAGCGCCGCGCGCCGCTCCGGACCGAGCTCGTCGAAGGAGATATGGCCGATGAAGAATTGCACGTCGCGGCAATTCCAGCCGGGCGGCGCGCCGAGTCGGCGGCGCTCCGCTTCCGGCAGCCCGCAGCGCCAGGCGACCAATTGGTTGCGCCAGTCGTTCATGGTGGCGTCGAAGGCCGAATAGCTGCCGATGGCCCCGGACTGGGTCGCGGTATCCGACGTCGCCATGATCAGATCCATGCCCGAGGGACCGGGAATGGTTTGCGCCCATTTGCCCGAAGGATCGCGGCCGGAATCGACGACCAGGAATAGAAAGCGCCGCAGTTTCACCGCCTCTTGCGGCGCCAGCGGACCGTCTGGCGTCGCCGAGGCAAGCCGGGCAATGGTGAAGCCGGCAAGACCGAAATTGTCGACCAGGCCGCCGTCGAGCAGCTTGACGTATTTGATCTCGCCGTTGCGGTAGCGCTCGAGCGCGTCGGCGTAGGATTTCATCAGCGGCGGCGCATTCGGATTTTTGCGCACGCGGCCCACCCAATCCGGCAGCCCGAGCGGGCAGCCGCCGGGAAAATTCTGGATGACGATCGGCGAGAATACGACCGGCACCGCGGCGGACGCCGCGACCGCCATCGACACCGGATAGCTCGACAGATCGCTGCACAGCGCGCTGAACGTCACCGGGGCGAAGATGAAGGTCGTGCGATTGTAGATATCCGACGCGTTGATCCAGACGCGGGGGTGCTGGCGGCGGAACAGATCGCGGAAAGTGGCGTGGCCATAGAGATGCGCATCGAGCCACGGCGGAAAGGCGTTCTGGCCGTTGACGCCACCTTCCAGCCCGCGCGCGATATTGAACAGGCTGAGATCGGTCTGCAGATTTTCTTCGCCGTTCGCCAGCAGGAAGCGCTCTTTGAAGTCGCCATAGCCCTCGCGCCCTTTCAGGCCGTAATAGGCCGCGAGGATCGAGCCGCCGGACACGCCGGACAAGAAGTCGAGCCGGTCAAGGAGGGATACCGGTCCCGAGCGCGTCGGCACCCGCGTCTGCTCGAAGCCCTGCAGCACGCCGTAGGAAAACGCGGCCGCGCGCGTGCCGCCGCCGGAGAACGACAGCGCCACGACCATGTCGTCGTAATTGGTCGGAACGTCGCTGCTGAGTTGGGCCTCGACCTGCCGGGGATCGGCGGTCATCGGGGTGTTGATCGGATTGTTGAGGGCCGCGGTACAGCCCGTCAAACAGGCAGCGAATAGCGCAGCGCTCGCAAAGATGCGCCCCGCGCGGACCGCACGCTGAACCCCACAGCTACTCATTAACAAATGGTTATTGGCGGCCCCCTGGGCCCCGTCAAGCAATCGACAGCCCACGAGAAAAGTAAGACTTCTTTAAGGTTAACCAAGAAGTAGCCGGGTCCGGTGCATCTTGCGTCTCACCGCTGCAACGGCCGTCAGCGAGAAAAGCCGCGCCGCGACGAGCGGCCGAGCGATCTAACAACGCCGTGGCGATTCTCGTAAGTAAACCAATGCGTTGCGGCATGGCTTCGCGATGGACCCGAGAGAAATACCGATTTCACAGGCGTTCTCACTCAGAATCGCGCGCAAACCCGCGTCATTGCGTGACAGCTACGTGACCCCGCGCTTGAGCCCTACGTGCGCAGCAGTCCGGGAGGGACCGTGTCGTCCACCTCCTCGCCCGCCGGCGAGCGGTTCCTTGTCGACTTGCCCAACATCAAAATGAGCGAATGGGAACGGTGACCCTTCCGGATTCTCTTCGAATCTCTGATACTTGCCGTTCCTTCCCCGATTCATCCCCACTATCCCCATATTTAGTAGTTGATTCAGATTTTCGTACTAATTCTTGACGGGCGCGACCGGCATGGCCTAGCTTTCGAAAGTTCGGCGCGCGGGTGAGGAAGTCGGCCGGGCTCCCCAAAAAAGGGGCTGCGGACATGCTCTACGCCGCCCGCGGCGTGCGTGGAGGATTTGCTGGTGCGGCGCTCGACGGCCCGAAAGTAAAAACGGCACGCAAAACCTGTCTTTGCGACAGTTTTGCGCAGCTGGACGAGTTGGGTGGCGGACAGAGATCAGGGGTGAGGCCGAGGCGGCAGGGCGTTTCTGTCGCTTCGCGGGGAAGCCGTCGGCGTCTTATATTATGCGGATCGCCCGCAAGACGCCGATGTAGAGAAAAATGCGAATTGAAGGGGCAGAAAATGCGGATTGAACGGCGCTTCACCAAAGAAGGACAGTCACCATACGCGGAGATCGCTTTCCGTCTCACCACGAGCGAAATCCGTAATCCGGACGGCTCGATCGTTTTCCACGCCGAAAATGTCGAAGTGCCGGAGCAATGGTCGCAAGTCGCCTCCGACGTGTTGGCGCAGAAGTATTTCCGCAAGGCCGGTGTTCCCTCGCGTCTGAAGAAGGTCGAGGAGAACAGCGTTCCCTCATGGCTGTGGCGCAGCGTGCTCGACGAGACGGCGCTTGCCCAATTGCCGGAAGCCGAGCGCTTCACCGGCGAGACCTCCTGCAAGCAGGTATTCGACCGGCTCGCCGGCACTTGGACCTATTGGGGCTGGAAGGGCGGCTATTTCTCGTCCGAAGCCGATGCGCAGGCCTTCTTCGACGAACACCGCTACATGCTCGCGATGCAGATGGTGGCGCCGAACTCGCCGCAATGGTTCAACACCGGCCTGCATTGGGCCTATGGCATCGACGGCCCGGGCCAGGGCCATTTCTACGTCGATTTCCAGAGCGGAGAGCTCAAGGCGTCCGAAAGCGCCTATGAGCATCCGCAGCCGCATGCCTGCTTCATCCAGTCGATCGCCGACGACCTCGTCAACGAGGGCGGCATCATGGATCTGTGGGTGCGCGAGGCGCGGCTGTTCAAATACGGCTCCGGCACCGGCTCGAATTTCTCGAAATTGCGCGGCGAAAGCGAAAAGCTCTCCGGCGGCGGCAAGTCGTCCGGCCTGATGAGCTTTCTCAAGATCGGCGACCGCGCCGCAGGCGCCATCAAATCGGGCGGCACCACGCGCCGCGCCGCCAAGATGGTGATTCTCGATGCCGACCATCCCGACGTCGAGACCTTCATCGACTGGAAGGTCGTCGAAGAACAGAAGGTCGCCAACCTCGTCACCGGCTCCAAGATCAATCAGCGCCACCTGCGCGCGATCCTGAAGGCTTGCGTGAATTGCGAAGGCCCCGGCGATTCCTGCTTCGATCCGGAAAAGAACCCGGTGCTCCGCCGCGAAATCAAGGCGGCGCGCAAGAACCATGTGCCGGACAACTACATCCGCCGCATCATCCAGTTCGCCAAGCAGGGCTATACCGACATCAATTTCCCGATCTACGACACCGATTGGGATTCGGAAGCCTATCTGACCGTCTCCGGCCAGAACTCCAACAACACCGTGCGCGTCACCGACGAGTTCTTGAAAGCTGTCGAAGCCGATCGCGATTGGGATCTGTTCTGGCGCACCAATCCCGGCAAGATCGCCAAGACCGTGAAGGCGCGCGATCTGTGGGAAAAGATCGGCCACGCCGCCTGGGCCAGCGCCGATCCGGGCCTGCAATTCCACACCACGATCAACGACTGGCACACCTGCTCGGCGTCCGGCCCGATCGTCGCCTCCAATCCGTGCTCGGAATACATGTTCCTCGACGACACGGCGTGCAATCTCGCCTCGTTGAACCTGCTCGCGTTCCACACCCCTGCCCTCCCGGCCGCGGCCAATGGGCAGACGCTCAAGAGCGAGCTCTATGAGGTCGAAGGCTACGAGCACGCGGTGCGGCTGTGGACCATCGTGCTCGAAATCTCGGTGCTGATGGCGCAGTTCCCCTCGCGCGAGATCGCGCAGCGCTCTTACGATTTCCGCACGCTCGGCCTCGGTTACGCCAATGTCGGCGGCCTGCTGATGTCGTCGGGCATTCCCTATGATTCCGATGCCGGCCGCGCCATCTGCGGCGCGCTCTCCGCCATCATGACCGGCGTGTCTTATGCGACGTCGGCCGAAATGGCGGCCGAGCTCAGCCCCTTCCCGCTCTATGCCGACAACCGCGAGCCGATGCTGCGGGTGATGCGCAATCATCGCCGCGCCGCTTACGGCGAGCGCACCGGCTACGAGCAGATGACGACACCGCCGGTGCCGCTCGATCACAAATCCTGCCCCGATCAGAAACTGATCGCGCATGCCAAGGCGGCCTGGGATCGTGCTCTGCAACTCGGCGAGGCGCACGGATATCGCAATGCGCAGGCAAGCGTGGTGGCGCCGACCGGCACCATCGGTCTGGTCATGGATTGCGACACCACCGGCATCGAGCCTGATTTCGCGCTGGTGAAGTTCAAGAAGCTTGCCGGCGGCGGCTATTTCAAGATCATCAACCGCGCCGTGCCGGAAGCGTTGCGCGTGCTCGGCTATAGCGAAGCCGAGATCGCCGAGATCATCGTCTACGCCGTCGGCCACGGTTCGCTCGGCAATGGTCCGCTTAAGGATGCGCCCGCGATCAACCACACCTCGCTCAAGGCCAAGGGCTTTACGCCCGAGGCCATCGAGAAAGTGGAAAAGGCGCTGCCGACCGCGTTCGACATCAAGTTCGCCTTCAACAAATGGACCTTGGGCGCGGAATTCCTGCGTGACGAACTCGGCGTCGATGCCGAAGACCTCGCCTCGCCCACGTTCGACCTCCTCGCCCATCTCGGCTTCACCAAGCGCGAGATCGAGGCGGCCAACGTGCATGTGTGCGGCGCCATGACGGTTGAAGGCGCGCCGCATCTGAAGGCCGAGCACTATGCGGTGTTCGACTGCGCCAATCCGTGCGGCCGCACCGGCAAGCGCTTCCTCTCGGTGAACAGCCACATCCAAATGCTGGCGGCGGCGCAGCCGTTCATCTCCGGCGCGATCTCCAAGACCATCAACATGCCGAACGATGCGACGGTCGAGGACTGCAAGGAGGCGTATCTCCTCTCCTGGCGGCTCGCGCTGAAGGCCAATGCGCTCTATCGCGACGGCTCGAAACTGTCGCAGCCGCTGCAATCGCAGCTCATCGCCGACGACGCCGAAGAAGACGATGTCATCGAGGCGTTCCTCGACAAGCCGACGACGGCGCGCGCTGCCGCCCTTTCGGAAAAGGTCGTGGAGAAAGTCGTCGAGCGGATCATCGAGATCCGCAGCCGCGAACGCATGCCCGACCGGCGCAAAGGTTACACCCAGAAAGCCGTGGTCGGCGGCCACAAGCTCTATCTGCGCACCGGCGAATACGACGACGGCCGGCTCGGCGAGATCTTCATCGACATGCACAAAGAGGGCGCGGCGCTGCGCTCGCTCCTCAACAACTTCGCCATCGCCGTGTCGCTCGGCCTGCAATACGGCGTGCCGCTCGACGAATATGTCGATGCTTTCACCTTCACCCGCTTCGAGCCGTCGGGCCCGGTGCAGGGCAACGACACCATCAAATACGCCACCTCGATCCTCGACTACGTGTTCCGGGAGCTCGCGGTGTCCTACATGGAGCGCTTCGACCTCGCCCATGTCAATCCGAGCGGCGAAGGTTTCGATGCGCTCGGCAAGGGCGTCGAGGAAGGCAAGCAAGCGCCCGAAGGCCGCTTCGTGTCGAAGGGCCTGACCCGCTCGCGCACCGACCGGCTCAAAGTGATGGACGGCGGCGGCGGTGACGCGACCTCCTCTACTGTCGGCGGATCAGCCGGAACGCTCTCGAACGTGACCGCGTTTGCCGGCGCCGGCCCGCGCGGCGAACTCGCCGGCGCCACGGCGCTGAAGTCCGAGCCCGAAGCAAAGCTCTCGCCGGCGCAGGCACTGGAACATCGCCCGCTCGAGCACCGCTTCGACGCCCGCGCCAATGCCAAGGCAGCCGCCGCCGAACGCCGCGCCGAAGCGAAAGCCAAAGGCTACGAAGGCGAAATGTGCGGCGAATGCGGGAATTTCACGCTGGTGCGCAACGGCACGTGTTTGAAGTGCGATACGTGTGGCAGCACCACGGGGTGTTCGTAATTACCTCGGAACTAATAAAGGGCGGCGGAGAAACCGTCCTTTGTTATCTCTTACCGGTTGAATTAGGTGGCCGAAAACAAGGAAACGCCGAAGTCACTTTTTGAAGAATTTCACCTGCGCCCCTTCACAATAAGCACGTTATCCGAGGGCCTTCGTGCATGGGTGACCATTGCCGCAACATTCGCTGCAATATCCTTCGTTGTCTGCACGATAGTCAGCGGCATTTTGCTCGTGCGATTGGGTTGGGATGCCTTATGGGAAGCGCCGCCTGTCAATCAGGAGGTAATTAGTATCGCCGCGCGATAGGCAAAGACCATCCCCGGGCCAAGCGTCGTGCCCGGGCCGGGATATGAGCCCCGACTTCCGCGACGCCATGTCGTTGCCGCAGGCATAAAGGCCGGGAATGACGCGGCGATCCTTGTCCAGCACGCGGGCGTCAGCGTCGGTCGAGAGGCCCGTACTCACCGCGATCTCGGCAGGCCACAGCTCGACCACGTAATACGGCGCACGCGCGATCGGCCCGATGCAGGGAAGGGGCATGTGGGTCTCGTCGCCGTTGAAGCGGTTGAGCTCGGTCTCGCCCTTGCCGAAGTCCACATCCACGCCGGTCTGCGAGAAGGTGTTGTAGCGCGCGACGGTAGCGCGCAGCGCCGGCGCATCGACGCCGATCCGCGCCGCGAGCTGTTCCAGCGTATCGCCGCGCATGAGATATCCCGATTTGAGCAGCGCTGAAAGATTGACCCCGCCCGGATAAGCGATGCCGAGTCCATATTTCTCGATGAACACGGCATCGCAGATCAGAGTGCAGGGAATGCACGGCGCGCGCTCGTTCGCTTCAAAAATCGCCAGGACGAAATCGTGATACGACACCGCTTCGTTGACGAAACGCTGCCCGGTTTTGTTGACCGCGATCACGCCCGGCTTGGCGCGGTCGAGCATGAGATGCGGGTAAAGCCCTTTGCTGCCGTCGGCCCGCACGGTGACGGAGACCGGCGTCCATAGTCCGCTTAAGCCATGTTCTTCCGGCGCGATGCGGACGCCGAGCCGTTCGCCGAGTGCGACGCCGTCGCCGGTGTTGAACTCGCTGCTCAGCGAGTGCACCGGCACCGCCGCGGCATAAAGGCTTCGCGGAAGCGCTTGTTGTGCGCATAGCACCCATGGCGAAGACGACGCCCTTGCGCGTCTTCACGTAAGTCTCCTTTCCCCCTCGGCCCGCGATCTTGATCTTCGCCCCGAGGACGCGGCCGTTCTCGTAAACGATTTCGACGCCGCGTTTCCGCAGACTGAGAAACAGCCGCCCCACCAGCCATTGCCCATGACGAGGCGCGTGCCGCGCGGATAACGCATGCGATCGGCGAGATAACGCGCGAACAGCTTCGCCGCATGGCTGAAATTGGCCAGCGACCTGAAGCGGCTGACCAGCGGCGCGATGTCGGCCTTGCCGACCATCATGCCGCCGAACACCATGAACTCGCGGATTGGCGGCCGCGGCCGTGCGAAATCTTCGCCAAGAAGCCGCCCGTCGAACGGCTGCGGCGCGATCGCCCGCCCCGTCACCGCCGCGCCTTTCATGTTGCTGCGATAATCGGGATGCCGTCCGCACGGCATGAACTTCACGTCGCTATTGTCTTCCAGATAGTCGATGGAGACGGGCCCGGTTTGCAGATACGTCGCCCGCAAATCGCGGTTCACCGGGCTACCAACGAGTGCGTCTAGATAGTCTTGTGCCTTCTCCGCGCTGTCATCGAAGCCCGCCTTGCGGCTCTGATGGTTGCCGGGAATCCACAGCGTGCCGGCCGAGGTCGCGCCGGTGCCCCCGACCTGCCCCGACTTTTCGCACAGCAGCACGTCCAGGCCTTGCAGGCTCGCGACCAGCGCCGCCGTCATTCCGGCGGGGCCGGCGCCCGCGATCAACAAATCAACTTCGCGTTCGCTGCTCATCGCTCAAGCCCGATACTCAAGTCCCCGCCGCAATGCGCTCGCGCGGACCCGGCGACGGTACATCGCGAGCGTCAACCCAGCCATGACGAAAAAACGAAGCCTCGTCCGGCCGCCGCGCGTTAATGTGAATAGGAGCAGACAGAGGGAGCCGCCAATGCCTGCCGTCGATTCGACCGCCATCCAGCGCATCGACTACGACGCCGCGGCGCGCGAGCTTTTCGTCACCTTCGCCGGTGGCAATGCCTATAAATATTACTACGTGCCGCGCGGCGTTTACGAAAGCTTCCTCAAGTCCAACTCGAAGGGCCTCTTCTTCAACACCTATATCCGCGACCGCTACGATTTCGCACTGGCCACCGCCGCCTAGCTGGACTTCGCGTGTTGGCTTGTGCGTGTTGGACGCAGCTTCGAATCTGCCGCCTTGCGTTGCGCGCTTAGACGTGCCCTAACGGCGTAAACTTTCGCGACCAATCATTCCCAACCCGTCTTTCCCAATCTTCTTTTGCCGGAGGTACCAGATGCGCGCTGTCACTCGCCGAGACTTTACTTATGCCGGCGCTCTCGGCGCTCTCGCGGTCCCGTTTGCGCCCGCCCTCGCCCAGCCGGTAACGACTACGCCGTCGGGTCTGAAAATCATCGACACCAAGGTCGGCACCGGCCCCTCGCCCAAGACCGGCCAGACCTGCGCGATGAATTACGCCGGCTGGCTCTATGAGAACGGCAAGAAGGGCGCGAAGTTCGACAGCAATCTCGACCACGGCGGAACTCCGTTCGAATTTCCGATCGGCCAGCATCGCGTGATTGCCGGCTGGGACGAAGGCGTGGCGACCATGAAAGTCGGCGGCAAGCGCACGCTGATCATTCCGCCCGAACTCGCTTACGGCTCGCGCGGCGCCGGCGGCGTCATTCCACCGAATGCGACGCTGATCTTCGACGTCGAGCTCGTCGGCGTGAAGTAACCCGTTCGCGGCATTCTCTTACGCCCCCTCGTCCGTCGGCTGCGGGATGCGCATCTCGTGGAAGTCGCGCGCATGCATGGCATAAACCTCGCGCACCAGAATATGGGTTGCGACCTCATTCTCGGTGCGTCCGAGCTTTCCGAGCGTCGCCAAGAGCACTAGGTAGTTAAAAGTTTCGATCGGCAGCGTGAGACTGAGCGCTCGCGCCTCCGAGCGGTTTTCGGGCCGCGCCATGGGAACACATACCTATAGTTAAAACTGGATTATAATGGCATTTTAACTATTGGCAGGCGAGTCGAATCGTGGAACGTTCGATGTCGACGAGGGTTTTCGCTCAACAAGTTTAAACTGTCCCGGACCCAAGTCGCTCCGGGCCATCAAGCAACGGGTCGTGCCGCCGCAGCGCGCGGATGCGACTCGGTGATCGCGGCGCCATGCGCCGTCGGTCGCAGCCGTTGCGCGCGGTCCTCGCCTCCCGGCGGCCCAGAACGGGCCGCAGCGCAACGAGGCCGCTCATGACCACCGCAACCTGGACCCCAGAACGGGTCGAACAGCTCAGAACCCACATCGCTACAGGTCTGACCTGCAGCGAGATCGCCGCCGAGATCGGCGTCAGCCGCAACGCTGTCATCGGCAAAATTCACCGGCTCCGCCTGGCACCCGGACGGCCAGGGTCTGGACTCGTGTCTGGGCTCGCGTCTGGGTCCGCACGCGAACACCCGCCGCGCGCACGACGTTCGCCGCCCTCGCCGCAACGTCAGTTTTTGCGACTGATCTTCGCCGACCGTGCTTCTCCTAGCAGCGCCACCAATGCAGACCCAACTAATGTCAGCGCGACCGCCTATGTCGAAAGCACCCGGCCCTGCTCGCTGCTCGAACTCGCCGCGTGCAACTGCCGCTGGCCGGTGAGCAACGGCAGCGCAAGCGCCTTTGCTTTTTGCGGAAACGAGTCGGTTAGAGGATTTCCCTACTGCGCCGGCCACGCTCGCATGGCGTATCGCATCCCGGGGCGGCGCGCGTAGTGCGTGATCCAGAATAGCCAAGTCGCGCCTTGTCCGAACAGATCATGCTCAATCCAAAAAACCGAGAACGACAAGGCGTGATTCCGCCCAATGCGACTTTGATCTTCGACGCAGGTCGGAGCCAAGTAACCGAGCTGAAGCAGGCGGAATAAGATCGCGGCGGCGAATCTTTCTAAAGGTTGCACCACTAAAAACGCCCGTGCTCGCGGTTGCAGCTATCGCACCGTCGAAACCGGAAGTCGGCGCCGTAAGCTTAACTTGGGTTGCATCCGCAGTCAGCGAGCGTGCACGGCGCAGCCGTTGCGAAAAGCAGCTTCCGCTGCGCGGAACGGTGCCGATTGAGGCGAAATGGCCGTTCTTAATCTCGCCTTAAGTGACACCGTAGGATGTTGTGGTGTCGCGAGATTCATCGCGCGGCGGAGAACTGCAACCAGCGGGCGCAAATTACCACCGCACAGTGGGAAAAGTTAACCACTCCGCTTCCGGCGAATCCGCCAACCCGCTACGGTCAGCGGCAAATTGGAATGGCCTAGGGACCAAGGGTCGAAGCCCAAACACGATGACCCCTGCCGCACACTCGCTGATCACGGAACTCGACAGGGCGCGGATCAGGCAATCTGATCCCTGGCGACGTGACGCTTTGCGTCAGATGATCGACCTGTTTCTCAGCAGCGCCGAAGTCACGGCGCAGACCGACGTGTTCGACGAGGTGCTCTTCCGCCTCATCAAGAAGAGCGATCGCGCGACACTCGCCGAAGTGGCGACGGCTTTGGCGCCGATGCAAAAGGGCCCGGCCAAGGTTCTCGGCACGCTCGGCCGCCACAGCGACACCTCGATCAGCGGCCCGGTGATCGCGCTGTCGCCGTCCTTGCGCGACAAGGATCTCGCCGACATCGCCGACAAGGCCGAGCTGCGCATGCCGATAGCGATCGCGGCGCGGCCGAAGCTCGGCGAAGCCGTCACCGATGTGCTGCCCAAGCGCGGCAACCACGACGTCAAGATGCGGGTCATCAGCAATCCGAGAGCCAAGCTTTCGGAATCGGGCTTTGCCCGTCTGGTCATCGGCCTGAATGGCGACAAGAAGCTTGCGGCCGCGATTTCGGCGCGCTCCGATGTGCCGCCCGCTGCGGCCCTGGCTGGTGCAGACGCTCGAGGGCTGAGAACCTTTTCGTCTGAGCATGATCTGATCTGAACACCGATACCTATTTTTCTCGCGCATATATCAACATCATAGTAGAGGTGAACGCTTCGCATTGGCGGAAGCCGCGGTTATCATTGTTTGTGATTTCGTGACGGGAGCGATCGACCATGATGCGCAGCAATACGCTCTATCTCATCATCGGCGCTTTGGTGATTGCGGTCGCCGTGTTGAGCTACCAGCTCTATCAGGACCGCCATCCGCCGCGGGGCATGTCGATCAATTTCGGGCCGAACGGCGTGTCGATCCAGGGTGGCGGGAAGTAACCGCGTCGGCAAATAGCGGCCGTACCTGCAAGCAATTGTTTCAATAGCTGCAAAAACTCGTTGAAATCCTGGAACACGAGCCGTTCTCGCGGGTTTTCTCATCGGTATTGGCGAGCGAGGCTGGGGTTTCCGACAGTTTTGGAGATCCGAAAATGGACCGCAGCAACCGCGAGCTTTTGGACAAACAATTGCGTCACGTTCAGACTATCCCCCGCAACGACGGCATCATGGCGTTGGCGCTGCTGACGGTGTTTTTCACCGGCATGGCGGTCGGCGGATTCGCCTACGCCTACACCGGGGCGCCTGTGCAAATCGCCGCGACACAAGCAGCACCGAACCAGCGCCTTGCATCGAACGAGGTGCCGATTTTCGTGCCGCAGGCGGACACGCGCCAATAGCGCACGCGCGCGTGCGGCATCGAATTATTCCTCAGGCTGAATTATTCCTCAGGTTCCGTAGTGAAGAACAGCGGATAGCCGTTCATCTTGCCGAGTTCGGTGGCTTCCTTGGCCTTGGTCTCGGCGACGTCGCGGGTGAAGACTGCGATGACGCAAGCGCCGCGCTGATGCGCCGTCAACATCACGCGATAGGCTTGGCTCTCATTCATCCGGAACACCGCCTTGAGCACCTGCACGACGAATTCTCGCGGTGTGTAATCGTCGTTGAGCAGGATCACCTTATAGAGTGGCGGTCGCTGGGTTTTGGTGCGCGTCTTTGTCTTGGTGCGCGGCTTTTCAGTCGTCTTGGTCATCGCGGCCTCAAAACATCCAGCGCGCAACCCCCGATCCGTTTGCGCCCCCGCTTCCAATTGAGCGGCCCCGGAAGATGACTGCCTTCAGACCGTCTCGCAGGTCTTGAGACTGTCTCGCGAAAACATCCACGTGGTGGATTTGAAGTTCCTACAGTTTGGCCGCACACTCGCATAGGAACTTCAAATCCAAAACCACACTGAAACTATAAAGTCGCGAGTGTCCTCTTCGATTTCGAAATTCGCTCGGAACGCGCCGCATGGTAGGGCGAACTTCGAAATCGGGACACTCGCCCGTCGTCAAAACGAGTATAATCGAAACCGACGGGCGCGCCCACCGCGGCACCAGCGTGCTTGGCAAGCGAGAGGTATCCGCGTGCGAAGCCGGCTTGGGAACTTGCAGCGGGGAAACGGTTTGCCTATGTGGCTTTTACGGCCGTCCTTGCGCGCAAACGCGCGCATGACATTATTGCAGGGATTGTCACGGAGGGTTTCGTCATGGGCATAATCTGGGTGATCATCATCGGCTTCATCGCGGGCATCATCGCAAAACTCCTGATGCCGGGTCCGAACAACCCTTCGGGCTTCATCATGACCGCGGTGCTCGGCATCGTCGGCGCCTTCATTGCCACCTTCATCGGTCAGGCAATCGGCCATTACGGGCCGGACCAGGGGGCGGGCTTGATCACCGCCACGGTCGGCGCCGTGGTGGTGCTCTTCATCTGGCATCGTATCGCCGCGGCACGCACGCCCTAACGGCGACCGGCAAAAAAGCGCGCCCGCGGATGCGATCCGCGGGCGGCAGCTATTTTTCGTAGCCCGAAGTTGTTTTCGCGGCCGATGACGGCGCGCGTTAGATTCGGCTGCGCAGGCCCGCGCTGGTGATCGTCGGCCGCGTCGCCAACGGACGGCGCGACGTGCGGCGTTCGACCACGACGGTGCGCGGTGCGCCGCTCCTGCCGGCAATGGTGAAACGCGCGGCTTCCCTGTTCTTGCGCTGGCTGTACTGCAGGACGGCGCCACGCGCCTCTTCCGCCGAAACGGCCATCAGCGACATCACGATCTCGACCTGGGCATCGACACCATCTTCAGCCATGCATTGCGCGGCCAGAACCGCATCCTCGATCGTCGGGGGATCGCGCCTAACGCGGCGGCGGCCGTCCTTCGTATCCCATTCCTGGCTCATTCTTCTGTACCCCTGATCTGGCTGCCGCTTACCCGGCTTTTTAGCTTTGATTCCCTATTATCAGCGATTTACCGCAATGCAGCAAGTCTAATTGTGCGCCGCACGCGCGACAAGTTTAATGCAACCTAGATGCAGCCGCGGTCGCGTTAACGCTGCCGCAGGTCGACCTTCTTCGACGTCTGTGAAGCGTTCCGCGGCGCGGCCGGCAGGCGCGCGCCACGGCCGGCGACTGCGCTATTTGCGCGCCGGCATTTCGGCGAACAGCACGCCGCCTTTGGCCTTGGACGTCTTGGCAGTTTCGACCAGCGAGACCGTGACCTGGTCAGGCGTGGTGCCTGCGTTCTTCACCACTGCATCGGTGATGTCTTTGACGAGGCCACGCTTCTGATCGAGCGAGCGGCCTTCAAGAATATAAACAACAACCTCCGGCATGATTTCCTCCGATGTTACGAACCGGCCTGATCCGCATGGACTCGTGCACGCGGCGGGCTGATGGCTTTGCCCGACTGGGCTTGCCTGACAATCGGGCAAGTACTATCCGAAAGTTCCCGGGAAGGCACTACAGGGAGCTAAGACAATGAAGCACAGAAGCTTTGCAAATGTGCCCTTTGCAACTGGCGTATTGGTGCTTGGTTTTGCTGCAGCTAGTCCGGCGCGGGCAAATTACTCCGTAGTCAAATTCGAGGCTGGGTATTGCCGGATCTGGTGGGATTCGGGCGGCGGCACATCGACGCTGCGGGCGATTGAAAGCGCGCCGTGCCAGACGCGGCGCGCTTTTGTTTTTAGCTGAGATGGATCGCCGGGCGCAGCGCGACCGCGGCTATCAATACGCGCGATTTGGATAATTCGACGTACCGGCGCGCGCACTAAACAAGTGCCGCAGCGCCGGGCCAATGACCGGGGGAAAATCTCTGCTGAAACTCGAGTTGTGGCGCTTGGCCTTCTTCTGCTGCGCGGTCTGCTGCGGCCCGACAATGCCTTGATCGCCGGTCGCATCGGTGCTCGCAACAGGCGCACCCGGCGTGGCCACATTCGGACCCGACAAAGCAGCGACGGCCGGCTGCTGCGGTACAGCCGCGGCATCATTCGTGATCGAAGCCGCCGTCGCGGATGCGGTGGCGGCATCCTGAGCCGGCGCGGTGACCGCCAGCGCGGTATTGTCATGAGCCGCAGCCTGGACTTGCGGCGCGATTTGAGCTTGCGGCGGGGTTTGGCCCAGCGCCGCAGCTTGGACAGGCTTTTGCACAGGCGTCTGCGCGACCGGCGCTGCAGCAGCGGGCGCGATCTCGGGCGCGATCGTGGCCTCGGACATCACGGGCGCCTGGACAGGCGCGGCTTGCACGCTGGTGACGACGATCGCACGCGCCGCCACGGCAACCTTGTCGCCATCGCCCACGGAATGGTCGACCAACGACAGCACCACACCGGCGCCGGCCGTGGCGCCGATCGCGGTCGCGACCAGGAGGACACGCACCGTGGGCAGCATGCTCGGTGCTGGAGCAAGATAGCCCCATTCCGGACTGAAATTCCCGGTGGAACGCATCATCCTCTCCTACTCAGTGCGGCCGGCAGCGTTACGTCTCGGCCTGCACCAATGCCCAACGCCATTTCCAGCGCGAACCGGCGATATAGGACCTGTTCTTGCGGATGCCAGAGTGAGCGGCCCGCTCTGCCGAACTCGTGAGAATTCTTGCAAAACCCCTCGTTCCAGAGCCGGTTTCCAGTTCCGTCGCAATATGGCTTACCGGCCGTCACTTTGGCCCGCAAGACGCGGAACCTGTGAAAACTGGGGGCTGTGGCCAAACGGCATCAGACCGGTGCCGAAAACGGTAACACCGTAGCTGAACGCGCTTTCAAGCCGACTAATTCTGACTGAATTGACGCGGCAACGAGGCCTGTGGGTTCAAAGCGCCGCCCAGCGTGGCGAACATATCCCCAACCGCCGAGACGGCATGGCGGGCGCCGGCAACGACATGGTCTTTAAGATCGAGCGCCTTGCCGAGTAGCGAATCGGGATCGCTTGCAAGCCGGTCGGACGGCGGCGCGTCCTGGCTAGGATCCGCCTGCGCGATCACGATCGGCGGACGCGGCATCGGCGTCGGCACGGCGGGCGCAGCTTGGGCGATCTGCGGCTTCGAATGCTGCCAGACGATCGGCTTGGCCGCCGCGACCGCCGCGCCACGGCGCGGCGCGGCATTGCTATCAGGCTCAGCCTGAGGCTGGGTTTTGACGTCCAAAAGCGCGACAGTCTGCGCCGCCGGCGCCTTGGTATCCGCCACCTTGGAGTCTTCGCGCGCCAGATCGGCGTCTTGGACAGCGACACGGGACCTTTCCGCCGCCATCTGGGTCTTGAGATAGTCGATGATCATGGCGTGCTCGTCGCGGACCAGCGCCATCATCTCGGCCGAAGCGGGCGTCACCTGCTCGAGCACAGGCTTTGCCGGTGTATGGCCGAACTGATATTGGGTGAACAGGAATCCGCCGATAACGCTCGCCAGCGCCGCCGGCATGATGTCGAGGACGAATTTGCCGACGAAGCGCGCCAAGAACGGCGCGCCGTGCCCGGTTACCAACTTTCCGGCAATCAGCTTGCCCGAATTCGTTTTGACCAGATCCTGCCGCATCGCCTTATCCTCCACGACTCTGCCCTCCATGACCCGCCCCCTTGGTCGTCCGTTCGGCCGCATCGTCAGGCCGCATTTTTCAAACGCGCGATTGAATTTCAAACATCCGTTCTGGGCGCAGGCTGGCCGGGAAAAAGGAATTTTTGGGGCATTGCCCGGTTTTCGACAGATCCTGCAACACCGAGAAATCACGTCCCGCGGAGGACCGGCCCGCCCAGACCGGCCATCACCCAGCGGCTGATCGAGTGGGCGAGCCATTCGACCATGGCGTCATCGAGGTCGAGCCCGATCGGGGGCTCAGCAAGGCGGTCGCGGTTGCGTACGAACACGCTGCATTGGCCGATCAGCCAGATCGCGGCCACCGTCAATGTCTTGCGGTCAGCCTCGGGCATAAAGCGGCGCACCAGATCGGCTGCCATGCCGAGGAACGGCGACGCCTCCTCGGCGACCAGGCTGCGGAACACCGGCGTCGGCCGCACGGTTTCCCAGTTGAAAATGCGCATATGGCGGCTCGATTCGTCGCGCGCCAACAGCGGGTGAAGCTGCCGGCGGATGAATTCGTCGAGCGCCGCCTCCCGCGACAGCGTTTTCACGTCCTGCGCATGCGCGAGCTGATGCTCGGTCATGCTGCGGAACGCCACGCGCAGCACCTCGCGATAGAGCCCGTCCTTGCCGTCGAAATGGTAATTGATGGCGGCCTGATTGACCCGCGCCTTGGCGACAATGGCGCGGATGCTGGTGCCGTCGTAGCCCTTCTCCGCGAACAGGCGTTCGGCAGCCTTCATGATGCGGTCGCGGGTGACTTCGGAAGGTCGCGTCATGAGTTGCCCAATATCCCCACCGCGTTGGCCCGCTCTTTTTCAAACGACGGTTTGAATTCGTAATAGTCGCTTGCGACGGACAAAGCAACCCACCATTACCGCCCGTTCGCATGTTTATGTGATGGAACCAGAGTGGTTTAAGTGGCCGCGCGCTGGTGTTAACTTAACCGTGCCGCAGCACAGGTCTTCTTTCATCCAGCGGCGCCATCGCCCCGGGGATATCACATGAACAAGCAAAGCCTGCCGTCCGACATTGTCGGGCTGTCCAAAGTCATGCCGCCGTTGTCGCGGCGCGGATTCATGACAAGCTCAGCCGCCGCCGCCGCGGGTTACACGCTCGCCGCCGGCCCGGTGCGCGCCGACGTCATCCAGACCGACGCGACCGGTCTCGATGTCGGCGACGCCACCGTGAAAGTCTTGGGCGGCGACATGCCGGTCTATTACGCGCGCCCGGCCGGCGTGAAAAACCCGCCGATCGTTCTCGTCTGCATGGAGATTTTCGGCCTGCACGAATACATCAAGGACGTCGTCCGCCGCCTCGGCCATCTCGGCGCTTTCGCGGTCGCGCCCAATTACTATTTCCGCGGCGGCGTCGATCTCACCAAGATCGACGAGATGCCGAAGCTGTTTCCGATCGTGAATGCCGAGACAGACAGCATGCTGTTCGCCGATCTCGATGCCACGGTGGCCTGGGCCAAGTCGCAAGGCGGCGACGGCAATCGCCTCGGCATCATGGGCTTCTGCCGCGGCGGCCGTAATGTGTGGCACTACTCGACGCACAATCCCGATCTGAAAGCGGGCGTCGCGTTCTACGGCACGCTCGTCGACAAGAGCGACGGCGTGCCGAAAAGCTCGATCGAACTTGCTCCCGACGTCAAAGAGCCGGTGCTCGGGCTCTACGGCGCCGAAGACGCCGGCATCAAGGTCGATCAGGTCGAGACGATGGAAGCAGCGCTGAAGGCCGCCGGGAAGACCGCCGAATTCCGCATCTATCCGGGCGCCCCGCACGGCTTCCATGCCGACTACCGGCCGAGCTACCGCAAGGACGCGGCCGAAGACGGCTGGAGCCGGATGGTCGGCTGGTTCAAGAAGTACAACGTGCTGAGCTGACGATATCTCGAACGCACACCAAGCGCGGCTGGACGGCGTTCCAGCCGCGCTTTTTGCTATCTAAAGCCCGTCTAAAAGTGGAAGCCGGAAGGCTCGCAAACTAGCAAGGTCATATCATGGCTCGTATCGAGGATATTCAAAGAGCGGCGCTCAATCCGCGTCAGCAGGCGCTTTACGACGACATTACGCATCGGCGACCGCGCCCGAGCATAAGCGGCCCCTTCGCCATCTGGATGCACATTCCGGAAATCGCCGAAGCGGCGAATGCGCTGACCAATTACTTGCGCTCCTCGGCCAAGCTCAGTCAGCGGCTGATCGAATTGATCATATTGCTGATGTGCCGCGACGGCTCCGTAAATTATGCTTGGTCGGTCCATGAGCCGCTGGCGCGCGCCGCGGGACTCGCACCCGAGACGATCGACGCCATTCGCGCCCGTAAGCAGCCGGACTTCAAGCACGACGACGAAGCGCTGATCTATGACATCGTCGGCGAATTGCAGGCGACCAAGACGCTGAGCGCGGCAACGTTCGAGCGCGCCCAATCGGCTCTCGGCCGCGATGGGCTCATCGAGGCCGTGAGCTGCGCGGGCTTCTATGGAATGGTCGGGCTTGTGATCAACACCTTCGATATCGCGCCGCAGCCCGGCGGACCGGTCTTAAGTTGAGACGCGCGCCGGCACGATCAATCGATCATGCCGGCGATGTAGAAGCCGATACCCAAGAGCAACAGCACATATTGCGGCATCAAGACCGACTTCAGCCGCAACGAGCGGCGGCCGAACAGCGAATAGCGCGCATCGACCTCGAAATTGGATTGCCCCGGACGCCGCCCCTCCTGCACCAGCGGAATGATCGCGAACCCGGCGACGCCGTAGGCCGCCGACAATGTCAGGCAGAGCATCGCGCCGACGCGGGGGATCTCGTTGGAGAAATCCACGCCGGACGCCACCCAGGCCAGGAGCGCGATGGTCACGATCAGTGTGAAAATGCAGCCCTGCGAGATGAATTCAAGCGCCTTGGTCTGCACGTCCGGCGGTAGTCCATTCATGCGGCAATGTCCTTGGATTTTTTCAGGCGGCAACGCCGCGGCAGACGGCTTGCAACTCGCAATAGCGCTTGCGGCTAGAATGCAGCGCGGTGAGCGGCGACGGGCGTCTTGGCCTGAACCTTGATGCGCGGGGTCTGATTTTCGGTGTCGGCGGCCGTTTGCGGATGGGTTCGTTCGAGTACCGCCGAGCCGCGCTTGGTCAAACACACGGTACGATTGGCATTGCTCTCGATGCGGACGAGACTCTCGATGATCGCGTCCTCCCATACCGAAAGCCGCGGACAACTGCTGCGCCAGGCTTCCATAGTCTGCGCGTAATTGCGCGGCCGGTCGGCCACCCAGGCCAGGAATTGAATCATGATCAGGCTCGGCTCTTCCGACATCGCGGCCTCCATTACGGCTCAAGCGGTTACCCGCGAGCTCCCGAGACTCGGTAAGTATAGGCCCGAATGAGTTCGGATACAGCCTCGCCCCTGAAAAGACATTGTGCGGCCTGCCGAAAGATGGAATTAATTCAGCGACGTCAAACCGGGGATTTTCATGTCCATCCTCATCAGCCTGCTGATCACCTTTCTTGTCATCATACTCGTCCTCTATCTCGTGAACATGCTGCCGATCGACGGTCGCGCCAAGCAGATCGTGCGCATCATCGTAATCATCATCGGCGTGCTATCGCTTTTGAAATATCTGACCGTTTTCTGATCTCGGCGTCGTCGCCGTGCGCCGCATCGAGGGCTATGTCATCGTTTCGGCTGACGGCATGCTGGCCGACAGCAAAGGCCAGATGCCGGCGTCGATCCACAACGATGCCGACCAGCATTTTTTCCAGATGAGCCTCGACCGCGCCGCGGCCATCGTCCACGGCCGCCATTCGTATGAAGGCGGTCCGCGCGCGGGAAAGCGCAAACGTCTGGTGCTGACGCGGCAGGTCGCAGCGCTTGCCCCCGATACCGAATTTCCCAACGCGCTGCGCTGGAATCCGATGGGCGCGTCATTCGATCAGGCGTTGAGCGAACTCGGCGTCACCAACGGCACCATCGCCATTATCGGCGGGCCGGAAGTGTTCAGCATGTTCCTGCCGCTTTACGACGCCTTTGACCTCTCCCGCGCAGCACAGGCGCGCATCCCCGGCGGGCTGCCGCCGTTTACCGAAGTCGGGCCGAACGCAACGCCAGAGGACGTGCTGGCGCGGCACGGGCTCAGGCCCGGCCCGCGGCGCGATCTCGACGCCGCGGCCGGTGTCTCGGTGGTGAAGTGGACTCGCTAGCTTTTAGAAACGCTGACTTCGCGACACGCCGCCCAAAAGTTATTTGGGAATTTGCACGAGCTCTTTGACCTGATCCGCCGTCAGCGGCGCCGTCAGGAATTTCTGCGCCACGGCATCGGCCATCACGCCGTCCAGATCCTTGATCTGGTCGGTCTGCAGCGCCTCCTTCGGAATGAGCTTGACCACCCGCTGCACGATGGAATCCGGCAGGCCGGAATATTCGCCGTAGATCTTCAAGGCGTCGGGGCTCGAATACATCCAGTCCACGGTTTCGCGATAGGCCTGCATGAAGCGGACGATGGCGTCGTGCTTATTTGCCAGAGTCTGCGCGCCGGTGAGGTTGACGCGCACAACGCGCGTGCGCAGCGCATTGACATCGGACCCGCTCGCGACGATCCGCGTCTTGCCCTGTTCGACGAGATCGAGGCCGAACGGCGCCGCGCCGAAGCCGACATCGACCTGCCCGGTCATGGTCTGCGTGATGGTCGCTGCGATATTGCCGGTTGCCTGCGGCTTGGCGGTGAGATGATATTGCGCGATCAGCGCCAGGACGGACGCATGACTGGACGAACCGACTGCCGAAAACGCGATCGTCTTGCCACTGAAATCCTGCACGGTCTTGATCGGCGAACCCGTGGGTACATACCAATAGAGATCTGGGGCACCCGTCATTTCACTTGATATGATGCGGATCGGCGCGCCTTTGGCGAAGGTACCGACGGCAGCCGATACGCCCGATGCAACGGCGACGTCGATGCTGCCGCCGATCAGGGCCTGGATCGATTCCGGTCCGGCGGCCGTATAGAGCGTGTCGAGAACAAGCCCGTGCTTTTTGAAAATGCCGCCGCGCTGCCCGAGCTCGACGAGGCCGGCATCCCAGGCACCCTTTTGCGGAATGGCGACCTTCAGCGTGTCTTCAGCGGACGCCGCGTAGTTGCTCGCAGCGAGCGCCAAAACACCGACAGCAAGTATGACGAGACGACGCATATTTCCCCTCCGCGCTTTCCCTGAACCGTCTTATGATATTGGCATGACTCTACGCCCGGCTCCCGGCAGCGCAAGGCGCGTCGTCGTCGCGCTCGACTACGAAATCGCGCAAGAACAGGCGTCGGCGCTTGGCTGCATGGGCCGCGCGCTCGAGGCGGCGCTGGCCGCACTCGCCGCTTACGACGGTGTGGCCCCATACGACCAGGGGGCTGGCGGCCCGACTTCGGACCACCCCGAAAGCCGTAAGACCCGGGCGAGACTAGTCCAGGAGGCGGGCCACGCGCTGTGGTGTTTCATCGTCCAGCGCGAATCCTGCGGGTTGCGCGACCTCCGTCCGGTCATTCGCGGCTACCGCGTCCCGGCCGAGGTGCAAAATCGCATGGGCATCGTCATCGCACCTCAAATCCGACGCCGCCCTGCGCCCTGGCCCTGATCCTGGTGCGGCTGGCACCCCTTTTCCGGAATATTATTGGCTCGTTAACCTGCGGTCGGCAGACCGCCGCGCCCTGACACACGCGCCGCTGGCAGGCTGGGAAAGGCTTTATTCACCGTTCCCAATGCATTGTTCCTACTGAATCAATGGCGTTGCGGCGTCCGGAGTTGCGATGCGTAGCCTCCCCCTCCTCGACGAGCTCGAAGCGGCGCTGACCTCGGGCAGCATTCCCCGCCGGGTCGATATCCTCTCCCGCGTCACCGATCTCTTCGTCCACAATGCCGAGAGCTATTCCGAAGAGCAGATCGGAGTCTTCGACGATGTCATGGCGCGGCTGGTCAACACCATCGAGAACAAGGCCCGCGCCAAATTGGCCGAGCGCCTGGCGCCGATCGCCAATGCGCCGTCGAACGTCATCCATATGCTGGCGTTCGACGATGATATCGACGTCGCCGGCTCGGTGCTGACTTTGTCGGAGCGGCTGGATGAGCGCGACCTCCTGATCAGCGCCGGCACCAAGGGTCAGAAGCACCTCTTGGCGATCTCGCGGCGCCGGACGCTCAGCGAGTCGGTGACCAATGTTCTTGTCGAACGCGGCGACCATGAAGTCATCCACTCCGTGGTGAGAAATACCGGCGCGCGCTTTTCCGACGCCGGCTTCCGCATGCTGGTCAGCCGCTCCGCCGACGACGATGGGCTCGCGACCGTTGTCGGCCTGCGTCCCGATATTCCCCGCGCGCATTTCCTGCTCTTGCTCGAAAAAGCCTCGACCACGGTGCGCGCGCGGCTTTCGGCGGAACATCCGCAGGCCAAGACGACCATCGAAGGCGTCGTTGCCGGAGTCGTCAGCGGCATTCGTGAAGAGACGCGCTATGCGTCGCCCGATTTCGCCGCCGCCCAGAACGCCGTTGAGCGGCAGAACCGGCTGCGCCGCATCACTGAAGCCGACGTCTACGAATATGCGCGCGACCGCAAGTTCGAGGAGACCGCAATTGCGCTGTCGATCATGTGCGACACGCCGATCGATGTGGTCGAGCGCGCGCTGCTCGATCCCGGCGCCGAGATCATCCTGATCCTCGCCAAAGTCGCCGACCTGTCGCCGTCGACGACCAGGGCGATCTTGCTGCTGCGCGCCGCCGACCGCGGCATGTCGGCAAAGGATCTCGACCAGGCGCTGAACAGTTTCAATAAGCTGCACACCGACACCGCGCGGCGGGTGCTCAGCTTTTTCCGCGCCCGCGTCAAAAAGCCGATGCCGTCTGCGCTGGCGGACGCCGTGAACAGTTGAAGTTGACGTGAGCGACGGCGATCGCGTTACGCGCGTGACTAAAGGCTCAGTAGGCGCAGTAGCCCGGCGCGACCCCCAGCCACGAGCCGTTCGGATAGCGGTAGTAGCAGCCGCCGCGCCACCAGTAGTAGCCGCCCGCGCGGCGTTGCGCTTCGGACGCTATCACCGCGCCGGTCGTGGCACCAATCACGGCACCGGCGACCGCGCCGCCTGCACCACGGCCGACGGCGCCGCCGATGATGCCGCCAAACGCTCCGC
>JBAUCK010000005.1:0-3023 GCA_049677525.1 Xanthobacteraceae bacterium
GACAGATGCCCAGTTGCGCGCGCTAAGCGGTCACAAGACAGCAAACATGACCGTCATCTACGCTCGTGAGACAATGAAACAACGGCGGGCGGGAGCCCGCAAAAGATTGGAAGCGAGAACGAAAAGGGGGAATTTGTCGGAATGAGCCGCTGATCCAATGTCGGAATGACATTGGACCCTCGGGCTAAACAATTGATGTTATTGGTGGGCGCACATGGACTCGAACCTTGGACCCGCTGATTAAGAGTCATCTGGCCGACATTGATTGAGCGCGGCTTTTCTCCCGACCGTGGAAAAAAGCGCGCGTGGCGCATCAAAAGGTTGCAGCCGATTTCCCGACTGCCGAACTGCCTCAAATTGGAGCGGGTGAAGGGAATCGAACCCTCGTCATAAGCTTGGAAGGCATTTGGAAAACCGTTTCAGATCAGCGCGAGTTGAGACTTTTTCCGTGCTCAAAACCTGCTTTTTGGGGCAAAAGTTGACACTCTAAGCGAGTGAGCATTTTCAGCGTATTGCGATGCATCCGTGACCCAACTCGGTCGCAAAGCCGTCCCTTGAGGTTTTCGCAACGATTGATGATGCAAAGTCCCCTGTAGTAAATTTCGCGCAGCCGTTTGGCCAACGCATGAGCGGCTTGCCAGTGCAAGCATGCCTCGCTTTTTTTGCCACGCGCCTCCACAATCACTGCCAGCGTCGCATGTGACGCAAGGACGTCGTATTCAGCCGCCAACGCCGTCGAACTGGACGTTTTGGCTTTCAGCAATTTTAGTTGTGCTCGCGATCATAGTGGGTTTCGCGCACATCCACGGTGTCGAGCCGCAATACGCTCCCTGGATAGGACTTCTTGGCTACATCGTTCTCGTGATCGGTCGCATCTTCAAGACCACCTCTGAACCCAAGGAGGCGGCGAAGGTGATCGCCGCGGCTTAGTTTGCGCGGCTGCCTCGCTCGCCGACGACGTGATCCGGCATTTCGATCGCGCGGCTTAAAGGAATGATAGCCGCGCGGCCGGCGCTGCTTGCTGGCCGCGCGCTTTTATCGCTAAAATGGGCGCATCGGGAGGGCGAGACTGTGCGGGCATTCCTTGCGGTAATCGCGAGTGCGCTCGTGCTGGCCGGTTGTGTCAGCAAAGAGGAATTGCAAGCGCGCCATGATGCCGCGATGGCCCAAAATGCCGCCGCGGACGATCAGAAATGCCAGAGTTTCGGTGCGGTGCCGGGGTCGGAAAGGTACATTCAATGCCGCACATCGCTGGCCACTTCCCGCGCTCAGGCCGCCGCGTTGGCGCAGCCGCCGATGTCGCCACCGCCGGTGTTCCCGCTCGCCACATGCCGGCCGATCCCAGGCGGTGCGGTTAGCTGCGAGTGACTCCGACAGAACGCACATTGAACTGCCCCGCTCGCGGATCCGGCGCTCGCGATCGACAGGCCGCTGGCTTTGCTTTTGAGCGCGGCCGGCGCGCTTGCGTCAATGCTTCCGCAAGAGCTCCGGCAGCTTCGCCACGGTCGCCGCGATCCGGCGGGATCGTCCCAGTCGGGAAAACTGTCTTTCGTTATGAAGTGATCTTTCTCCTCCTCCGTAATTTCGCGATCTGCTCGCCGAGCCACCAAGACGCTCCCGGCAGGACTGCACCAAAGTACGGGGCGTAGCATCTTGCGTCGCTCGGCGTTCACACGTTTGTAGAGATCGGCCTCAAACCGATTGCAACCGAGACCGCGCTCTTTGCTGCGCGCGCGCCGCAAGTGGCCACGCTGCCGCGGTACCGAGCATGCCTATCAACTCTCGCCGCCCGATGCGGATTGCCATTCGACGCCTCCCCATCGGGATCATGCCCGTTTGCAATGTGGGACATCGTATCATGCCCCAATCGGCAGGTCTGTGACCTACTTCACGGCAGTCCGACGGCCAAAAGGCTCGCTGCTTTTGCTACGGTTCGTGAGGCGGGTATTGGCCCAAAGCAGCCGCGCCGGCTGGCGAGTGTCGCGGCAGCTTTCGGGGGCAAAACGGACATCAAGGTGGTCGGAACGAGTTGCTTAGGGTCACTGGCGCGGCGCGCAGGCCAGCGCGAACGCACGGTGCGGCCAGCGTCGGTAATTTTACTCTGTCTTTCTCAGTAATCTCACTGCGTGACAATATTTCACGACCATGCGCATGGATTTCATCGTGCTTCTGAATATCAAATGGAGAAGCGAAGCCATGAACGAAGATATTGTTTTGCTCGTATCGGAGATGGAGCAGCCACTTAGGTGCGCCCGCAATTACGTGCAGGCAATCTTTATGGCGGCGCAAGCAATGAATGACGAGGAGGGCGGAGCTATAAATTGCCGTTCGTATGATGCGCTAGCCTCAATCGAGGAAATCAAAGGCAAGTGGGACGCGCTCATCGAGCTTAGTCCATCTAAATAGCGCGTGTTGGCGCGGGGCGGCATCAGCTTGCCCGGGTCACCGTTCAGCGGCTTCTAACCGCGACGCTGTAAGGCTAGGAACCGCTCATTGTCTCGATTATTTGCCGCAAGTTACAGGTCTCCTTGACCCGCCGAGCCTCGTGTTCGGCGGCCTTTTTATTTCAGGCGGTACTCGACGCTTTCTCAGTGGCGAGGCCTTTTATTGGTTCTCCGGCCGTGTCTGCTCACCCCGGCGATCCTCCGGTGGACGATACCTTAGTATATGGAGCCCCACCCAACGGCGGGGCTGTCGCTGCGGCACTGGTCGCGCCCGCTACCCCGGCCACCGAGGACTCCGACCGTCATGGATCTGGTCACGCTCGCTGATGTGGGGACGCTGATCGGGCATCTGCCGAAAGTGTTCCAGCCGAAGCGATTGCACGATGCTGAGGCGGCGGCGGGGACGGAGGCTGCGGAGGCGGCATCCATATCGGCTGCGGTGGCATGGGACGCCGTGTCGAACCGTCGCTCCTCAAAACGGCGCGACCGCTGTCTCGAACTGTCCGGTCACGTCGCCGCTCAGATCGATATTATCGGGATGCAGCGTCATCACCGGGGCTCCCGCCTCGAAGTTGAGCT
>JBAUCK010000006.1:0-49674 GCA_049677525.1 Xanthobacteraceae bacterium
ATCCGAACTTGTATTGCACATGACGAGTGCGACGCGAACGATGCGTGACGCGATCAAACAAACATCAAGGTGTTATCCCAGCCGCGTCGCTGCGGCACCCCTGGCCTATGCAGCAATATTGGGCTTCCTACGGCCCTTCCGCAAGGCGCAAGTCCCGCCGATGCCGCAGGTAGCGCGCGCAAACGAGCCCGATCACGATGATCACGGCGGCGCCGAGCAGCGGCGGGGCGCTGTTGCCGAAATGGCGAAAGGCATAGCCATAATAGATCGGGCCGATCGCCTGGCCGAAAAAGAACGAGCAGGAATGCATCGACATGGCGGTGGCGCGCGCCGTCTCGCTCAGATCGGTGACGTGAACCTGAATGCAGTTGTGCAGCATGTAGAAGCCGACGCCGAACAGAAAAAACACGGCCGCCAGCGCGTACCAGGGAAAGCCGAGCGAGATCAGGATGAAGGCGATACTGGCGCAGGTGGCGCCGACCAGCATCATGTGCCGTTCGGTGATGTGGGCGACGAGGAACGGAAGCGACAGCGAAAATACCATGCCGCCGAGACCGAAAGCCGCGATCACCATGCCGGCATAGGACGAGCGCGTCACGCCGCTCGCCAGCAGCAACAACGCGACGAAGGGAAACATGCCGTGAATGGTGATGCCTTCGAAGAACACCGAGCCGAAGCAGATCTTCGCGCGCGGATCGGCGAAAATCCCACGATAGCCGGCGCCGACCGCGGCGAGATTGAACGGCCGCGGCTCACCGAGCGACAGCCCGCGAAAGGCAAAGAAAGCGGCGACGACGACGATAAGACCGAAGCCGCCGATAGTGAGGAACACCCCGCGCCAGCCGAGCAGGTCGCCGATGAAGCCTGAAATCGTGGCGCCGATGAGATTGCCGGTGAGACCAAAAGCCAACAGCCGGCCGATCGCCACCTGACGCTGCTCGACCGGCACCAGATCGGCGACGATGGCGATGCCGACCGGAAAGATTCCGCCCGCCAGCATGCCGGCAAGAATCCGCATGGCGACTAGCACCGAAAAATTGCTGGCGAAAGCGCAGACCAAAGTCGTCACGACGACGATTGCGAGACTGATGTTCATCAGCCGTGTCTTGCCGAAGAAATCGCCGACCACGCCGAGCACGGGCTGCATGATGGCGTAGGGGAACGTAAATGCGCTCGACAGCAGCGCCGCCGTGGTCACCGCGATGCCGAGGTCATTGGCGATTTTCGGCACGACCGGATCGACCGCGCGCGTGAACAGCGTCGAGGCGAAAACCACCAGGCTGACGATTCTGAGAACGGGCGGAATAACACAAACCTTGATGTTACGAGGCAATGCCGGGGCGGTTCAGGAATCGAATGAGCCGCTCAAGCGAACTCGGCGGCCTCAGCTACTCTTGTCGAGCGTATGTCTTGGCGAGCGTGTCGAACTGCGTCAGCCGCTCAAGAAGCGCCGGCAAGTCCTTGAGTGGGATCATATTCGGACCGTCGGACGGCGCCTTGTCGGGATCCTGATGGGTCTCGATGAATACGCCAGCAATGCCGACCGCGACCGCCGCCCGCGCCAGCACAGAAACGTATTGCCGCTCGCCGCCGGACGAGGTGCCCTGTCCGCCCGGCTGCTGCACCGAATGAGTGGCATCGAAAATCACCGGCGCGCCGATCTTTTCGAGAACAGGCAGCGCCCGCATGTCGGAGACCAGCGTGTTGTAGCCGAACGAGACGCCGCGTTCGGTGACGAGCACATTGGCGTTGCCGGCGCCGGTGATCTTGGCGACGACATTCTTCATGTCCCATGGCGCAAGGAATTGGCCCTTCTTCACGTTGACGACGCGGCCGGTTTTCGCCGCTGCAATCAACAGATCGGTCTGGCGGCAGAGAAAGGCCGGAATCTGTAAGACATCGGTGACTTCGGCAACCGGTGCGCATTGATCCGGCTCGTGTACGTCGGTGAGCATCGGCACGCCGAGCTTTTCGCGCAGCTCGGCAAAGATCGACAGCGCCTTGTCGAGCCCCAGGCCACGCGCGTTTACGGCGCTGGTGCGGTTCGCCTTGTCGAACGAGATCTTGTAGACGAAGCCGAGGCCGAGCTTTGCGGTGAGCTCTTTCAGAGCGGTCGCCATTTCGAAAGCGTGCGCGCGGCTTTCGAGCGCGCAGGGGCCGGCGATCAAGGCCAGCGGCAGCTTATTGCCGAACTTGGCCGCGCCGACGGTGACAATGGGATTGGGCTTATCGGTCATAATTTTCCTCGGCCGCGACCATGAGCGCCACGCCGGATCGGGTCAACCCGCGGCCTCGAACACGAGCGTTGCACCTAAGGCAATATCGGGGCCGATCACGAGGCGCTGTGTTTGCTCGGAAAAGTCGACTTGTCCGGTCCTCAGCGCCGCCCACGCGGTCGTGATGTCGCTCACTGCAAAGCGCAAAACGGCAAGCCTGGCGCCGCGCGCGGTATCCGGGGGCACGACGGCGAACCGGTTCGCGAATATTGCCGGCGTCACGACCTCGATTTCACCGCGCGGGGTTTTTGCAACGATGCCAGACCCGGTCGCGGACGCATCGCCCGCGCCGGTGAAAGCGGAGAGAAAGGCACGGTGATCCTCGGGACGATCCGCGACCAGCACAATTCCGGCGATGCCGATGGCGCTATTGGCGTGCTGCTGAAATGCCGGATTCCAAAAGTTCTCCGGCCATCGCTGCTTGCAGGTGAAGTAGCCGATGTCGGGCGCGCTTGGATCGTTCGCGAAGGCGAGCGTGAAGCCGACTTTGGTCGGCACGCCGTCGGGCCGCGTGGCGCCCCGCTCGAAATCGAACAGGTCGAAAGCACCGATGCCGGCGGCGCGAAAGACCGCGGCCTCCGCGGCGCTATCACGACCCTCGAGCACGAGCATGGAAAGTCCTTGCGCGTGTGCCAGGAAATCGCGGTTGAACGCGCCGAACGAGAAATATTTCTCGCGATGCGGTACAATGGCGCTCACATCGGCAAGAGCGAGAGGCTCGATGAAAAAACCCGGGAGTTGAACGATGTGGTTCTGCGTGCCCCAGGCAGGCGGATGGCGATTGCGCGCACCGACCGTAAAGCCAGCGCGCGCATAGAACGCGGCCGCGGCGTCGAGATCAGACACCGCATGCACGACGTGATCGAGGCCCCGCGCCAAGCTCATATCACCGAGGCCGCGTCACTTCACCGAAGAGAACGCCGTCGGCCGCAGGAAGGCGCTTGTGATATTGGCAATGATGGGGCCGTCCTTCTCGCTGTCGTCGCGCGCCTTGTGCCACGCGGGATCGGCTTGAAATGCGTTCCATTTGGTCTCGCGATCGGCAAGCGAGTCCCAAGCCACCATGTAATGCAGGTCGTGACTGCCGTCGCCGACCAGCACGGTCCAGAAGCCAGCCTGCTTAATGCCGTGCTTCTCCCAGATTTTCAGCGTCTCGTTTTCGAAGCGTTTCAGCAGCGCCGGCAGCCTGCCGGGGATGCAGCGATAGATGCGTTGTTCGTAGATCATTGTTTCCTCCCGTTTTGTCGGCGTGATTTAGCGTTGCCGTGTGGCATGGCACAAGCGCCATCGCAGCGAGGGCGCGCGTCGTGCAGGGCATTCGGAGGAATTAGACGAGCCGGCTCTGCTCCACCGCCGCCCCGATGAAGGACGAGAACAGCGGGTGCGGCGCGAACGGCCGCGATTTGAGCTCGGGATGGAATTGCACGCCGACGAACCAGGGATGATCGGCATATTCGATGATTTCCGGCAACAGCCCGTCCGGTGACATGCCGGAGAAGCGCATGCCGTGCTGGGCGAGCCGGTCTTTATACGCGGTATTGACCTCGTAGCGGTGACGGTGGCGCTCGGAAATCTCGGTGGCGTTGTAAATCTCGGCAACGCGCGAGCCGCGCTGCAACACCGCCGGATAGGCGCCAAGCCGCATGGTGCCGCCGAGATCGGCGGCCATGCCGCGCTTCTGCAATTCGTTGCCCTTCATCCATTCTGTCATCAGTCCGACGACGGGCTCGGGCGTAGCGACGAATTCGGTCGAGTTCGCCTGTTCGATGCCGCACAGATTCCGCGCCGCTTCGATCACCGCCATCTGCATGCCAAAGCAGATGCCGAAATACGGCACGTCGTGCTCGCGGGCAAAGCGCGCCGCGCGGATCTTGCCCTCGGCACCGCGCTGACCAAAGCCGCCCGGCACCAGAATGCCGTCGACATGTTCGAGGAACGGCGTCGGGTCTTCGTTCTCGAATACTTCGCTTTCGATCCAGTCGAGCTTGACCTTCACCTTGTTGGCGACGCCGCCATGCGACAGCGCCTCGATCAACGACTTATAGGCGTCCTTCATGCCGGTATATTTGCCGACAATGGCGATGGTAACGTCGCCTTCCGGACTGCGGATGCGCTCATTGATCAGGCGCCAGGTCGCCAGATCCGGCTCCGGCGGATTCTGGATGCCGAAGGCCGCGAGTACTTCATTGTCCAACCCGCCGGCATGATAGGCCTCCGGCACCGCGCAGATATTGTCGACGTCGCGCGCTTCGATCACGGCGCTTTCGCGCACATTGCAAAACAGCGCGAGCTTGCGCCGTTCGCTCTCCGGGATTGGACGATCGGTGCGGCACAAGAGTATGTCGGGCTGAATGCCGATGGCGCGCAATTCGCGCACCGAGTGCTGGGTCGGCTTGGTCTTGAGCTCGCCCGCGCTCGGGATATACGGCATCAAAGTGAGGTGGATATAGATCGCGTGGCCGCGCGGCACGTCATTGCCGAATTGGCGAATGGCCTCGAAATATGGCAGGCCCTCGATATCGCCCACCGTGCCGCCGATCTCGCACAGCACGAAATCGAAATCCCCGCTGTCGTCGCGGATGAAATCCTTGATCGCATTGGTGACGTGCGGAATGACCTGGATGGTGGCGCCGAGATAATCGCCGCGGCGCTCTTTGGCGAGGATTTCCTGATAGATGCGTCCGGTTGTTATATTGTCCTGTCTGGTTGCCGGGCGGCCGGTGAAACGCTCGTAATGGCCAAGATCGAGGTCGGTTTCGGCGCCGTCATCGGTGACGAAGACCTCGCCGTGCTGGTACGGCGACATCGTGCCCGGATCCACGTTGAGATAGGGGTCGAGCTTGCGCAGGCGAACCTTGTAGCCGCGCGCCTGCAGCAACGCACCGAGCGCCGCCGAAGCGAGACCCTTGCCAAGGGAGGAGACCACGCCGCCGGTGATGAAAATGTACCGCGCCATGGGGCCTAACGCTTAGCGTTCCTTCTCCGATTCGACGAGAGATTTTCCGGAATAGCAGCCGCGCCCTGAATAGAGATGTCGGCGGCTGTGGAAAAGCGTTTCGCTTTCAGGGCGTTACGCCTCCCCGCCGATATATGGACGCTTTCGCCAAGCGCCGAAACGCCGGCGCCGGCAATTATCTGGGGATTGCAGCCGTGCCTTACGGCCGCAGGCCGCGCACCGCTAATGCGACTGCGGGACTTGCGGCCCGCTCGGCGCCGCAGGCGCATTCGACGCACCGCCGCCCAACTTGCCGAGAAGACCGCCGCTACCCTGATTGAGCGGCGGGGTCGGCGGACCACCAGCCGGCGCCTCTTGGCCGGCCGGCGCGCCGGTTGTGATGATCGAGGTCGGCTTACGCTCGAGACCCGCAATGTATGACAGTGCGAGGCTGGTGAGAAAAAAGCCGGCTGCCAGCAGCGCCGTGGCGCGGGTCAAGACGTTGGCGGTGCCGCGGCCGGTCAAAAAGCCGCTCGAAGAACTTACCAGGCCGCCGCCTTCGGACTTCTGCAGCAGCACGACGCCGATCAAGGCGAGCACCAGCATGAGGTGAATGACGATAAGGACGTACATTGGTAACCCGGACCGATCTCAAGCTTCTGGGCGAAAAACCACGAAAACCAGGGAAATCCCCCCGCTATCCGCCCTTCTATATGGGAAGTTGCGGGCGTCTCTACACGATCTGGCGCGGCATTTCTATGGCCGGCTTCCGTAGTCCGGATCAAGTGAGCCGCAATTCCGGGGCCGAACCGGGCGTCGCCGAGAGTCATCCCGGACGGCGGGTTACTTATAGTCCTTGAGGTACGCGATCAGGTCGTCGAGGTCGCTGGGATTGGCGAGGCCGCCATAGGGCATGCGGTTGCCCCTCACCTTGGCCTGCGGATTGGCGATGTAATCACGCAAATTGGCCTCGTCCCAGGTCAAATTGGCATGCGCCATGGCGCCGGAATAATGAAAGCCCTCGACCGAGCCTGACTTGCGGCCGACGACACCGCGCAGCGACGGACCGATCGCGCCCGGCTTGTCGGAATGGCAGGCGGCGCAGTTCTGGAATACGACCTTGCCGTGATCCGCATTGGCGGCCGCAGCCGCGTGTGAGTTGGCCGTCGGCCAAAACCCCAACGCGGTGACAAATAACGCCCAGGGCGCGAGCCCGCTTTCCTTGTTCGGCATTTTTCTTCCCCTTGCCGCGCGGCTCGAAATTCCGCGCGCCCCTTAGGCTTGGACAAGCGGTCCCGGATTTTTGAGATATTTTGTAGTGATGGCCTGCGCCGACCAATACGCGAGCGCGCCGAGCGTGCCGGTCGGGTTATAGCCGTGCTGTTGCGGAAATACCGAAGCGCCCTGGATGAACAAGTTATGGGCGTCCCAGGCTTGCAGGTAGCGGTTGACCACGCTTCCCTTCGGATCCGTCCCCATCATCGTGCCGCCGGTATTGTGGGTCGACTGATACGGCACGACGGTGAAGGTCTTCGGCCGCGGATGCATGTCGTAGCTCGTCGGGTTCATCGCCTTGATGACCCCTTCGAGCTTACTCAGCAGGAACTGCGACATCTTATATTCGTTGTCGGGCGGATTGTAGGACAGCCTGATCAGCGGCCGGCCGAAGACATCTTTGTAGGTCGGATCGAGGTCCATGTAGTTGTTGCGGTTGGCATAGACCGAGCCCTGCGTGTTGAAGCGCATGGCGTGATGGTACCATCTCACGGTTGCGCGCTTCCATTCGGAGCCCCATTCCGGCGTGCCGCCCGGCACGGTGCGGCCGGCGATCGGCGGTGCGCCCGCGGTGTTGCCGGCGATATAGCCGCCGCCGAAGAAGCCCAAACCGCCGTGATCGAAATTCTCGCCGTTGAAGTCGTCGATGACGACGCCCATGCCGGCGGAACCCCAATACGGATTGAGCTCCTTGTCCTCGAAGAAGGCGTTGGCGCCTGCTTCATATTGATAGGCGTAATTCTTGCCGACCACGCCTTCGCCGCTGTCGTGGTCATAAGGCTCGCTGATGCCCGCAAGCAACAGGTGTTGCACGTTGCTGAACACGAAGGACGACAGAATGACGATGCCGGCGGGTTGTTCGTATTCTTCGCCGTTTCGCATATCGGTAAAGGTAACGCTGACGACGCGCTTGGCCGTCTTGTCATAGTTCAGCTTGGTGACGAAGCAGCGCGAACGGAGTTCGAATTTCGGATCGAGCCGCAACATCGGCAAGATCGTGGAATTGGCTGATGCTTTCGAGTTGGTCTCGCAGGCGATGCGATTGCAGTAGCCGCAATATTCGCAGGCGCCGAGCGTCACGCCTTCCGGATTGGTGAAGGCCTCGCTTGCAATCGCCACCGGCGCGGGGAACGGATGATAGCCGAGGCTTTTGGCGGCCGCGCCATACATTAGGCCGGCGTTGCTCGATTTGATCGGCGCGTTCGGATAGTGCTCGCTGCGGGAGCCTTCGAAGACATTGCCGCCGTCGATCTTCTTGCCGCGCAGATTGCCGGCCTGCCCCGACGCGCCGCATATCTTGTCGAAGCGATCGTAGAACGGCTCGAGCTCATCATAGCTCACTGGCCAGTCCGCAATCGTCATGTCGTCCGGGATCGCGTTCTTGCCGTAGCGCTCGGTGAGCGCGCTGCGAACGCGGAAATCGCTCGGCAGATTGCGCCACAGCAACGCGCCCCAGTGAATGCCCGAGCCGCCGGTGCCTTCGCCCGGCAGGAAAGCGCCGATACGCCGGATCGGCAGCGCCTGTTCGTTGGGAAAATTGCGGAACGTGATGGTGTCGATGGAATTGTCCGTCATCAATTCGAGCCGCTGTCCGTATTTCACTTCGTCGCGCACCGACGGCAGGATGAAATCCTCGCCCGGCACGCGATCCGGTCCGCGCTCAAGACCGACCACATTCAATCCGGCCTTGGTCAATTCGCGCGCCAGGATGGCGCCGGTCCAGCCGAACCCGACCGTGACGGCATCGACGTCTTTTAATCGCGTCACCATGTCCGCCTCCCCTATGAAAAGTCCGCGATGGATTGAGGTTCGAGGACGTAGCGCTTGTCGCGATACTCATCGATGACGTTGGCGTAAGTCGCCGGCAGGCCGGGGAAGCCGAGCATCTTCCACGACACTTTGTTGCAATTGCCGCCATAGATCGGATCGCCGAAGAAACCCTCCATGGTGAGCGTGAGCAGCCGGGCGAAGAACGCTCTCGAGCTGAAATTTGCGAATTCGGCCTTGCCCTCCTGCATCGCCTTGAGCGCCTCGGCGCGCTTGTCGGGCGCAAGTGCATCGAAGTCGTAGCCATAGGTCTTGCGCGACCATTCGTTGGCGGCGGCAATACCGGCGGAAAAGAATTCGGCCGGCGTCAATGCGAGCTGGTAGCCCTGTTCGGGCTTACCCTTGAAGAACGGACCTGAGCGATAAGATCTGGCGCCGCCACCCCAGGCGCTCGCCAATTGGCGATCGATATAGACGGCACAGCCGCAATCGCTCCCGGACGGCGACAATTCGTCGGCGGGTATAAGCGTGTCGACCGCGGCGACGACAAATGCGTGCTCAGTCTCGTTGAGGATAAGAAGCGGTTCAGGCTGTTGTGGCGGCGGCGACGCGGCATTCGCCGCGGCCGCGGCGGCGGCAGTTTGCGGATCGGCGACCGCTGATTGCGTCAGGCCGGCCGCAACAGCCGTTCCCGCAAGGCTTGCTCCAGCCAAACCTGCGCCCACAAGAAACTTGCGGCGCGGAAGCACTTCATCGCTCATGACGTCCCTCCCCATTCACTCACCTGCTCGCGCGTCGAACACGCGGCGGTTTTGTGCATTGCAGTGACAATAGCCCTAACCGGCGGTGTCGGAAATGGGTTGCGGCCGCTCAGACGCATTAACTCAGCGCTGAACTTTGCATACCTATCCTGTCGCCGTAGCAGGGCTTTGGTGCGCTTCCTACATCTCTTTTGCTCTGCTCTCTCGCAATGGAGGGTTCGGTGAACAGCGAGACATACAAGAAAAGCAACAGATCGGAGCGGCCAAGGAAAGTTGAATTCAGCAACGGCGCCGACGCGATGAGTTTGCGGTTCGTAGCCCTCGTCCTCTGGGCGGTGTTAACCGCGGGTGTGATTGTGTATCGGACCGGCAATTCCGATATCGTTACGGCCGCGAACGACTTACCACCGCACGCAACAATGATAGCGCCGCAACACCAAGGCCGCCAATATCTAGCCCGGATCCATTCCCTTCGCCTTGAGTACCGGCAAGGCTGACGGAGCGGTGAGGAATTTGATGAAGTTCTGCGCCGCTGCAGCTTCCTTGCTGCTTGCCGATATCGCAGCCGTCAGCACCAGATAAGACTGAATTTCCGCCGGCAAAAATCCCGCGACTTGAACGCCCGGCGTCGGAACGATTTCGCTGACCGGTCCAAGTCCAAGTTCAACTTCACCTTTGGCGACGCCTTCCGGCGCCCCGGTTTGCAACAGCTTGATCTTTGGCGCCAAAATATCGGTCATGCCGAGCTTGGCGAACAGCGCCTCAAATCCCGCGCGACTTGCGCCTTGGCCGTTGAAGCCGATCGACTTGGCGCTCAGCAGCGCCTGCTTGAACGCGTCGACCGTGCTGAGGTCAGGCTTCGCCGCGCCATTAGCGACGGCAACCCCCATGCCGGCGCGCGCCACCGTCGTGCGGCTGTCGGGAACGATCTTGCCTGCAAGACCATCATTGAAGGCGCTGGTGAGGACGGCGACATCGAACGCGGCGCCCGGCTCGATTTGCGTCTTGAGCACCACGGTCGGCGCAAACGTGAATGAGACCTTATTCTCCGTTGTCTTCTCGAACTGCGGGCCGAGTTCCTCGAGCACACCCTTGAACGCGGTCGTGCTCACTACTTTAAGTTCCGTCGCTGCGCTTGGACTCCGAAAAGCGAAAACGCGAAAAGCGCGGCAATCGCGCGCCTGGCCGGCATGACGTCCTCCCATCGCCCGTGGCGGGCGTAAGAGGAGACTAGCGATAAACGCCGGCGATGGCGAGAAACTCGTCGGGGTCGAGACTCGCACCGCCTATGAGCGCGCCGTCTACATTGGCGACCGCCAACAGCTCCTTGGCATTGGCGGGCCTCACCGAGCCACCGTAGAGAATGCGAATGCTGTTTCCCCCTTCGCCATAGCGCGACACCAGCCTTTCGCGGATCAGGCCGTGCATGTCGCGCACGTCGGCTGCGGTCGGCGTCAGTCCGGTACCGATCGCCCAGACCGGCTCATAGGCAATGACAATGTTCTTGGGATCGTCGGGGAGCGAGCCGGCAAGTTGGGCACCGACGACCTCCTTCGCCTTTCCGGCATCGCGGTCGGCGCGCATCTCACCAACACAGACAATGGCGAGAAGGCCAGCACGCTGCGCAGCGGCCGCTTTGGCGCGGACCTGCGGATCAGTCTCATGATGATCATGCCGGCGCTCGGAATGGCCGACGATGACGGCGACCGCCTTTGCGTCCGCAAGCATTTCGGCGGCGATGTCGCCGGTATGCGCCCCAGACGGCTCGGCGTGGCAGTCCTGCCCCCCGATACCGACTCGGCTGCCGCGGGCGCGGGCGGCAAAGTCGGCAATGAGCAGGAACGGCGGGCAGACCATGATGTCGACATGGGTCGGCAGTTTAGCGGCACCGGCAACAATCTTGTCGAGCTTGGTCGCCGATACGGCGAGCCCGTTCATCTTCCAATTGCCGGCGATCAGCGGACAACGCGCCATGTTCTACCCAAAATGCTTTGCCCAAAACCGTATGCTAGAATCTGTATGGTTATGACGCGTTAGCAGAGCGTTCGCGGCCGGAAAAGGCCCGTTTTTGCCCCAAATCCCGTCGGTTGCGGCGCACGGTGGCGCTCCTTATAGTGCGCCGCCTTCGCCACCCGGCCTATGGACGCCCCACGGACGCCCCAATGGTCCGCCATGGCCGGCGCGTTTTGGTCCACAACATTTAAGCGTAGGACACATGCTTCGAGGTATGCGCAAAGCCTCCGAAAACTGGCTCGGCCGCATCGTGATGGCCGCGGTCATGTTTTTGCTAGCAGGCGTGTTCGGCCTTTGGGGCATCAACGACATTTTCACGGGCTTCGGCCGCTCGACGCTTGCCAAGATCGGCAATACCGAGATCGGCATCCCCGAATTCCAGCAGGTCTATCGCGATCGCCTCAATCAGATGAGCCACGATTTCGGCAAGCCGATTTCGCCGCAAGAAGCGACGGCGCTCGGTCTCGACCGGCAAGTCCTCGGTGAAATGATTGCTCAGTCGGCGATGGATCAGCGGGCCCGCCAGATCGGGCTCGGCATCCCCGATACGGAAATCGCGCGCCACATCACGACCGATCCCAATCTGCAGACGATCAACGGCCAGTTCGACCGCAACAAGTTCGAGCAGATCCTGCGCAATATGGGGATGACTGAGCAGCGCTTTGTCGCCGAGCAGCGGCAAACTGCATTGCGCCGGCAGGTCATCGACAGCATGACCGGCGATCTGTCGCCGCCCAAGGCATGGCTCGACGCCATCAACCAGTTCCAGAACGAGTTGCGCAGCGTCAATTATGTCGTGCTCGGCCCCGAACAGGCGGGTGTCATTCCGCAGCCGACCGACGAAGAGCTCAGCAAATATTTCGACGAACGCAAAATCATGTTCCGTGCGCCGGAATATCGCAAGATCGATGTGGTCGCGGTTACGCCGACGGAACTGGCGAAGTGGATGGAAATCTCCGACGACGACATCAAAAGCACCTACCAGAAAGAGATTTCGCGTTTCACCACGCCGGAGCGGCGGCATATTCAGCAGATCATTTTCCCCACCATGGCCGATGCTCAGGCAGCCGCCGACCGCATCAAGAGCGGTACGAGCTTCGCCGCAATCGCCGCCGAGCGTGGCCTTAAAGAGCAAGACACCGATCTCGGCACGGTCGCGAAATCGACCATCGTCGATCCGGCCGAGGCCGATGCCGCCTTCGCGCTGAAAGAAGGCGAAGTCTCGGCCCCGGTGCAGGGTCGGTTCGGCGCGATCCTGGCCACCGTGCTCAAGATCGAGCCGCAAGTAACCAAGTCGCTTACGGACGTTTCAACCCAGATTCGCGGCGACATCGCGCTCGATCGCGCCAAGGCGCAAGTACAAGACCTGCACGACAAGATCGAGGACGACCGCGCCGGCGGCGCCACACTCGAACAGGCGATGGAGAAGCTCAAACTTCCGATCGTCACGGTGAATGTCGACCGTTCGGGCCACGATCCGGACGGCAAGCCGGTCACCAATATTCCGCACGCCGCCGATATCGTGAATGCCGGCTACGCCTCCGATGTCGGGGTGGACAACGATCCGATCGACGCCGACGGCGGCTACGTCTGGTATGCCGTCACTGACATCGCCAAGGCGCATGATCGCAATCTCGATGAGGTCAGAGCCCAGGTCACACAGCGCTGGCGCGACGATGAAATCGCGGCGCGGCTCAAGACCAAGGCGGAAGAGATTCTGGGCAAGCTCAAAGGCGGCGAAGCTTTCGACGCTGTGGCCACGGCCAATAAGCTCAAGATCGAAGCCGCAACCGACCTCAAGCGCGGCGGCTCCAGCGGCGCCATCACGCCGCGGATGACCGAAGCGATCTTCAGCACCGCGAAAGACGCCTATGGCGACAGCGTCGGCGACGTGCCGACGCAATGGGTGGTGTTCCGCGTCACCGATATCAAGACGCCGAGCCTTGACCCAAATTCAGCCGGCGCCAAGACCGTCCTGCAAACAGTGCAGCGGCAAATGGCCGACGACGTGATCGGCCAGTATATGGCCTGGCTCGAACCCTATCTTGGTGTGAAGATCAACACCGCAGCCCTTGCGCAAGCCATGGGGAATTTGGGTAACGGCCCGCTGGACTCCAACTAAATGCTAGTCGCGTAAATGCAAGTCGAGCCTTCGGCGGACACTTTCGCGGCGCGTTACACCGCCGGCGAGCCGCAATTCGTCTGGACCACCTTGGTGGCCGATCTGGAAACGCCGGTCTCGGCTTTTCTCAAGATCGCCGGCGGACGGCCGATGAGCTTTCTTCTGGAGTCGGTCGAAGGCGGCGCGGTGCGCGGCCGTTATTCGATCATCGGGCTCGAGCCGGACCTCATCTTTCGCGTTGACGGCAAGAGCGCCCTGATCAACCGCACACCTTTCACCGCTCCCTCTGCTTTCGTGCCGGTCAACGATCCGCCGCTCGCAGCGTTGCGCAACATCATTGCCGAAAGCCGCATTGCGCTGCCCCCTGCGCTGCCGCCGATGGCCGCCGGCGTGTTCGGCTATCTCGGTTACGACATGGTGCGGCTGATCGAGGACTTGCCGCAGCCTGGGCCAGACCCTATCGGCATTCCCGACGCGATCCTCGTCCGCCCGACGCTCGTCATCGCCTTCGACGCCGTCGAGGACACAATCACCGTCGTCACGCCGGTGCGGGCGCATTCCGGCACGCCCGCCAAAGTCGCGCTGTCGCGCGCGATCGAACGCCTGTCCGCCGTAGTCGATGCGCTCGACAAGCCGCTCGACAAGTCGGCGAGCGAATTCCAAAAGGTCGACCTGTCGGGCCCGCTGCATGTCGAGCCCCGCTCGAATACGTTGCCAGACGAATTCAAAGGCATGGTGCTGCGCGCCAAGGACTATATCGCCGCCGGCGACATTTTTCAGGTCGTGCTGTCACAGCGCTTCGAGGCGCCGTTCGCGCTGCCGCCATTTGCGCTCTACCGCGCGCTGCGGCGGGTCAATCCGTCGCCTTATCTTTATTTTCTCGACTTCGGCAACTTCGCCGTCGCCGGGTCAAGCCCCGAGATTCTCGTCAAATCGAGCGGCGGTAAAGTGACCATCCGTCCCATCGCCGGCACACGGCGGCGCGGCGCGACCCCGCATGAAGATCAGGCGCTCGAAGCCGAGCTTCTTGCCGATCCCAAAGAGCGCGCCGAACATTTGATGCTGCTCGATCTCGGCCGCAACGATGTCGGCCGCGTCGCCGACATCGGCACGGTGAAAGTCACCGACCAGTTTTTCATCGAGCGTTACAGCCAGGTGATGCATATCGTCTCCAACGTCGAAGGCAAATTGCGCAAGGATCGTGACGCCATCGATGCGCTGGCGGCCGGATTTCCGGCCGGCACCGTGTCGGGCGCGCCGAAAGTGCGCGCCATGCAAATCATCGACGAATTGGAGAAGGAAAAGCGTTCGCTCTATGCCGGCTGCGTCGGCTATTTTTCCGCCGGCGAAGAAATGGACTCCTGCATTGTGCTGCGCACCGCCCTGATCAAGGACGGCACCATGTATGTGCAGGCAGGCGCCGGCGTGGTCGCCGATTCCGATCCGGAATTCGAACAACAGGAATGTATCAACAAGGCGAAGGCCTTGTTTCGCGCCGCCGAAGAAGCGCGCCGTTTCGCCAGCGCCGCGCGCCGCGGGCAATAGCACTTGGTTTCAGGACGGAAGCAGCAAGGTCCAAGGGCAGAAAACCCGCGCCGGCGAATGGTTTCGTCATCGTTAAGTTTGACACAACCAATCCATAGTAGGTTGCCTAAAACTCGCGCTTATCCGGCCGCGGGCCCGAGGATTCGCCGTGACGACGCAAGACCCCGCAAGCGCCGCCGTGCGCGAGATCAAAGGCTGGACCACCATCACACCGCTGCCGGGCCAGCCGGAATATGTGCGTGGCGTACTCAATCAGCGCGGCGTGATCGTACCGATGTGCCGCTTCGGCCATCACCAACAGCAACAGTCAGGTGAAGGACGGCGTCGATCTCGTCAATAAAGCCGGCGCAGCGCTGACCGAGATCGTTGAGTCGATCAAGAAGGTTGCCGAGGTCGTGTCCGAGATCGCGGCTGCGAGCGCCGAACAGGCCACGGGCATCGAGCAAGTCAACAAGGCCCTGACCCAGATGGACGAGGTGACCCAGCAAAACTCGGCGCTGGTCGAAGAAAACGCCGCGACCGCGAAGACGCTCGAGCAACAGGCCAAGACCATGGACGACGAGGTCAGTCTGTTCCGCGTCGAGCAGGACGAAGCCAGTGAAACATCAGCACCGGCGAAGCATTCACTGGCCAGGCCGGAAGCACCGGCGCCCAAACGCGCCAAAGTCAAGGCCGTCACACCTAAATCGGTCCAGACCAAAGCAGCCCCGCCCAAGACCGCACCAGTGATCGCCCCAGCCGCCGCACATCGCGGTAATCCGGTTGGCCGCATGCAAGCGGCACTCGCCGCCGCCGTCAGCGATCCGCAATGGCAGGAATTCTAGAAGCCGCCCCGATTCTCGAAAGCGCTCGCGCGCGCCGCCTTAAGACAGCGAAAGCGTAAACCTAGGCGGCGCGGTCGAATTCATAGTGGGTTGCGGCTTCGGGCACACTCGGCACCTTCTTTTTGCGCGTGATGATGCAGCCGGCAAAGACCAGCAAAGGAATGCTGATGCCAATGACGGCCATCGCCACGTTGAGTGCCATCGGACTGAGTCCCATGCGTTCCTCCTCGTGTCGCCGTTGATCGGCGCTGGTGTTTTTTATTCTGCGTTTCCCCGCGTGATAATGACAGAGCAGCGGGAAAGCTCCACGTGTGAATTGTCGCAGCGATGGATTGCGCGCCTGTGAAAGCCAACTTCCAGCAGCCAAGCTGTTGAACGGCCGAAAGATTGAGCGTGAACCTTTTGGCTCGCGCGAGCTGCGTGCAGGTGTTTGGAAAAGCGCCCTGATGATATTTATTTGCTCGACTTGCCCGAAAATTAGGCAGCAAAAACAAAGGGCAATCAATACTTCCATAAGACGCCGCGATTAAATTTACAGACAGAATTAACTTAGTTTTTGCGTTCAATTCCCCTCGCGGTCCGCGAGGCGGTGCAAGTCGTCGTCATGGAATCCTCCAGCGGCGGCCGCTTCGGGCTCATGGTCGACGGCCTCGGCGAAATCGTCGAAGTCGCCGAAGATCGGGTGAGGTTCTTGCCCAGCATGGTCGCAGCGGAAGACACGTTCGCCGACGCGGCGTTGACGCCGGATGGGGTCGGTGATGGCGAGCTGGTGGTGGTGCTGCGCGTCGACCAACTCTATGCGAATCTTGCCAACTCTGCTCCCACGATCGCGACGGCGAAGATTGCGGCCGCGTAGCTGTTCGAAAGACCGCGGCAAGCGGCGCCCGGCCGTCAACAAGCCGCTGCCGCTTAAGGCTCGCCGCTCGAGCCCCGCTCCCAGATCCTCATCAGAAAATGCGCGCACAGCGCCGACAGGCGATGCGATACGCTCAAGCCGCCAAAGCCGACACCGGTGCAGAGTGGAAAGCGATAGCAGTCTGGCGCCCCCAGCGAAGCCGAGCGCGCCAAACTAGCCATACGGAACATCAAACGCCGTGAAAGGGCGCGATTGCGCCCGGCGTTATTTCGGACCCGGCGCTACCAGCGGATAGCAAGCCGTATAGACGGTGCCGTTCCAGTCGTAGCACGACACGCACTTGCAACCAAACGCTCCCGAGCACGAAGCGATCTTGTGGTGGTGCAGCCAGATCGAAGCTTTATTGTTGACGGTAATACCAACCGCGCAGTTCAGACCGGCAGCCTGAACTCCGGAATAAGCGAGAGCCGACAACGCGACGGCTACGCACAGCGAAAGACGAATACGGCGCATGAGTTCCTCCTCAACCTGAGACGCCCCTCGGAAATTAGCCCCTGGGGGAACTATTGAACTGTCACATACAAGAAATCGCGGCGCAAGCGCGCACAGGCCCCAAACACCTGTAAAAGCGCGCCTTTGTCGCAACTTAGCAACACTCCACGATTGGCTTTCATCGCCGCGCGCCGGCCGTAGCCTCGGTCGTCAATTTTGATTCCGTTCTGCGTCTTTCATGTCTGTCAGATTGTTCATCTCGCGCGGCGAATAGGTATCGAATTACGGATTCGCTGCCGAACCGACGCAGCCTGTCGGACCAATTCACCGTCGGCAATAAAGGCTTCTACAAACGCTGGCGGAATTCGCCGTTAACTTCGCCGGCGAATCTCATGGATGAAATGACCACCGAGTGTCGCCGATTCTTCGGAAAATTCCGCTCAGCAACATCGTCCGCCTCCTGCTGCTGCGCTGCAGCAGCAGCCAAACTAGGGTACGACGAGGCCAAGCGACCTGAGATAACCGCCATTGACATGGCCGTTCTTCAATTTGGCGGCTTCGAGATAGGCGTCGAGAATCGTCTGCGCCTGTTCGCGCGACGGCATAGCGCCAGGCTCGGAGCTGCCGACCTCGGCGACCCGATCCCATCCTTCCGGCTTTTCAATCGAAACTACCGAGGTATTGGTGTCGAGATTCTTGTAGGTCCAGAAGCACCAGCCGATATTGAAACGCTCGTGCAATCTGCGGAATTTCTCATTCCAGCCGTTAGTATATTCACCGGTCTCCCCGATCATCACCGGCACATTCCATCGGTTGCTGAAATCGAGATAATCCTGCAGTGCGTCGCGCGTCGGATTGGCCCAGAACTTGTGATATTCGTAGACGGCATTGCCGTCGAAGGGCCGACCAAACACCGAAAAATTGGTGCTCCATTGCGCGCCGGCGAACAGCACCACGTGGTTGTCGTCGACACTGCGGATCGCGGCCACAATGTCGCGATAAAGCGGCTCCAATTGCGGATTGAGATAATTGACATCGTTATAGGGCGAGATCGGCTCGTTGAGCAGATCGTAGCCAAGCACGGCGGTCTCGTCGCGATAGTGCGCGGCGAGCTCGCGCCACAAGGCGACGGTGAGGTCGCGGTAACGCGGCACATAGAAGGTCAGCGGAAAACCGGTGCCGTCGTCGTGATTGACGCCGGTCTGTCCGCCAGGGGCGGCATGCAGGTCGACGATGACACGCAGGCCGTCTTCGTGACACCACTGCACCAGCCGATCGAGCAGCGCCCAGCCCGGTCCTTCGAACTTGTCGTCACTTGCCGTAGCTCCGGGCTCGACGAAAAGCCGCCAATTCAGCGGCACGCGTACGGTGTTGAAGCCGGCCGCTTTGATGAAAGCGATATCGTCCTTGGCGACATAGACGTCGCGGAATTCGGTCCAGAAGCGCGCCGCTTGCTCCGGCCCGACCAGCGTCTCGACGACGCCGGCAATTTCGGTCGGGCTTAGCGCGTGCTTGAACTTGAACATGTAGCCCTCGGGGACCAGCCAATTGCCGAGATTGATCCCCTTGATGGCGAAATTGCCGCCGCTACCGTTCACGAGCCGCGTGCCCTCGGCGTGAATGAAATCGGCGGTCGCAGCCGAGGCCAAGCCGGTCCCGAGCGACAGGGCTAAAACCGAGACAATGACTGAGACGAAGACCAAGACGAGCACGCGCGGCCGGACGCGAAATTGACCACAGAACCGGAGGCTGCGAACGCGCATTAACAATGGCCCTCTAGAACGCTCTTTGCCGACCAATCCGCAGCTAAAATCGTGCCAGAGGCGAAAAGTCAATTCTGCATGATGCGTGTCGAAAACCAGTGACCAGTTTTCGGGATCGTGCTTTAGAATCAAATGTATAACGCCAATGGCACGGCAGTGACAGTCGCCGGCCTGTCACTTTAACGAGGTTACATTTTCGATGTACGGCATGCCTATCGCCCAAGCGCTGGTCTTTTTTGCTTCCGTCATCGTCCTTATCACCGCCATCCAGTGGCGGCACTTTCATCCGTTTCTCGCGGTCGTGATCGTTGCCGCGGTTTTTGGCTTTATCGCCGGGTTTCCGACCTCGACGCTCGGCAGGGTCTTCGGCACCGGCTTTTCCGACAAGATCTATTCGCCGGGCTTGGCCATCGTCGCGGCAGCGGTGATTTCCGGCACCGCCGAAACCACCACCGCCTCCGACCGACTATTGGCGTTCATCGAGCGATTGCGCAGCCGGACGCAATGGCTCGGCGCCAACACTATCGCTGCGGTTTTGGGCCTTGTTGCCGGTACCGGCGCTTCGCATACAACCGCCTTTGCCTTCCTCACGCCGCTGCTGCGCCCGCTCGGCGGCAAGACCGTGCAGCAGCGCGAAGGCGCAACCGTCACGCTCGCGCTCGGCATTTCCGCAAGCCACGGCCTGATCATCCTTTCGCCGGTGCCGATCGCGGCGGCAGCCATTCTCGACGCCGATTGGGTTCATGTCGCTTTGTTCGGCGTGCCGCTTGCCATTTTGGCGGTCGCGCTGGGCGCCACATTCGCCCGCTGGTCGACGAGTGGAGCGGCCGCCGAGAGCTCGGCACGGATCTACCCGCCGCCGCTGCCGGAGCGGCGCGGCGGTGGCTCGGCCTTCGTGCTCTGCCTTGCGGCTTTGGTGCCGCTGGGGATGCTGATATTTCAATCCCTCGGCAGCATTCCAAGCGAGCCGCTCGGCGGCGGACCGACCCGGGAATTGATCCTTGGCATCGGCCGCCCGCTCATCCTCTTCCTGGCCGGCATTGCCATTATGATTGTTGGCCAGCCTCGGCAGAGTTTTGGCCTCGTCACTGATGCCGCCTGGACTTCTCGGGTCTTCGGCAATATCGTCGGCCTCCTTCTCATCGTCTGCGCGGCTGGCGGTCTGCAGCGGCTCTGCCAGGAAACTGGCATGGCAACATTGCTGGCGGAGCATGTGCTCGGCTGGCATATCGGGCCGTTCGCTATTCTTGTGCCGTTTTTCGTCGCTGCCGTGATGAAGACCTTTCAAGGCTCTTCGCTCGTCGCCGCCATCACCGCCGCCGGAATGATGCAGCCGCTGGTCATCGCACTGGGACTTGACGGCGCGAATACGAGGGCGCTCGCTGCGCTTGCCATTGGCGCTGGCGCCATGACCGTATCCCACGTCAACGACGATTATTTCTGGCTGGTCGCCGACCGTGCGGGGTTTACACCACTACGCGGGCTGACTGCTTTCAGCATTGGAACGCTGTTGCAAGGCCTTCTTACCGTGATCGTGTTGCTGCTCTTGTCCTTGTTGACCGGAATGTTCTGAAACGACGAAGTTCTGAAGGCGACAATGTCAGATAAACTTGCTGCCCCGGCGGCTGGGCACGCCTCGCGCCGTGATCTCATGAGGCTTGCGGGCGCGAGCGCACTCGCCGCGAATGCGCCGAAGCCGGCCGATGCTGCGCCAAATGCCGAACCCAGCTTGAACGGGTCACAAGATTTTCCGAAAGACTTTCTCTGGGGCGCGGCGACATCGGCCTATCAGATCGAAGGCGCGTGGAACGACGACGGCAAAGGCGAGTCGATCTGGGATCGCTTCACGCACACGCCCGGCAAGATTCATGGCGGCGATACCGGGGACGTCGCGCTCGACCACTACCACCGCTACAAAGACGACGTGCGGTCGATAAAGGCGCTCGGGGCGCGGACCTATCGTTTCTCGATCTCCTGGCCGCGCATCTTTCCGCAAGGCACCGGCGAGCCCAACGCCAAGGGCCTCGATTTCTACGATCGGCTGACCGATGAGTTGCTTGCGAACGGCATCACGCCGTTTGCGACGCTTTATCACTGGGATCTGCCGCAAGCGCTACAGGACAATGGCGGCTGGGAATCCCGCGACACTGCCAAAGCCTTCGCCGATTACGCCGGCTTTGCCAGCGAAAAGCTTAGCGATCGCATCGGGCATTTTTTCACGATCAACGAATTCACGACTTTCGTCGATGGCGGTTATGGCGGCAACGCGCTGGCACCGGGGCTTAGCCTACCGGCCGCTCGGCTCAATCAGGTGCGTCACCATGCCGTATTCGGCCACGGCCTTGCGGTCGAAGCGATCCGCGCGCTGGCAAAACCGGGAACCAAAATCGGACTGGCCGAGAACATCGCGGCCTGCGTTCCGGTCGTCGCGACACCTGAACATATCGCGGCCGCCGAACACGCCATCCGCCAGCAGAACGCCGGCACGCTCACGGTGATCCTGGAAGGACGTTACACCAGCGCCTTCCTGGCCGGGGCCGGCGCCGCCGCGCCGAAATTCACCGCCGAAGACCTGAAAACGATCTCGAGTCGGCTGGATTTCGTCGGCATCAATGTCTATTCGCCTCAATATGTCCGGGCGATTTCCGCAAGCCCTGGCTACGAGATCGTTCCCTTCGCCAAATCGCACCCGCGGACGGCATCGTCCTGGCAATATGTCGGTCCAGAAGCGCTCTATTGGGCGCCACGGCACCTTCACAAAATCTGGAACGTGCCGAAGATTTTCATCAGCGAAAACGGCTGCGGCACATTCGACGCGCCGGGAGCGGACGGCATCGTCTATGACAGCGACCGCGTCATGTTCCTGCGCAATAATCTGGCCATGCTGCAACAGGCCACCGCCGAAGGCGTGCCGGTGCGCGGCTATTTCGTCTGGAGTCTGTTCGATAATTTCGAATGGGCCGACGGCTATGCCACGCGTTTCGGTGTGATCCATGTGGATTATGCCACGCAAAAGCGGACGCCTAAGCTCAGCGCGTTGTATTATGCCGAGGTCATGCGGCGTAACACCGTGGTCTAAACGTATAACTGCCAATGAGCGGGAAAGCCCAAGCGATGATGGCCGCGGTCTTTGCAAGCTTGTTGCTTGCTTTCATCCTTGACCTCGCCGGGCTGTGGCGACTCGCGATTTCGTGCCTCTTCGTTTCGTTTGTCTTGTGCGTCGAGCTCTTCCTTTGGGAAGTGTACAGCCCCGATTTCGGCTTCCGCATGCCGTGGCTGCAGCTGTGAGATTTGGGTTGTGAGATTTAGGATGGACGCGACCGGAGCACCATCGATCGTCGCGGCACTGGATCGCCTGATCCTCGTGCTCATGCTCGCTGTTCTCGCCGCCATTCTGACGGCGGCCATGGTGATACAATATGCGCTGGGCGAAATCCCCTGCCCGCTCTGTCTCCTGCAACGAGTTGCCATGTTCGGATGCTGCTTCGGGCTCATCGTGCAACTGCGATCAGACAATTCCGAACGCGGCACCGGCATTGCATTGATCTTTGCGGTGTTGTTGCTGGTGATCTCGGTGCGGCAGACGCTGCTCGATCTCTTTCCGCGCCCGGGCCACGACTATGTCGGCAGCACCGTCTTGGGCATTCACCTGCCGGTCTGGTCCGTCATTATCGCTGTGGCCTTATTGCTCGGCTTCGCGATCCGCCTTGCGCTGTTCGGCGGGGCACGTGGTGTGGATACAGAACGCGGTCCGCTCCACTCCGTCGCTCATCTGCTCGGGATCTATCTGATTGCGATCTGCGCGATCAATTTCCTGTCCGTCATCGCGCAATGCGGCTTGGATCAGTGCCACACCTTCGGCTATCGGCTGTTCCAGTAACAGAATTTCGCGCGTCGCTAATGCAGATAATCGCCGGGGGCGACCAAGATGGGGTCATGCCTCACTGATGCGACCCGCTGAATGTCGCGCCCGGCGAACCATTCGCGTGGATGCCGCTATGTTGCGGTCCGAATGAATCCTGCAACAATCATCGCGGCCCTTTGACCCGGCGGATTCATGCAGACCTCCGTGTCCGGAAGGGTACGCCAAAATTGTGATCCAAAGCCCGCCGTTGTCAAGAAATCTATCAACAGTAAATTTAGGAAAATGATCGCGGGAACCACCGCGCCATAGTTGCAGAACTTCATGGCAGTTGCGGAACGTGATGGCTACCGAAGCTAAGTCTTTGCCGGTTAGCGGTGGATCGGATCGACCCACAACACCGTCTCCGGCTTTTCCGCCGGTTCGATATCGAGATTGATTGCTATCGCCTCGCCGTCGCTGCGCACCAGAACGCATTCTAGCACTTCGTCGGTCGAGGCATTGATTTCCTGATGCGGCACATAAGGCGGAATGAAAATGAAATCGCCGGGATCGGCTTCCGCGCTGAATTGCAAATGCTCGCCCCAGCGCATGCGGGCCTTGCCGCGCACGACATAGATGATGCTTTCGAGATGCCCGTGATGATGCGCGCCGGTCTTGGCATTCGGCTTGATCGTCACCGTGCCGGCCCATAGCTTTTGCGCACCGGCGCGAGCGAAATTGATCGCGGCCTTGCGGTCCATGCCCGGTGTGGATGGCACGTTGGGATCGAGCTGATTGCCCGGAATGACACGGACGCCGTCGTGCTTCCAGCGCTCGGCATCGTCGTGCGCAGAACCGAGACTATGATCATGATGTTGGGCCATGGCGCCGCTTGATATCACACCGGCTGATGCCTTGCATCACGCATCGAGCGCCACGAACTTGTAGCCGTCACCCCAGCGCCGCACGCGCCCGGTCGACGGCGCGGGAAAGTGGGTGGCGCACATGATCGTCGAGGTCTCGCAGAAACGATCGAAGACCTGATGCCGCGTCTTCTCGGCCCGGCGGGAATCGTAGTCCGACATCATGCCGTATTGCGGATACTTGCCCTGCAGCGGTGAATGAATCATGTCGCCGGTGATCAGGCAGTCGTCGCCGGATCCGCTGACCAAAACCGAGAAGTGATCGATGGTATGCCCGGGCGTTGGGATGAATTGAATCCGTTCGTTGAAGGCGAAATCGCTTTTCACGATCTGAGCGCGTTTGGCCGCCACGATCGGCAGAACCGAGTCAGTGATCCACGGCACGCTCGACGGATTGTCCTTCTCGCGCTGCGTCCAGTAGGCAAGCTCCCGGTCGGACATGATGTAGCGCGCCTTGGGAAAGGTCGGCACCCAGCGGCCGTTTTCGAGCCGCGTGTTCCAGCCGACATGGTCGGTGTGCAGATGCGTGCACATCACATAGTCGATGTCGTTGACCGTGAGACCGACGGCCGCCAGTTCCTTTTCGAACCGGTCGCTATTGAGCATGTTCCAAAACGGGCGGGTCGGGCGCGGCTTGCGGTTGCCGACACAGGCGTCGACCAGAATGTTGTGGTGCGGCGTCTTGATCACAAAGCTCTGGATGCAGAGCAGCAAGCCGCCCGCGGCATCGACGAATTCCGGCTGCAACCAGGGGCGGTTTTCATCGAGGACCTCTTTCGTCAAATCCGGGAAAAATCCCATCACGTTAAAGAAAGCGCCCTGCTGCTCGATGATGGGATGAATCGTGATGTCGTTGAGCGCAATCGGCATGGTCATTGCGGCGCTTCCCCTCAGCTCAATTGTTCAGTGCGAATGTTAGCAAGGCGGCGCGTGGGCGCAAGCATGCGGCGATCAGGCACTGGAAAAGGCGCGCCGGCGTAGGCGAATGACGCAAAGCGCGCGCGGGTACTTCCAGTCGCTCACTCGCGTTCTGCCGGCGGCGTGATTTCGATCCCGCGCAAACCTTCGCGCTCGATGAATTGCGCCACCATGCCGTCCGCCTTGGCATCTTCGACAAAGGCCGTCACGTAGGCCAAGCGCTCGTCGTGACCTTTGGGAACGAAGGCTGCCCAGGATGTCGTGGCAAACGCGTCGGCCAAGACATACGAGCCAGGCACTTGCGCCGACAGCGCGAGCAGCGCCGGGCGCGGCGCGGCATAGGCATTGACCTGACCGGCGCGCAACAGATCGATGCCGGCCGCCTGGCTCTCGGCGCGTACCAAGGTCGCCTGCTTCAAGATCCGGCTCAAACTGAGATCGACTGCGTCGCCACGCGGCACGCCGATACTGGTGCCGGGCCGGTCGACATCAGAGACATCGCGGATCGTCGAGCCCGCCGGCACCAGATAAGTGAACTCGCTCTGCATATAGGCGGGTGAAACATCGGCGGCAGCGGCCCGCTCCGGGTCGATCGCCAGGAAGGTTACATCCCAGGCGTCGGTCTGCGCGCCGTCGAACACCGCGCCGGGTCTTGGATATTCGACGACGTCCAAAGCCACACCGATGCGGGTTGCAAGAGCGCGGGCCAGATCCACGGCCATGCCATGCATCTCGCCGGTCGCCGGATCCTTCATCGCCGAGGCATGATTGCCGAGCCCAAGCCCGACGCGGACTTTTCCGGCCTGCACCAGATCGGCGACCCGCGGATCTGAGCTTTGTTGGGTTTGGCTCTGTTGGGCTGGGCTTTGCTGGGTCTCGGTTTGCTGCGCCCGCACGGTCGTATTGACCGACGGATAAAATGCCAGCCGCGCAGCCAAGATCAGGGCCGCCAGCACGGCTGCCACGACGATGCGTTGCCCACTCATCCCGCCCACCACAAACGCAAACTGAAGTCCGAAGACGCGTCCCGAAAAGCTCAGTCCGGTATTTCTATTGGTTTGACCGGAACCAGGCGCGGTGGCGGCGGCTGTGGCGGAAAGACCGGGCTCACGGGCGCCGCTGGCGCCTGAGCCGGCATATTGGCAGGTGGGGGCTCACTTGTCTCGGGCTTTATGGGCGCTGTCGCCTCCTCGGCCTTCGGCGGCTGGGCTGTCGGCGCAGCAGGAGGTGCTACTGGAGTCTCGCGCTCGATGCCGCGCCGCTCCTCGCTCCTGCCAATGTCCTCGTGATGCGTCGCGCCGCCAGCCGCGCTCGGCGCTGCCGCAGCCGGCGGCTTATCGGCAACCGGCGGCCCCATATGGCCGGCGGCAACCGCCAAGATTTCGGTGATCGCGCGCGCATGCAGCCGCGCCGACTTGTCGATATTGAGATGGCCGATATTGGGATCCGAACTCAGATCGACATTGACCAGCGTGCCGCGGAAGCCCGGGCCTTTGCGCATATAGGCGTAGTCGCGCTGGGTGAAATTCACGACGCGGCTGACATTCGCCGATGCCGGGAACGATTGCGTGCCGTCGAACGGCATCACCAGCGCCACCGGCACGCCCTTGTCGCCGAGATAGTCGGCCATCTCCATGACGGCATCGGCGCCAAGTGAATGGCCGACGAGAATGATCGGTCCTTCCTTACCGGCCTTGTAGTCCACGGCGGCCTGGTCGGCGAGCGCCTTCCATTCGGTGTGACTGTGCGACGTTGCATAGACGCCGCGCTTGTTGATCTCGTCGGCGAGCGTGTCCATGCCGGTAGAAAATATGTCGGCCAAGCCGCGGAACAGGTAAACATGCGCGCGCGAAGCCGCCGACGCCGCGCTCGGCCCGAAAGCGGCGAATATCACCGTAGCGAGAAGCGCGATCGTGGCAAGCCGTCGCATCGTCAACGCTAGCCGGTGCGGCGAGCGAGCGACAGCCACACACCGCCGCCGATCAAAACGGCGCTGGACACACGCCCGAGCAGCTTCGCGCGTGACGGCCGCATGAACCAAGCGCGGCCCATGCCGGCCGCGATCACCCAGGCCGAGTCCGATAAAGCAGCGAACATCGCCGTGACCGTGCACATGATGGTGAGCTGCAATGCGACCGGCAAAGTGGGGTCGACGAATTGCGGCAGGAAAGCCGTAAAGAACGCGATGGTCTTCGGATTTGACAGCGCCACGACAAGTCCGCGAGTGAAATTCACGCGACCGCTAGTTTCTACCGGCTTCAATTCACCCGCATGACGCCAAGCCAGAATGCCGAGCCAGATCAAATAAGCCGCGCCGATCCAGCGCAATACGACAAAAAGCGCTTCCGCGTTCTGCAGAACCCAGCCCAACCCAAGCGCGATCGCCGCGAGCAGAATGGCGTTACCGACGGAGGTCCCAGCCACCGTCACCAGAGCCGGCCGGACGCCCTGCCGCGCGGCCGTGGCGATGATCAAAGTAACGATCGGGCCCGGCACGACGATCAGAACGGCGGTTATGACAAGGAAAGCGGCGAACAGGTCCCAATTCATCGATCGACCTCCAGAGCAAAGTCACGATACGCGACCCCGCCAAGGCTCGCTATCGTAAAGACACTCGCTATCGCAAAGGCGGCAGCACCGACACCGCTATAGGCTTTTGTTCATCGCCCGCAACCGCCGCGCCATGATCCGCATCACATTGAGCGCGAAATGCGGCGTGTTGCTGATCAAGAACAGGAACTGCTTCTCGGGGACGGGAACGAGCTTGACTTCGCTTGCGGCCACTGCCGTGGCGCTGCGCGGAGCCGTATCGATCAGAGCCATTTCGCCGACGATGCTGTATTGCGGCAGCGATTCGAGGGCGCGGTTGCCGAGGCGGATTTCCACTTCGCCGCTCTGGATGATGAACAGTTCACGCGCGGCATCGCCTTCGTTGAAAATGACGTCGCCGGCCTTGTAATCGCGCGCGGGAGCTCCCGCTCCGGCCAACAACCCGAAATCGATCGGCGCCTCGGGCATATCTGAAACTCCAAGCTGCCGGCGAACCCGGGCCGAAAACTTAAACCGTCGAAAAACCGCGTCGGATTGTCGATCAGCAATTTGCGTCGGACTGCCGCATCGGGAGCATAGAGCGGAATGAGATCCACGATCTCGCCGTCGTTCGGCATGATCTTCACATTGGGGTGCGGCCAATCCGTTCCCCACAGCACCCGATCCGGAGCGTTGTCGACGAGCGCCTTGGCGAAGGGAACCGCGTCGTGGAATGGCTTCCCGGCCGCGGAAGCGCTCTCGAGACCGGTGATCTTGACCCAGCATTTCTGATCGCGCCGCTGCAAATCGAGCAGCGCCTGGAAGCCCGGATCGTCGAGACCCTTGACCGCTTGCGTCGTGCCCATGTGGTCGATGGCGTAACTGGTTGGGAACGCCGTCAAGATCGGCGCAAAGTCCGGGACCGAGCCCGGATCGAGATAGACATCGATGTGCCAACCGATCTCTGCCGCACGATGGGCGAGCCGAGTGAAAGCGGCCATGTCCTTGACCCCGCCCAACCGCTTGAGAAAGGCGAAGCGGCAGCCGCGCATGCCAGCCTTGTTGAGTGCATCGAGCTCCGAGTCGCTGATCGTGTCGGCGACGACGGCGAGCCCCTTGTACTGCTCGGGATAGGCAGCGATGGCGTCGGTGACGACGCGGTTGTCGGTACCGTGGATCGTTGCATTGACGATGACCGCGCGGTCGCAACCGATCGTGGCATGGACATCGCGAAACATCGGCAGTGGCGCTTCCGGCGCCGAATAGGTCCGATCGGCGGCGAATGGATATTTGCTGGCCGGACCGAAAATATGGGTGTGGGTGTCGATCGCGCCGCGCGGGAGCGTGAAGGCCGGTATCCTGGTGTCGGGGTCCGGCCCCGCGCGATCATCGGGGGTTCTTTTTTCGGCTCGGCGTCCTGCGCAGTCGCCGCTCGGATCAGCACCATGGGTGCCCATGGGTGAAGCGCATGCGCCCGCGATCATTCCAACAATGCCCGTGAGATATCGGCAGCTTCGCGCTATGCGGGGAGGAAAAATGAACCGGCGTAATGTATAGGGCGGAATTTATAAGTTTCGACGCCAGGCAAGACGGCGCCACGGCTTACTCTCCGCCGTTCTCTTCGCCTGGCTCGCCCTGCTCGCCTTCCTCGGAGAGCCGCTCCACCGACGCGACTTTCTCGCCGTCGCCGGTCGAAAACACGATGACGCCTTGCGTCGAGCGGCCAGCGATGCGGATGCCATCGACCGGGCAGCGGATCAACTGGCCGCCGTCGGTGACCAGCATGATCTGATCGCTCTCCTCGATCGGGAACGAGGCGACGAGCTTGCCGTTCTTCTCGGTGATCGCCATGGCGACGATGCCTTTGCCACCGCGGCCGGTAGTGCGGTATTCGAATGACGATGTGCGCTTGCCGAAACCTTTTTCGGAAACAGTGAGCACGAACTGCTCGGCCGCGGACAATTCCGCATAGCGCGTCTGGCCGAGTTCGATGGCGCCCTCGGCCTCTTCGGCATCCGTGCCGCCGTTCTCCTCGCCTTCCCCGTTCTGGCCGCGCCGCACCGCGTTGGCGCGCTTGAGGTAAGCGACGCGCTCATCGGCGGAGGCCTCGACGTGGCGCAGGATCGACAGCGAGATCAGCTTGTCGCCGTCAGCCAGATTGATGCCGCGCACGCCCATCGAGGTGCGGCCCTGGAACACGCGGACGTCGTTGACGGCGAAGCGGATGCACTGACCGCCCGCCGACGTCAGCAGCACATCGTCGTTCTCGGTGCAGATCTGCACGTCGACAAAAGCATCGCCTTCGTCAAGCTTCATGGCGATGATGCCGGAGCGGCGCACATCGGCGAAATCGGACAACTTGTTCCGGCGCACCGTGCCGCGCGTGGTGGCGAACATCACGTCGAGCGTGTCCCAGGTCTTCTCATCCTCGGGCAGCGGCATGATGGTGGTGATATTCTCGCCCTGCTCCAGCGGCAGAATATTGATCAACGCCTTGCCCCGCGCCTGCGGCGCCGCTTGCGGCAGCCGCCACACTTTCTCCTTGTAGACCTGGCCGCGCGACGAGAAGAACAGCACCGGCGTATGCGTTGAAGCGACAAACAGGCGGGTGACGAAATCCTCGTCGCGGGTCTGCATGCCGGCGCGGCCTTTGCCGCCGCGCTTCTGCGCGCGATAGGTCGAGAGCGGCACGCGCTTGACGTAACCGGCGTGCGATACGGTGACGACCATCTCCTCGCGCTGGATCAGATCCTCGTCCTCCATCTCGCCTTCCTGATCGATGATCACGGTGCGGCGAGGCGTGGCGAATTCGTCCTTGATGGCGGTGAGCTCGTCCTTGAGGATCGTTTGGATGCGCGCACGCGAGCGCAAAATATCGAGATAATCGGCGATCTCTTTGGCAAGCTTGTCGAGCTCGGCCTTGATCTCGTCGCGTCCCAATGCCGTCAGCCGCTGCAGCCGCAGGTCGAGAATGGCCTTGGCCTGCTCCGCCGACAGCCGCGTGGTGCCCTCGGGCGACATGGCGTGGCGCGGATCGTCGATCAGCAGCACCATGGTTTCGACATCGCGCGCCGGCCAGTCGCGCGCCATCAATTGTTCGCGCGCTTCGTTGGCGTCCTTGGAGGCGCGGATCAATCTGATCACTTCGTCGATATTGGCCACCGTGATCGCAAGCCCGACCAAGATGTGGGCGCGATCGCGCGCCTTGCTGAGCAAATGTTTGATGCGCCGATAGATCACTTCCTCGCGGAAGCCGATGAAGACGGTCAGCAGGTCCTTCAGGTTCATCACCTGCGGCCGGCCGCTGTCGAGCGCCACCATATTGGCGCCGAACGAGGATTGCAGCGAGGTGAAGCGGTAGAGCTGGTTGAGTACCACGTCCGGCACCGCGTCGCGCCGCAATTCGATCACCACGCGAAAACCGTCGCGGTCGGATTCGTCGCGCAACGCGCCAATTCCCTCGATCTTCTTCTCGCGCACCAGTTCGCCGATACGTTCGACCATGTGCGCTTTATTCACCTGGTAGGGAATTTCGGAAATGACGATGGCTTCGCGCTCACCGCGCAGGGTCTCGAACTCGACCTTGCCGCGCATCGTGATGGAGCCGCGGCCGAGGTGATAAGCGGAACGGATGCCCTGGCGGCCGAGAATGATGCCGCCAGTCGGGAAATCCGGGCCCGGCACGATGGCGATCAGATCTTCGATCGACAGAGCCGGGTCGTCGGCCAGCGCGATGCAAGCGTCGATCACCTCGCCGAGATTGTGCGGTGGAATATTGGTCGCCATGCCGACCGCGATGCCGCCGGCGCCGTTGACCAAGAGATTGGGAAAGCGCGCCGGCAACACAGTGGGCTCGCGCTCGGTATTGTCATAGTTGGGCTGGAAATCGACCGTTTCATTGTCGAGGTCGTCCAGCAGCGCCATTGAAACTTTGGTGAGGCGGGCTTCGGTGTAACGATAGGCGGCAGGCGGATCGCCATCGACCGAGCCGAAATTGCCCTGTCCGTCGATCAGCGGCAGGCGCATGGAAAAATCCTGCGCCATACGCACCAAGGCGTCGTAGATCGACTGGTCGCCGTGCGGATGATATTTGCCGATCACGTCGCCGACGACGCGCGCCGACTTCACGTATTTCTTGTCAGGCGTGTAGCCGTTTTCGTGCATCGAATAGAGGATGCGCCGATGCACCGGCTTGAGACCGTCGCGCGCATCCGGCAGCGCACGCGCCACGATCACGCTCATGGCGTAATCGAGGTAGCTCTTCTTCATCTCCTCCGTGATCGACACGGGGCGGATATCGGACGGTCCGGCACCTTGTCCGCCGTCGCCGCCATCGGGAGGCGGGGCATTATCCTGGTCTGACAAGCCTAAGAATCCTGACTACGAATCTGGTGACGGATCTTGCGCGATTCTGATTCGGTTTCTCTACCCGATCGGCCAGCCCAACGCCACCTTTATCGGCCGCTTTTACATATGATTTTCCTTCGTGATTTCAATGCTTTATATTGACAATTTAGGGGGCCCAACCAGCGCCCTGGGAACTGGGGCAATACCGTGACACAAGAGGCTGCCAAACTGCGCGAAACCCGATAGGTGAATGCCTGTCATGCTGCTCGATTTCGCCATCTCGGCATTCGTCACCGTGTTCGTCGTGGTCGATCCGATCGCGATGGCGCCGACCTTTCTCGCGGTCACCGACGGCATGCCGAACGACTCGCGCAAGAGCGTGGCGCTGCGCGCGAGCGTCATTGCCGGCATCATCCTGACCGGCACCGCGCTGGTCGGCGAGCGGCTGCTTGTGCTGTTCGGCATTTCGCTGCCGGCGTTCCGGATTGCCGGCGGGCTGCTGCTGTTCTGGATCGCGGCCGAAATGGTGTTCGGCGTACGCAGCCGTCACGAAGGGGAGGCCGCCGAACAGGCGACGGAAGAGCGCGTGCGCAACGTCGCCGCCTTCCCGCTCGCGATCCCGCTGCTTGCCGGCCCCGGCGCCATCGCCGCGACCGTGCTGCTCGCCGGACGCGCTGGCGGCGATTGGCGGCTGCTTGGCGCGCTTGTTGCTGTGGAAGTCGCAGTCGCGGCGTCGTGCCTATTGACCTTCCGGCTGTCCGAACGCATTTCCGGGTTTCTCGGGGTCACTGGCAATATCGTGCTGTCGCGGCTCCTCGGCGTGCTATTGGCGGCGCTGGCCGTGCAATATGTGGTTGACGGCATCCGCGCCGTTATCGGCGGTTAAAACCCGGCGCCGCCCGTTACTTGATGCCGAGCAAAGCGAGCGTGTCCGGGTACGAGACCAAACTGAACGCCGCATCGTGTCCGACGGCGCGCCAAGTATAGACATAGAAAGCCGTCTGCGGGTTTTCGCGGATCAGCCGCAATAGATCCTCTTTCATTTCCGCGGCGAGACAGCGTCGGTTGCGCAGAGCGGCCGCTCCGACAGATTACAATTTATCTCGGATATGTAGACGTGGCTCGCACCATGAGCCTCCACGTTTTCGGCAAGCGCGGCCGCGTTGCGCTCGTAGCCCTGCAGCCAGCGTGTTGTCACCGGATGGAATGGACCGGTGGTGTTCCTGCAGGACCTTTTTGTCGAAACCGAATATCGCGCCCAAGGAATCGCGCGTGCGCTGGTGGCGCGTGTCGCGGCGCTGGCGCGCGAGCTTGGCAGCCCGATCGTCGAGCTCACCGTGCATGCCGATAATCCGGCGCAACAGTTTTACGTGAGCACCGGCTTTCAGCCCTTGCCGCAATGTCTCACTTTCGTGATTTCGGGACCGCGTTGGAAAAGCTCGCCGCAGGCGACGATGAGAATCTCGCCCTCACCGCCTAGAGCGAACTAGTCCAGCCGCGGCTGCCAGATCATCAGCGCGAAGACGCAGGCCATGCCGAGAAGCAGCGGGCCGGCGAGCGTGCACCAGATGCGGAACTGCTGGCGATAGGCTTTGGGCAACGGCCGCGATCCAAGCGCCGCCTCGCGCGCCAGGCCGCGGATGCGGATCTCGATGCGCATCGCCAGAACCCAGCAAACGACAATTGCGGCGTAGAAGATCAGCGAAATAATAATCCACAATTCGCTGAACGGCTGAAACCCGATTGCGCTCGCGAGTGGAAATCCGCTGAGCGGCTGCAGCACGAAGACCGGGATCATCACGATCTTCTCGACGCTGACGACGAATTGCGCGGTCAAGGCCACGACCGAGGTGTTACCGGAGCGGTGCGCCAGCACCATGAACATCGCGAGGCAAAGCCACGTGCCGAACATCGCGGCCGCGGTCAGCACATGAGCGAATTTGATGGCGAAGATGACGTCGATCATCGCTGCTTCGTCACCCCGGGGCGCGCCAAGCGCGAACCCGGAATCCCTAGTCCCGACACTGGAGGGAGTGTCGCCGGAAGACCACTCCAAGAACCGGGGTTATGGATTCCGGCTCTCGCTCGCAAGCACGCTCGGCCGGAATGACGAAAGGCCGTCAGAACGGAATCTCGTCGTCCATATCGCCGCCGCGCATCGATCCGGCGCCCGCCGCAGCCGCGACCTTACGGGTCGGACCCGGCGAGCCGAAATCGCTGCCGCCGGCTTCGTCCATGTCGCCGCCGCCGCTCCCGCCCGCGCCCCCGGCGCGATCGAGCAGCGTCAGCTCGCCGCGAAAGTTCTGCAACACGACTTCGGTGGAATAGCGGTCCTGACCGGCCTGATCCTGCCATTTGCGCGTCTGCAACGCGCCCTCGACGTAAATCTTCGAGCCCTTCTTGAGATATTGCTCGGCGATCCGGCACAGGTTTTCATTGAAGATGACGACGCGGTGCCATTCGGTTTTTTCGCGCCGCTCGCCGGTACTCTTGTCCTTCCAGGATTCCGAAGTGGCGAGCCGCAGATTTGCGATCGGCCGCCCGTCCTGGGTGCGACGGATTTCGGGATCGGCGCCCAGATTGCCGACCAGGATCACCTTGTTGACGCTTCCCGCCATACCACTCTCCGTTTCATCGCGCGCATGTTTGGTAACGCGCTACGTTTCGCAACGCGGCACGTTTCATTGCGCGTCATGCCTCGCCACGCGTCATGTTTCGTTGCGCAGGCATTTTGTCGCGCACCACGCCGCTTCGGTCGCGACCCTAGTGCCGGAACATTCCTCGACACCAGGGCGCAAGCCGTGCCGGTTGCCGCTATCCACATGACTATTGGCAACTCTTTGCGGTCCTATTCGGCGCCCGAAAGTTTGTTCATATTTTGTTCTTCGCCCTTGCGCAAGAGCCTGCGGGGAATTGGGCAATTTAGGGGCATGTTTTTGCACTGTTTCTCGGCGGACGTGACCTTCAGGTCACATCATTTTGGCGCACCATCCGTTAGTTACGCGGGAGACAGGGGCGTCCACAAAAGCGGGTGTCAGTCCCCATGACGAAAGCGCTGCCGCAGGGCGAAGCAGCGCGACCGTCAAGAGTCCCGGTACGGATAAGGAGGCCAATATGAGGCGGATTCTTTTTGCGGTGCCTTGTCGCTCGCCATTGCCACCATCGCGGCCAGCGCGCCGGTCGTCGCAGCCGATCTGCCGCAGGCGCCCCCTCCGATGCCGCGCGCGCCGGCTTTCGTGCCGGTGCCGGTTTACAACTGGAGCGGCTTTTATGTCGGCATCAATGGCGGCTGGGGCTTCGGCACGTCGAACTGGACTAATTCCGTGTTCGGCAATTCAGGCGATTTCAATCTGAGCGGCGGCGTGGCCGGCGGCACCGTCGGCGCCAATTGGCAGGTCAACCAATTCGTCGTCGGCGTATCAATGGCTCTACCAGCAACGGTCTCTGTGTCGGCACCACTTGCACGACCAAGAACACTTGGCTCGGCACCATTCGCGGCCGTGCCGGCTTCGCGGCTGACCGCATCCTGTTCTACGGCACAGCGGGCGGTGCATTCGGTAGCATCCAGGGCAGCGGCGCTGCATTTACCGACACCAGTTCCACCCAATTCGGCTGGACCGCCGGCGCTGGTCTCGAAGGCGTCCTCACCGACAACCTCACCGCGCGGATCCAATATCTCTATGTCGATCTCGGCAACGACACCTGCTCGCAGCCCACCAGCGAATTCGGTGGGCTGTTGTTTTTTTGCACTATGCATCGGCTGCCGGAAGCATTGTATTAGCGCCAAACCGGCCAGCGGCAGGGTCTTGGCATGGGACGTGTTGGTATTGGTTTGCTGACGTCGGCCTTGGCGGCAGCGGCGTGCGTGTCGCTCGCGCATGCGGCCGATCTGCCCGTGGCTCCCGCTCCGGCTCCCCCGGTCGTTTACCGCCCCGCGCTTTACGATTGGACCGGCCTCTATTTCGGCGGCAATGTCGGCGGCGGCTTGCTCAACGACACCTTCAGCCAGGCGACGGCCGCGCCCGCGACGGCTTTGACCGGAAACATCACGAACAATCCGGCGGGAGTCATCGGCGGCGGCCAGGTCGGCGCCAATTACGAATTCGCGCCGTGGGTGATCGGAGTCGAAGGCTCTTGGTCGGCGACGAATATCGGCGCCACCAACAGCGTGGCGACGACTGCAGGCGGCGGTCTCTTCGAAAACGGAACCTCGAGCCTGCAATGGATTGCGGCAGCGACCGGACGCGTCGGTTATGCCGCCGATAGCTGGCTGTTTTATGTGAAGGGCGGCGGCGACTGGATGAATGTCCGCTACAGCCAGGCGCTGGTCGCTGGCGGCATCACGGGGCCCACGCAAACCGTGACCGATACGCGCTCGGGCTTCACCGCCGGCGCCGGCATCGAATATGGACTGACCGAGAATTTCTCCGCCAGGCTCGAATACGATTTCTACGACTTCGGCACCCAGACCTATAACCAGTTCGTGCAGACGCCGATTTCGATCAAATCCGACATGCACGCCGTCACGTTTGGTCTCAATTACCGTTTCAATTGGGCTGGAGACAGACCCTACTAGGCATGATCCCGAAAAGTGGTTTTCCGGTTTTCGGATAAGATCATGCCCACGATCAGGCTGCCTGTGTGAGTACCTGTAACCGCGTACTCGATTGAAGCGCACTCCAAGGGCCGGCCGATGCCGGCCCTTGTCGTTTCAGAGGTCTGCTCCACGAAATCTGGCAGTGGGCTGTCATCTGAACGCGCCGGGCCGGCGAAGGGCCGGGGATTACACCCGCCCCGCCCTGGCAAAGCCCCACTGTTCTCACTATGTTCGGGACAAGTCGCCCGAGCCAAAGGATGTCCCGGCGTCGCATAACACGCGGCGAAACGGGACCTTTTTCGTATGAATAGCAACGAGAAAACCGCCAAAGGGTCCACCGCGCGAAGCCGCCACGTGATCTCGATCCGCGGCGCGCGCGAGCACAACCTCAAGAACGTCGATCTCGACATTCCGCGCGACCAGCTTGTGGTCTTCACCGGGCTGTCGGGTTCGGGCAAAAGCTCGCTCGCCTTCGACACGATCTATGCCGAAGGCCAGCGCCGCTATGTCGAAAGCCTGTCGGCCTATGCGCGGCAATTCCTGGAAATGATGCAGAAGCCGGACGTCGACCAGATCGACGGCTTGTCGCCGGCCATTTCCATCGAGCAGAAGACCACCTCGCGCAATCCGCGCTCGACGGTCGGCACCGTCACCGAGATCTACGACTATATGCGGCTGCTATGGGCGCGCGCCGGCGTGCCCTACTCTCCTGCTACCGGGCTGCCGATCGAGAGCCAGACCGTGTCGCAGATGGTCGATCGCATTCTGGCGCTGCCGGAGGGTACTCGTATCTACCTCTTGGCTCCAGTCGTGCGCGGCCGCAAAGGCGAGTACCGCAAAGAACTCGCCGAATTCATGAAGCGCGGCTATCAGCGCGTGAAGATCGACGGCGCATTCTACGAAATCACCGAAGCCCCCGCGCTCGACAAGAAATTCACCCACGACATCGATGTCGTGGTCGACCGGCTCGTGGTGCGGCCCGACATCGCGACGCGCCTTGCGGATTCGCTTGAGCAGGCGCTGAAACTCGCCGAAGGCATGGCCGTCGCCGAACTCGCCGACAGCGGTCCGACGGCGAGCGCGAAAGCCAACAAGCAGCGCAATGAAACCGCCGAGCGCCTCATCTTCTCCGAGAAATTTGCCTGCCCGGTCTCCGGCTTCACCATTCCGGAGATCGAGCCGCGGCTGTTCTCGTTCAACAATCCGTTCGGCGCCTGCCCGAAATGCGGCGGCCTCGGCGTCGAGCAGCATATCGATGCCGATCTCGTCATTCCCGACAAGGAGCGCACGCTCCGCAAAGGCGCCATCGCGCCCTGGGCGAAATCGTCGTCGCCCTATTACGTGCAGACGCTGCAGGCGCTCGGCAAGCACTACAAATTCACGCTCGACGCCAAATGGAAGGACCTGCCGAAGAAGACGCAGGAGGCCATCCTCTATGGCTCCGGCGACGACGAGATCCGCTTTTCCTATGACGACGGCACGCGCGCTTACGACACCAAGCGCGCCTTCGAAGGCATCATCACCAATCTCGAGCGCCGCTACAAAGAGACCGACAGCGACTGGGCCCGCGAGGAGATCGCCCGCTATTTCACCGACGTGCCCTGCGACGCCTGCAACGGCTATCGGCTCAAGCCCGAAGCGCTCTGCGTAAAAATCGCGGAGCGCCATATCGGCGAAGTCTCCGACATGTCGGTCAAGAAGGCGGCGGCCTGGTTCAACGACCTGCCGCAAAAGCTCAACGCCAAGCAGAATGAAATCGCGGTGCGCGTGCTCAAGGAAATCCGCGAGCGGCTGCGCTTCCTGGTCAATGTCGGACTTGAATATCTCACCTTAGCCAGGGCAAGCGGCACCTTGTCCGGCGGCGAGAGCCAGCGCATCCGGCTCGCCTCGCAGATCGGCTCGGGCTTGACCGGCGTGCTCTATGTGCTCGACGAGCCGTCGATCGGGCTGCATCAGCGCGACAATGCCCGGCTTCTCGAGACGCTGCGCCGGCTGCGCGATCTCGGCAACAGCGTCATCGTCGTCGAGCACGACGAGGACGCCATCCGCACCGCCGACTATGTGCTCGATATCGGCCCCGGCGCCGGCATTCACGGCGGCAATCTGATCGCCCAAGGCAGCGTCGACGACCTGATCGCGGCGGAGGACTCTTGGACCGGCAAATATCTCTCCGGCGAGCTCGCCGTTCCGATCCCGGAGCGGCGGCCGAAAAATCCGAGCCGTATGCTCAAAATCATCGGCGCGCGCGGCAACAATCTGAAAAACGTCTCGGCCGAAATCCCGCTTGGCTTGTTCACCTGCGTCACCGGCGTGTCCGGCGGCGGCAAGTCGACGCTGCTGATCGACACGCTGTACAAGGCCGTGGCGCGCCGTCTCAACGGCGCCAACGAGGCCCCCGCCCCGTTCGACCGCATCGAAGGCCTCGAACATCTGGATAAAGTGATCGACATCGACCAGTCGCCGATCGGCCGCACGCCACGCTCGAACCCGGCGACCTATACCGGCGCCTTCACGCCGATCCGCGAGTGGTTCGCCGGCTTGCCCGAGTCAAAAGCGCGCGGCTACGAGCCCGGCCGCTTCTCGTTCAACGTCAAGGGCGGCCGTTGCGAGGCCTGCCAGGGCGATGGCGTCATCAAGATCGAGATGCACTTTTTGCCCGACGTCTATGTCACTTGCGACGTCTGCAAGGGCAAGCGCTACAACCGCGAAACCTTGGAAGTCGTGTTCAAGAACAAATCCATCGCCGACGTGCTCGACATGACGGTCGAGGAGGCGCTCGATTTCTTCAAGGCGGTGCCGCGCGTGCGTGAGCCGCTGGCGCTGCTGCACCGCGTCGGCCTCGACTACATCCATGTCGGCCAGCAGGCGACGACGTTGTCAGGCGGCGAAGCGCAACGCGTCAAGCTCGCCAAGGAGCTGTCAAAGCGCGCCACCGGCCGCACGCTCTACATTTTGGATGAGCCCACAACCGGCCTTCATTTCCACGACGTGGCCAAGCTTCTCGAAGTGCTTCACGAGCTGGTCGAGAGCGGCAACACCATCGTCGTCATCGAGCACAATCTCGAAGTGATCAAGACCGCAGACTGGGTCATCGACCTCGGCCCCGAAGGCGGCGACGGCGGCGGCGAAATCGTCGCAGCGGGGACGCCGGAGGATATCGTGCGGGAGAAGCGGAGTTATACCGGCCAGTTCTTGAAGCCGGTGCTCGCGCGCGGCGGCGTCAGCAAGAAGAAGCGGGTTGAGGCGGCAGAGTAGGCGTGATCTAGCGCGACTTTTAGTGCTCAATTCCGAAAGACTAGAGTATCTTCATCCCTGGTAATGGGGATATTCTCCTGCATCGTGCCGCTTATCATCGGCGTTACCTCTTTTCACGACAAGCTAGTTCAAATATGGAAAACGAAAACAGCTCCGCCGCTTTGGCCCTTACCTCAATAATTGAGGTTCTCGGTCGGTTGGACGACGAGTCGCGAGCCCGGGTGCTAAAATCAGTCTTATCCTTTTCCGCATCACCCCGGACGAAGATTATCCTGGGATGCGTGTACGTACGGAAGCACCCCCCTATCAACTCCGATCCAGCGCCCCCGGTCGCGGCCCCTTCGGCCGGCGGCACGCAGGTGCGCGCCGCCACGGCCACAGGCAGGACAAGGTCGCCAAAGCGGCCGACGGCGCGAAAGCCCGTCAAGAAGCCAAAAAGCGCCACTGCGGCACGGCGGCGGCACGCCGCTTAGCGCGCTTTCCCCGAGCCGGACGCCGATAGACGAGCCGCGCAGCAATGCGGACGGCGCGGGGAAGTTTATCCTCCGCGTCATTGCCTCCCCGAAATGGATCGGTACAAATGGCCTGATGAAGGGAAGAAAACCCGTCGTCGGCGTCATCGGCAGCGCGCATCTGGTCGAGGGCAAGTTTCGGGCGCAGCGGGTCGGCGAGCGCAATCTGCGCGCGGTCGCCGAGACCGCGGGCGCGCTTCCTTTGATCTTCGCCGGCTCGCCGGAGATCACCGATATCGGAGCGCTGTTCGACACCGTCGACGGCATCCTCCTTACCGGCGCGCGGGCCAATGTGCATCCGCGCCATTTCGGCGAGGACGAAGACCCGCGCTACGAGCCCTATGACCCCGAGCGCGACACGCTCGCGCTCGAACTGATCCAGGCTAGCGTTGCGCGCGGCGTGCCGCTGTTCGGTATCTGCCGCGGCCTGCAAGAGATGAACGTCGCCTATGGCGGCTCACTGCATCCGGAAATCCGCGACCTGCCCGGCCGCATGAACCATCGCGCACCGCGGCTGCCGAACGGCGAATTCCATCCCGACGTCGCCGTCGTCTTCGCCGACCGCCACGACGTGCGGCTCACGCCCGGCGGCGTCTTCGCCGAGCTCCTTGGCGCCGAGACGATCAAGGTCAATTCGCTGCACGGCCAGGGGATTCTTACGCCGGGCGAGCGCATTGTCGTCGAAGGCTTAGCCGAAGATGAAACGATAGAGGCGATCCGGGTCGCCGAAGCGCCAGGCTTTGCGCTCGGCGTGCAATGGCATGCGGAACACGATGCCGCCAGCAACCCGATCAATCGCACCCTCTTCGAGGCCTTCGGCGCGGCGCTGGTGAAATATCAGAAGACGCGGAGATATTTGGTTCGTCACCACCGGGCTTGACCGGTGGTCCATGCGGCGGTCCGCTTCGTCAGCCCAGACGGTAAGTTGTCACAAGACGTCATCTCAGCATGGATACGTGGGTCAAGCCCGCGTATGACGAGGTGGAAGTTGTCTTATCCTCACCGCGCGTTGATCATCTCCCACACTTTGCGCGGCGTCGCCGGCATGTCGATATGTCGCGCGCCGTTCTTGCGATGCAGCGCGTCGACGATGGCATTGATCACGGCCGGTGGCGCGCCGACGGCGCCCGCCTCACCCGCGCCTTTGACGCCGAACGGATTTGACGTCGACGGCACGTTGTGGGTCGCAAACGCGAAGTGCGGAATATCGCCGGCGCGCGGCATGGCATAGTCCATGAACGAGCCGGACAGGAGTTGTCCTGAATCCGGATCGTAAACTGCGTGTTCGAGGAGCGCCTGGCCGATGCCCTGCACCACGCCGCCATGCACCTGCCCTTCCAGCATCAGCGGATTGATGGTGCGGCCGAAATCGTCGACGATCGTGTAGCGTTCGATAGCGACTGAACCGGTATCCGGATCGATCTCGACTTCCACGATGTGACAGCCATTGGGGAACGTCTGCGCCGGCGGCACGCGCTGATGCGTGGTGTCGAACCCGGGCTCCATGCCCGGCGGCAGTTTCTTTGGATCGTTCGCCGCCTTCGCCACGTCGAGCAGATCGACGCGCAGATCGGTGCCAGGCACGCCGAAGGCGCCGTCCTCGAACGTGATATCGGCCGCGGAGACTTCGAGCATATGCGCGGCAAGCTCGTTGCCTTTGCCGATGATGATACGGCCCGCCTCGTAAAGCGCGGTGCCGCCGACGGCGATAGCGCGCGAGCCGCCGGTCAGGCCCGACGGCGTGCGGTCGGTATCGCCCATGATGACCTCGATACGGTCGGCATCGATGCCGAGCTGATCGGAGACTATCTGCTTATAGGCGGTGTGCAGGCCGGTGCCGTACTCCTGATTTCCCATCACCAGCTCGACGCGGTCGTCCTTGAACTCGATCGAGGCGGTTTCGGGAAATCCGCCGCCGCAGCGTTCGGTATAGGTCGCCATGCCGATGCCGCGCAGCCGGCCGTTGCGCTCGCTGTCGCGCCGCCGCGTCTTGAACGACGCCCATTCCGCGGTCGCCATGCAGCGGTCCATCACTTCTTCGAATTCGCCGGAATCGAGCACGAGCTTGGTCGCGGACGTGTAGGGCATGGCCGACGGCGGCACGAAATTGACGCGGCGGATCTTGTCCGGGCTCATGCCGGTATCGCGCGCCGCGGCATCGACCAGCCGCTCGATCAGATAAGCGGCTTCCGGACGGCCGGCGCCGCGATAGGCGCAAACCGGCACAGTATTGGTGGCGACGCCTTTCACATTGACGTGGATGGCGCCGAACACATAGAGGCCGGATACGAGGTCGGTCGAACGCGTCGGCACGAAACTGCCGAACGGCGAAAGGTAAGCGCCGATATTGGCGAAGACCGAGACCCGCAAGCCGAGGAAGCGGCCCTTGGCGTCGAGCGCGAGCTCGGCGCGGGTGTGATGATCGCGGCCCTGATTATCGGAGACGAACCCTTCGGAGCGGTCTTCCTGCCACTTCACCGGGCGTTCAAGCTTGCGGCTCGCCCAGACCACGAGCGCATGTTCGGGATAGACGAAGGCCTTCATGCCGAAGCCGCCGCCGACATTGCGCGTGATCAGGCGCAGCTTGTCCTTGCCGATCTTGAGCACCGTGTCGGCCAGCGGATCGCGTACGAAATGCGGTCCCTGCGTCCCGGTATAGAGCGTCGAGCGGCCGCTCGCCGTGTCATATTCGGCCAGCGCATTGCGCGGCTCCATCGAATTGGCAACGACGCGGTTGTTGACGAGTTCGAGCGTCACGGTGCGCACGGCTTTGGCGAAGGCGTCGTCGGTCGACGCCGCATCGCCCATATCGTTGTCCCAGTCGAAAACCACGTTGCTTGGAATGTGGTCGAACAGCTTTGCCGCGCCGGGCGCAATCGCGTCCTTGGCATCGGTGACCGCCTGCAATTGCTCGTAATCGACCACGATCGCTTCAGCGGCATCGCGCGCCGCCTCAAGGGTCTCGGCTACCACCAGCGCCACGGGCTGGCCGACATGGCGCACCTTGCCGCGCGCCAGCACCGGCCGCGGCGTGTCGTGCCGCGATGTGCCGTCGCGATTTTTCAGCGGCACCATGCACGGCAAGTCGCCGAGCTCGGCCAAATCCTCGCCGGTCGCGACCAGGAGCACGCCGGGCGTGCCGCGCGCCGCCGCGGTATCGATGCGCTTGATATTGGCATGGGCCACCGGTGACCGCAGCACGAAGGCCTGCGCCGTCCGCGGCAGCACGATGTCGTCGGTATAGAGCCCCCGACCGGTGATCAGCCGAAGGTCCTCAGTGCGCCGCACGGGCTGGCCGATGCCGAATTTCATGCGCTGTCCCCCCAATTCCGGTTGGCTGGAACGAATTATCTATGCATCAGCGCAGGCATTGCCAGCTTTGGCTGCCTTTGCCCACCTTTGGTCTTGCGCAAACTCTCCGGCCTTGGCAGCTTTGCGGTTGCAAGAGCGGGGTTAAAGAGCGCGTCAAACGCGCCGTCGCAGTCTCCCCGCGAGACTGCGAACATGCACAGGGAGCTGGGATGATGTTCAATCGCCGATTCGCGATCGCTTTCGTTGTTGCGTCTAGTGTTGGGGCTCTCGCCTTCGTTGCCGCCCCGGCGCGCGCCGATGACGATGCTGTAGCAGCCAAGGCGCAAGTGTGCGGCACCTGCCACGGCCAGAACGGCACGCCGATTTCCGCGAACTTTCCGATCATCTCGGGCCAGCAGGGAAATTATCTCTACAAGGAGCTGCACGACTTCCACAGCGGTGACCGCAAGAACCCGATCATGGCGCCCCTCGTTCAAGGCACTTCGCTCGACGGTCTGCGCGCGCTCGCCAATTATTTTGCGGCGAAGCCCTGGCCGGGCAAGCAGACGGCAAGCACCGCCACCCCTTCGCCTGCTCCGCCGTCCGATGTCATCGCTGCAAAAATTCAGACGTGCAAAGCCTGCCATCAGGCCAATTTCGAAGGCGGCGCGCCGGCGCCGCGGCTTGCGGGGTTGAGCGCCGAATATCTGACGAGCGCCATGAACGCATTCGCCGACGGTCAGCGCACCAACAATCTCGACATGCCGGGATTCATGAAGGCGCTGTCGCAGAGCGACCGCGAGGCCATCGCGAAATATCTCGCGGGCTTGTAGCGCTCCCTTCGGAGCCTATTGCCGCTCAACGCTCGGTCAGCTTGAATTCGATCCGTCGATTGCGGCGATAGGCGTCCTCGGTATTTCCCGGATCGATCGGCTGGAACTCGCCGAACCCGGCGGCAACCAGCCGCTGCGGCGGCACGCCTTTGCTGACGAGGTATTGCACGACCGCGATCGCGCGCGCCGCTGAGAGATCCCAATTCGATTTGAAAAGGCCGGTGACCGGCCGAATGTCGGTATGGCCGTCAACGCGCATGACCCAGCCAAGATCGGCCGGAATGGTCTTTTCGAGGTCGAGCAGCACGGCAGCGAGCTTGTCGAGCTCGACGCGGCCTTCCGGCTTCAAGTCGGAGCGGCCGCTGTCGAAGAAGACCTCGGACTGAAAGACGAACCGGTCACCCACCACGCGGATATCTGGGCGATCGCCGAGGATCTCGCGAAGCTTGCCGAAGAAATTCGACCGGTAGCGGTTGAGCTCGTTGACCTTTTCGGCCAGCGCCAGATTGAGCTGCTGGCCGAGGTCGGTGATGCGGGTTTGCGCATCTGCATTCTTCTTTTCGGAAGCGTCGAGTGTCTGCGCCAGCGCGGTCAGCTGATTGCGCAGGGCAACGATCTGCTGGCTCAAGGCGTCGACCTGCGCCAGCGCATCGGCCGATATCTTCTTTTCGCCTTCAATCTGCTTATCGAGCTCCGTGACCTTGCCCTGCGCATCGGCAGAGGTATTTTTCTCACCCGCGAGTTGCCCCGTGATATCGATGAGTTGGTTCTGGGTCGCTTTCACGGCGGCTTGGGCCGTGGCAGCTGCAGATTGCGCGTGATCGCGCTCGCTTTGCACAGCCGTCAGATTGGTACTCAGCTGAGCAACCTGGTCCTTGAGACTGGAATTGTCCGTTTTCTCCATCGACAACAGCTTGCCGAGATAGGCAATCTGCGCGCTGAGATGCGACAGCGCGCTGCTCTTATTGGCGACGTCCCGTTGCAGGTAAAACTGCATCACCACAAACACCGTCAGGAGAAAGATGATGCTGAGGATCAGCGTCGACAGCGCGTCGACGAAGCCCGGCCAATAGTTCAGGCCGCCATTGTGGCGGTGCATGCGGGCGAGAGCCATCACGCCCCCTCCTGTTTTGCCTTGTCGTCCAGCATGGCTTGGAGGAGCTTCTTGACCTCACTCTGCTGCTCGGCCTGGATGTCGACCCATTGGCGGATCGTTTGCTGCTCCTCGCGCATGTGATGCACCAGATGCTGGATAGATTCCGCGAGATCGGCCATCGCACTGGCGGCCGCTCTGCCGGAGCCGACCTGATCGACGGCCCGGCGCAAACGATCGAGCGCCGTATTGACTTCGCCGGCGAGGTTGCCGTTGAGCGAAGGTTCGGCACTGTCGTCATTGACGGTGGTCGAGAGCCAGTCCTCGAGCTCGGTATAAAACCTGTTCTGGGCCTGGCTCGACTGCAGATCGAGGAAGCCCAGCACCAATGAGCCGGCAAGGCCGAACAGCGAGGACGAGAAGGAGATGCCCATGCCGGACAGTGGCGCGGCAAGACCGGAGCGCAGCGAGTCGAACATGCTCGCAGCATCCTCAGTCGGCTTGAGGTCTTGAATAACGCTGCCGACCGCGCTCACCGTCTCGATCAGTCCCCAAAAAGTGCCGAGCAGGCCAAGGAACACAAGCAGGCCGGTGATGTAGCGAGAGATGTCGCGGGCTTCGTCCAGGCGCGTTGCGATCGAGTCGAGAATCCCGCGCAGCAATTGCGCCGACAATGTCATGGGGCCGGCGCGCGCGCCAAGGATAGCCGCCATCGGCGCGAGCAGGACCGGAGCGCGATCGTCCCCGGCGCGGGGCTGGCGGAGCCGGAAATTGTTGACCCACTTTATTTCCGGATAAAGCCGCAGCACCTGGCGTAGTGACAGCGAGATCCCGATCACTTCAACAAGGATAATCAACCCGTTCAGGCCCGGATTGGCCATGAAGGCCACGACGATCTGTTGACGCAGGAAGGCGCCGACTATTCCAACCAGGATGATGAAAACGAGCATCCGGATCAAGAAAATATGAGGTGACGATAGCTTGAGCGGGTCGATTTTCTTGCTCATGGGTTCCGCTTCATTAGGTCCGCTTTATTTGCCGCCGACTGGGTTCATGACATGAGCATAGTAATCGGATGGCCCCTCGCCCTGGAAGGTCGGCACAGTCGCAGGCGAATTCGGCTTGGAATAAGGCGGACACGAAAAGCAGTCGCTGTGGCAGTACCCACCGACACAATCCTGCCCTGTTTTCCCAGCGAAGCGCGGCCTTACTGCACCTGGATCCCGGCCTTCTTGATCACGTCGGTCCAGCGCGCGAGATCGGCCGCAAGCACGTTGCCGAATTGCGCGGGTTCGTTGGCGACGGGCTTCATGCCCTGCTTGTCGAACATCTCGGCGACATCTTGCGCCGCGACGATCTTGACGATTTCGTCACGTAGTTTTTTCGTCACGGCGGGCGGGGTATCGGGCGGCGCCAGCAGGCCGAAATAGTTCGAGACGACGTAATCCTTGAAGCCGGATTCGACCATGGTCGGCACGTCAGGCAGCGCAGGAGCACGCTGAGCGCTGGTCACCGCAAGCCCCGAAACATTGCCGGCCTTCACCTGGCCAACCTGCACCGGCATAGCGTCGAACATTGCATCGACCCGCCCACCGAGAAGATCGTTGAGCGCCTCGGCCGCGCCCTTATAGGGCACGTCGACGATGCTGATGCCGGCGGAGATACGCAAGAGCTCGGCGGCGAGCGACAGAGATGAGCCAGTGCCGCCGCCCGAACCGAACGTGAGCTCGCCGGGATTCTTTCTGCCGTAATCGACGAGGTCGGTGACATTGCGGAAACTGAGTGCCTTGCGGCCGACCAGAATGAACGGACCTTCCGACACTTCAGTCACCGGCGTCATTTTGCGGATGTCGTAGGGATAATCTTTTTGCGCCGGCTGCGTCACGGTCACGGCGGCCGAAATCATGAACAGCGTGTGGCCGTCCGGCGCGGCGCTGGTCAGTTCGTGGTAGGCCGGCTCGAAGGCGCCACCCGGCTTGTTCTCGACATAGACATTGGTGTTGAGGCTTTGCGTCAGCCGCTGCGCAATCAGCCGCGCCGTCACATCGGTGGCCCCGCCCGGCGCAAGCCCGACAATGATGCGGATCGGTTTGTCGGAAAAATCCTGCGCGGCGGCAGGCCTCGCATATATCGCGCCGAGCGTCAGAACGATCAGCGCGAGCGCGCAATATGCCGCGCGAAACAGGTACGTCATCGCTTCCTCCCCGGCTCTCTACGGCCGTTGGCGTCTTCTCGCGCGGCACGTTGCTCTATTTTGCCGCCGCGCTCCATCCCTGGAGCCTCACGCGAGCAATGCGGTCACTTGCATCATGTCCGGCAACGCCACGATACGGCGGGACAGGTCAACGATCTCATCGCAGCGCGCGGCGGGCCACCGGCGCTCCAGTTCGCTGCGGAAGCGCGCGGCGTGGTCGGCCCGCGTGAACGGATTCGATGGGCTGCCCTTCGATGCCGGGACGAAGATGGTGTGTGTCGTACCCGATTTCAGTTTCAAGACGATGCGGGCCGGCACCGATTCCGCCGTGGTCGCTTTTTCGACCTCGGGATCGACCTCGCATGTCACGCGCTGCTCGATCGCTTTGAGCGTAGCGTTGGCGATACTGTCCTCGTAATCGCGCACGCTGAGCGCAAAACCGTCGTCGGCTTTGGGCGCCAGAAACGCGGCGAGCGCGACACTATGCGGCAGGCTCATTTGCGCCGCTTGCACGTCGACCGGGCGCGGGATCGTCAGGCGGCCGAGAATGACGGAGGGAATGCCGACATAAAGCTCCTCGATCGCTTCGGATGCGACGCCGTGCGCCCGACACAGCGCGACGACACCCTCGACGGCGGCCTGCACGCGGGCGCTGCACGCATGACCTTTCACCGTCACGCCGTCGAGAAGATAATCACGGCCCAATGCGCCGGTGATGATGCCGGGGTCGAACGCGTCGGCATAGGCGCGGGCAAAGCCGTTCGCGCCTTCGAGAATATCGGTCGGCCCGGAAAAGCCTTTGGCAACCAGCAGCGCCGCGGCGACACCGTTCTCGGCCGCGCGCGCGGCGTGGATGCGCTTCACGGTCGAACCGGATTGATAGAACTGCGTAAGGCCGCCGGAGAAGGAAGCGACCATGCCGATGCTTTCGGCGATGCGCCGAACGGCATCGACATCGGCTTCCGCCTTGCCGCCGAACAAGAGCCGCGACGCGGCCACCGCGGCGCCGAACCCACCGCAGGTCGCCGTGCTTTGGAAGCCGCGCCGGAAATGCGTCGGCTGAATCGACAGGCCGATGCGGATCATCGCCTCATAGCCTGCGGCGACCGCGGCGAGGAAATCCGCGCCGTTCGCCCTCCCGCAAACCGCGAGCGCCGCCGAGAACACGATCGAGCCGGGATGCAGCATCGAGCCGACATGGGTGTCATCGGCGTCGATACTGCCGGCGTAAGTCGTATTGAGGAATGCCGCCCCGACCGGATCGCAACCCGTCTTATCGAACAGCACCGGCGCCGCGCCGTGCCGGCCGAGGCTGCTGAGATAGTCCCGCGCCCAGCCGCTCCACGCCATGTCCGCGCCGATCGAGGCGACACGGAGATAATCGAGAAACAGGTCGCCCAGCGCGTCCACCACATGCGCCGGCAGATCTTCGCCGCGGAGGGACGCCGCAAAATCAGCCAGCGCTGAGGTCGGAGATTTGGTCAGAGATTGTGCGCCCGCCGCCCCTTCCGCTAGTTCGGATACATTCATGCTCACGCTCTCGTGCGGCGCACCTTCCGCCGGGCACCACGTCGACTTCCGCTCACCGATACGGCATACCACGTTCCGCGCTCCGGCAAGAAGCGCCCCTCTGAAACACCCAGGAAACCGGCTTTCATGAACATCCTGATCCTCGAAGGCGACGGCATCGGCCCGGAGATTTCGGCAGCGACGGTGCGCGTGATGACGCGCGCCAATGACGTGTTCGGCCTCGGCATGAAATTCTCCTCTATGCCGATCGGCTTTGCCGCGATGGACAAGTCGAAAACCACCTTCCCCAAGGAAACGCTTGACGCCGCAAAACGCGCCGACGGCACCGTGCTTGGCCCGGTCTCGCACAACGATTATCCCCCCGTGGCGCAAGGCGGCATCAATCCGTCGGGAGCGCTCCGCATCGGGCTTGACCTCTACGCCAATATCCGCCCCGCACGCACCCGTCCGGGATTCACGCCGCCCTGCGGCAAGCCGCTCGATCTCGTCATCGTGCGCGAGAACACCGAGGGCTTCTATTCCGACCGCTCAATGTATGTCGGCCCGGGCGAGATGATGCCGACGCCGGACCTCGCGCTGTCGTTCCGCAAGATCACCCGCCTCGGCTCGACGCGCATCGTCGAATCCGCTTTCGCGCTCGCCCGCCGCGAGGGCCGCAAGAAAGTCACCGCCGTGCACAAGGCCAATGTGCTGCGCGTCTCCGACGGGCTGTTTCTCGAATGCGCGCGCGCGGTCGCCGCCAAATATCCCGACATCGCTTACGAGGAAAAAATTGTCGACGCCATGGCGGCTTTGCTCATCCGCGACGCCAGCCAGTTCGACGTCATCGTCACCACCAATATGTTCGGCGACATTCTCTCCGACGAGGCCTCGGAATTGTCCGGCAGCCTTGGCCTCGCCGCGTCGCTGAATGCCGGCGACACCTACGGCGTGGCGCAAGCGCAGCACGGCTCGGCGCCGGAAATCGCCGGCAAGGACCTCGCCAATCCGTCGTCCTTGATCGGCTCGGTCGCCATGCTGCTGGCCTGGCTCGGCCAGAAACATGCCAAGGACAATTACGGGCGTGCCGCAGCGGCAATCGAAAAGGCACTCGACGACACCATCGCCTTCCCCACCGACCGCACGCGCGATCTCGGCGGCACGTTCGGCACCACGGCGTTTACGGATGCGGTGGTCGGA
>JBAUCK010000007.1:0-3619 GCA_049677525.1 Xanthobacteraceae bacterium
ACTTCATTTCAATGTGCGACGTCTATACGACTCCCTATCTCAACGAAGCCCAGATATCATCGGGTACCCTTGCGTACAGTTTCGGGTTGGGAAAGGCGGTTGTGTCCACACCCTATTGGCACGCCAAGGAATTACTGAGCGACGGGTGCGGCATTCTGGTTCCTTTTGCCGATGCCAGAGCTTTGAGCACTGAAATCTCCGGTCTCCTGACCAATGACGTCCGGCGCTATTCCATGCGCAAGCGCGCCTACGCGGCAAGCCGATCGATGACCTGGGTGCAAACGGCAAAGCGTTATCTGACCGTCTTCGAGACTGAGAGCGAGAATGCCCGGCGTGGAATAACACTCCCCATCGATGCCATCGGTTTCGGAAGAAGCGGTCGCGCCGTACCCGAGATTCAGATCGGACATTTCCTTTCACTCTGCGACAGCACAGGCGTGCTCCAGCACGCCGTCCATTCGGTACCGAATCGCGCACACGGCTACTGCACCGATGACAATGCCCGCGCGCTGCTGTTCTCAAACCTGCTGGTCAATTGCGGCGAAGTGCAATTGGCAGAAACGGTCACTGCGCACTTTGCAGCGTTCATCCAGCATGCCTGGAACCCGGAGACCCGCCGGTTTCGAAATTTTATGAGCTACGACCGCAGATGGCTGGAAGAGCGGGGCTCGGAAGACAGTCATGGCAGGACACTTTGGGCATTGGCCGAATGCGCACGGAACGATACTGATCCGTCTCGCCGCAGATGGGCCGGCGCACTATTCAAGACTGCGCTTCCCGTGGTCGAGGAATTCTCGTCGCCACGAGCGTGGGCGTTCGCGCTTCTGGGCTTAGACGCCTACTGCACGCAGGCCGGCGGTGACATTCTCGCCAACCATCTTCGCAGGCTTTTGGCCGACCGGTTGATGTCGCTCATCTCGGCAACAGAAACCGATGACTGGGTCTGGTTTGAAGATTCGCTTGCTTACGACAACGCGCGGCTTCCCCAGGCGCTGATCCAGACCGGACTGGCAACCCACACGCTGGCATATGTCGAGGTTGGTCTCCGATCGCTCCGCTGGCTCAACTCACTTCAGACCACATCGTCGGGATACTTCAGACCGGTTGGGACCAAGAGCTTCGGCCGGCGGCGCCAGAAACCGGAAGCGTTCGATCAGCAACCCGTCGAGGCTTCGGCGACAATCTCCGCCTGCCTTGCTGCGTCGCGGGCGGACGATGACGCTGACTGGCCGATGGAGGCGCTGCGCGCGTTTCAGTGGTTTCTGGGTGAAAACGACTTGCAGACAGCGTTGACCGATCCGGAAACGGGCAGTTGCCTGGACGGACTTCATCCGGATCGATGTAATGAGAACAAGGGTGCGGAATCGGTGCTATCGTATCTTCTCAGTCTTGTGGAGATTCGCGGGCTCAAGCGTCCGACCGCAATGGACCGGACAAGAGCCGCCACCAGGTTCGTGGGCGGCAACGTCAATCGCGCGATCCCACCTCGAGCAGCTGCAGAGAGTCTCTTTGTCCCAATTCCGATTCGTTAATCGCCAGAGCTTATATTTGCGCCCGGATCCGGCACGGGTCGTCGTCAGACCCTTCAAACCGGCAACTGAACCCCGAGATCTCAATCCCACTGATAAGATTCGGGCCAATCATATCGTTGGCAGGGTACTTCGGCTCGACGCTGAAGCTGCCCTGCAGCAGTTAAGTGATGTGCTCGAAAATTTCGAAGGCCGCCATAGGAATCTGATCGATATTTTCGAGGCGCGTGCCCAGGACATGGAAGACGCCTTAGAGCCGCACGCCGAATTGAACAAGACGCAACGCCGCCTGATTGGCGCATATTTTCTCAACGAATACTCGTTCGAAGCGTCAGCCTTGTTCAATCCGAGCATCGTCCGGCACCCCGACCAGACCGGAGCGCCGGAAAACGGTTGCCGCTTCATCTTGAGTCTGCGTGCCGTCGGCGAGGGGCACATTTCATCGCTGACGTTTCGCTCCGGCACCTTAGCTGCCGACGGAAGCGTTGCCGTCGACCCGACCGCGCGTCTCGCTGCGGTTCCCAAAGTCCGCCGACGCACGCCAACGCCAAACGGCGATGAAATCGAGGTGGAATTCCGCGATGACGAGGAGCTGAGCGAACGCACAATCTTCCCAATCACCGATTCCCAATCGAATGGCATCGAGGACGCGCGCTTTGTGGAATTCGACGACGGCGCAAGAAGAACGTTCTACGCGACCTATACGGCGTATAATGGCAGGGCGATTCGTTCTGAGCTGATCGAGACTGCGGATTTTCAATCTTTTCGGATGACGCCACTCGTCGGTTCGGCTGCCCGTAATAAGGGAATGGCACTCTTTCCACGGAAAATCGACGGCCGCTATGCGATGATCGGGCGGCAGGACAATGAGAACCTGTATTTGATCTATTCCGACGACATTTACACGTGGGAGGGTGGCCACCCCATCCTTCAGCCCGAATATCCTTGGGAGTTTGTTCAGATTGGTAATTGTGGCTCACCTATCGAGTTGGACGACTATTGGCTGCTGCTGACACACGGAGTGGGTCCAGTCAGGAAATATTCGATCGGAGCAGTCCTCTTGGACAAAAAGGACCCATCTAGGGTCCTCGCACGCTCACGCGAACCGCTGGTTCGTCCCGAGCCTACTGAGCGCGAAGGTTACGTGCCCAACGTTGTCTATACCTGCGGCGCCATGCGTCACGCCGATCAGATCATCTTGCCTTACGCAATTTCCGACACTTTCTCTAATTTTGCGACAATTAAGATTGCCGCGTTGATGCAAGCCGTCGCGAGCTGATGACACGCGTAGCCGCTGTGGACTTATGATGCCCCGAGCCGGCACGCGCGCGTATCGCGAGCTCACAATTTACAAGGACACGCATGAGTGAATACCGAGCCAAGCCTGCCGCATCGTCCGCTGGGCGTTCGAATCGGTGGACGCCGAATGGCGCTCGCTCCGGTTCAAGGCATTTCCACAACGCGCAGAAAGACTATGAGCGGTATCTCGCGCTCGCCCGCGCCGAAACTCAGATCGGCAACACAGTCGGAGCAGAGAATTATTACCAATACGCCGAGCATTATTTTCGATTGATGCGATGGGACTCGGAGTGAACGTAAGAGACTTTATTCGCCGAGTGCCGCAGACACGGCTGATTTGTCGATCGCACTGCAGGTGGTGCTGATGTTGGAGCGCGTGGAGTATCAACCGATTGAGAATAAAAAATACTCGCCGAGCGCGAGGCCCGGCGGGAAGGACGCAGATATTCTGTGCGATGCAATGGGATTGAAGACATGGTCGGCACAAAAAGCATGAAATAAATAATCTCCCTTGCGACGATTACGCAAGGGCGGGTATCAATACCTTCGCGTCGAGCGTGAGCTGAGCTTGAGCAAATGAAGGCCAAGGCCGAACCCAACGGCAAGAGATAGAGCAGCGACAGAGTTACTTCTGATACGTCCACCTAGCGTTAGGAAATACGATGACGAGCGACAACGAAAAAGTCGAAGCCGCCCCCTCTCCAAAAAGCGAGACCGCAAAGGACAAAAGCGCTTCAGGTGAAGCCGTATCCAAGACCAAGGGCAGCGAGGCTTCAAACTACAGCCGGGGG
>JBAUCK010000008.1:0-2654 GCA_049677525.1 Xanthobacteraceae bacterium
GCCCAGCCACTGGACAATGAACTTTCTTGATGCACGGGGTCGCTCCCCAATGTGCGATCAAGCAGTCTGTCCGTCGTTTGGCGGAGAAGCCGGGGGTCGCTCCCCCGGTTTCTCTAGTGGCGGGCCAAGCGCCTCAGCAGCCATCATGTCTTGAAGAACATCCCGCGCGATCTCCTTGCTTAGATGCCTGCCCGGAATGCGAAACCATCTCTGGCGCGCCGTGCGATCTCCTGGGAGGTGGTCAACGGGACGAACATAAAGTAATGCCGGAACATCGCAGACGCAGTTTTTTAGTTCGTCAGGATCAACATCGATCATCAGCGCCACCCACTTCGGCTCGCGCGCCTTTACCCGCATCACGTCCAACACGAACCAGCCAGGCTCCAAACGATCAACGTATTCGTATTTCATTGAGAACGCCCCCCGAACCAACAACCCCAGTAACGAAATACCATAAGGACTGGGGATATATTGTGTCCAAAGCGGAGCAAGAACGCGGGACAAGCGGATGCCACACTTGCGCTCTTGCATGAGGACCTCGCTTCAGCCTACCGACCGCAGCGGCTCGCCGTTGTCGTTAGCCGGCTCAAGCGCGCCCAGATTTCTTCGATTTCCGTTCCGCGGTGTTTGTGAAATTGGAATTGGGCAAAACGCTGTTGATTGACGATCAACGGTTCAGCGGGGCACACGCTGCGCAGTCACGAAATCAACGTTTAGCCCACAACTTGGGAGGTCTGCTTTACTCCCAAAAGCAGCCACGGAGGTTGTCGATCGCCGTGTCCGCTTTGGGCCGCTACTACCGGGTCTGTCCTATTGCTGCGCTTCGATGTCGTTCAACGCCCACGTCTTGTCGAAAAAGGCCTCCGTTGGGCCGTAGAAGCGGAAGATCGGGAACCAGCCCTTGCCGGGAACTGTCTTGATCCAGTTGCCGCTGCCTTTCGGCTCGTTCGGACCGAAGACCACGTCAACCGAACCGTCGGCGTTGATTTTCGGATTGACGTAGCTGCTCACCGATGGGAAGGGCTGGCCGTTCTGCAGCTCGGATCGACTCAGCGCGTCGTAAACAACCACGGACCAAAAGTTTTTGGCCGGAATGTTCGAGAGCACATGCAGCTTGTAGGTCTTGCCTCCGTCGAAAAATTCGCCCTTCGCATCGCGATAGGTCCAAAGATACTGAGAGCCCTGACCCACGTTCTTGTCCATCATTGCCGGACTGTTGCCCGCGGCCATGTAGTAGACGTTGTTGCGGGCGTCGATCTGGGGCGCGCCATTCCGCGCAAACGTGTAGCTCAATCCGCCTTGCGGCGCTTGCCATTTGCGGTTCGGGTAATAGTAGAGGGTCGCAGGATCGGCATAGGTATTGGCGCGTGCGATGGCGCCGCCAATCCGCGCCGCTTCCGATAGGAGAGCCTTGGTCTTTTCGTCGGGAGCGAACGGCTTGCCTTTCTCGATGCCTATCGCCTGCATCTGCCAGCGTTCAAGCGGATCGAAAAGTTCGGCAGGCTCCTCGTTGACGAGCATCGCCAGCAGTTCAAAGTGCCGCAGCGTGTCGGGAAACACCGTGTCGATGTTCTGGTTCGACCCATTCATGAACTGCATTGGCGGTGGGCTCGATGCCTTAGCAAGCGGATAGACCTTGATCTGCTTCATCAGAGCGACGGCTTGATCGGTCTTGTTGTCGACCTGAAAACCTCTGACCGCGAACATCGCTGAGTAGGTCGGCGAACGAGAAACGAAATAGCCCTCAGGCACGCTCCCGGTGTAGCCCGGCGGCAGGACCAGAAACTGTCCGCCTGCGCCCTTGTCCGCCCCGAGCGGGCCGATGTCGGACAGGTAGCGCTGGAAGCCGTCTTGGACGAAACCGAGCATCCGCGGCGGCGCCTCGATCACTGTGGGGCCGTCCGTCTTTAGGTCCAGATGGCTTATGGCGTAGACCGTTTCGGTGTTGGCTGTGAGCAGCACGGTCTTGGCATCCATTAGGTTTTCCCAGATCACCACCTGCTGCGGCGTCCGTGATCCGAACGCGCGCATGCCCTCGCGCAGCGCAATCTCGCTGACGCGCATCATCTGCGTTGTATAGACCTCGATGGCGCGATTGAGCTTCTGCATATCCAGAAGCCGCGCGGTGGCATCGCCCACCGGATAGCCGTTCCTGAACTCGAAAGTTCCGTAAGGCGTTTGCATGGTCTCATTATTGAGCCAGCCGTGACTGTCGGTCTGCGCATTTGCAGAAAGTGGCGCTCCCACAACCGCTGCAAGCGCACACGCTACGACGATCACTCTGTTCATAAAAACGCTCCCGGTTCACTTGGCGTCGGAAAGCGTAGGCGCATCCTGCAGCAGGTCAATGTCCGCTTTGGGTCACGTGTGGACGGCACCCTGGCAAGAACTTTCTGACGTAGCTGCAGCATTGGTCGGGTGCGGTCACGTGTCCGGCCTGTTGATGCGGCAGGTACGGCCGCTGGCCCTAATGCTCTGCGCAGAACGGGTCCCAATCGAAAACACGCATTTGACGATGCGTTGACCCAAACGGGTTCTCCCGATCCCTGCAACGACCTGGTCTGCATTACGTCGTCATGTCCTCGCCAATTCCTTCAAAACTTCAGCCTCCTATCGTCTCTGCGTTGCCCTTGAATTTCTCTCGGTTCAACGCA
>JBAUCK010000009.1:0-17104 GCA_049677525.1 Xanthobacteraceae bacterium
GGGCTGCGGCATCCGCGGCGGCATTTCGTCGGGCATCGGTTCAGGGCGTGGCGGGCGCAAAGTGGTTCCGGCCGGCTCCGGCTGCAACGGCCACGAGCCTCCGTTCTCGGGGAGCGGAATTGCGCGCGGCAGTGCTTCGATCCCGGCGGCCGGACGCGCTCCCGGCACATCGCGCGGCGACGCCACCGCGCGCACAATATTGGGCTCGACAACAACGTCGGTCGGCCCGCCAATCATCAGGAGATGCTCGACATTGTCGCGCCGGACCAGAATAAGCCGCCGCCGGCCGTCGACGCTGGCATGATCGATCACCGCGAGCCGCGGCTGACGACCGCGCGCGGTGTCGCGGAAGCGTCCGGCGCCGAATCGTCGCAACGCCCACGCGATCGCACCAATCAGACCCAGCACAATCAGGAATGCCAGGAAGAAGCGTACGGCGAGCGGCATCTCCGCTCCCAACAAACTGTCCATTCGGACTACTCCCCGTTTCGCCTCGGCGCTCCCGTCAGTCCCCAAAGGTTAACAGCGCCGGAAATACTTGCCGCCGTGATTACTAACAAACAATTAAAAATCATAGCCGAATTTCATGACAAAGCCGATGGATGAAGCTTTTTCATAGTAAACGGCAGTTTAATGGCAAAACTGCTCGGAAATCGCCTTTAACCTGCCATTAACCATACGCCCGGCAAAGTCTGCCCACTGCCAACCGTGTTCCTCTTGCACTTCCTGGCCGATGGGGACGCCGCCGATGCCGATTTCCGACATTCCGATTCTGTCGATGTTGCGCAGCCGCATGCAGCGGGGCCAGGCGCGGCAGGAGGTCTTGGCCGAAAACGTCGCCAACGCCGACACGCCCAATTATCGGGCGCGCGACATCGCGGCACCGGACTTCAGCCGGGAGTTGTCTGTGGTCTCATCTGTCTGGTTGGAGCGCACCGATCCGAATCACATTGCTGGTCCGTCCGGCGGGGGCGACTCGCCGTTCGCTACCGACAAGAGCTCCCGCTACGAAATCCGGCCGCGCGGCAACTCGGTCAGCCACGAAGACGAGATGATGAAAGTGGCGTCCAACCAGATGGACTACGAGGCCGTGACCTCGATTTACACACACACTCTCGGCCTCATCAAAATCGCGATTGATAGAAGCTAGCGCATGATCCCGAAAAGCGGACGCCGGGTTTCGGAAAAGATCATGCGCAAATGAAGATCCTCGGCCGGGGGCGAGGCTTGCGGAGAAACTGAAGAGAACTGAACCATGGATTTCATCAAATCACTTTCCGTCGCCGCCACCGGCCTGCGCGCACAGATGGGGCGCATGCGCGTGATCTCGGAAAACATCACCAATGCCGATTCGGTGTCGCAGACCGCCGGCGGCGATCCGTATCGGCGCCGCATTGTTACCTTCAATACCGTGCTCGACCACGAGCTCGACGCTCATGTCGTTCAGCTCGGGCAGATCCAGACCGACAGTTCCGATTTTCTGGTCCGGCACGAGCCGGGCAATCCGGCGGCGAATGCCGCGGGCGACGTCAAATATCCGAACGTGAATACGCTGATCGAGATGACCGATCTGCGTGACGCGCAGCGGTCCTATGAGGCCAATCTTAACGTGATCACGGCGACGCGCCGGATGCTCCAGCGCACCATCGATATGATCAAGACTTAGAGCCAGCTGAGAACGCAACATGCCGATACCGACAGCCGCCGCCAATGCCTATGCCGCGCTGTCGCGGATGGGTACCGATACCGCAAACATCGCCCGCGGGCTTGGGACGCCGCAGGGCTCGGGGCCGAATTTCAGCGCCGTCCTCAAGACCGTCATGGACAGTGTTTCCGAAGCCGCGCAGAAGTCGGACGGGCAGGCGCAAGCGGTTGCCAGCGGCAAGGCCAATATGGTCGATGTCGTCACCGCGGTCGCCGAAACCGAAACCGCGGTACAGACGCTGGTCTCGGTGCGCGACAAGGTGATCGCGGCCTATGAAGACATTCTGAAGATGCAGATCTGAAATCGCTGGCGGGGTGCCTGCGGGGGAACTCGGAACAGCGTCACGGTGGCGTGACAGGGTAGGGGAAAGAACAACAAAGATGACGGGACCCGAAGTGCTGGATGTCGCACGTGATGCGATCGTGACGCTGCTCCTTGTTTCCGCGCCGATGATGCTGGTCGGCCTCGTCGTCGGTGTCGTCATCTCGCTGCTGCAGGCGTTGACGCAGATTCAGGAAACCACGCTGGCTTTCGTGCCGAAAATCATAGCGGTCTTCCTGTCGATGCTGATCGCGCTGCCGTTCATGGCGGACAAGCTGCAAGCCAATTTCATCCGTATCACCGCGCATATCAACAACGGCTGAGCGGGTCGAACCGTGCATATCGATGTGTCGTTTCTGCCGGCGCTCGGAGCGACCTTCCTCCTGATCTTCGCACGCACCGGAACGATGATCATGCTCCTGCCGGGCGTGGGCGAGCAGGGGATTTCGCCGCGGATGCGGCTGACCATCGCGCTCATTCTCGCCGCCGTGCTGGTGCCGCTGCATCGCGCCGACTATCACCTCGTCGGCGGTGCGATCGGACCCGCCATCGTCATGGTGATCGAGGAGATCATGATCGGCGCCGTGCTGGGCTTGACCGCGCGGCTGACGATTTCGGCGCTCGAGGTCGCAGGCTCGGTGATCGCCCAGCAACTCGGCCTCGGCTTCGTCACTGCCGTCGATCCGAGCCAGGGCGAGCAGAGCATGATCGTCAGCAACTTTCTGACAATGTTGGCGATCACGCTGTTCTTCGCCACCGACATGCACTACTTGGTGCTCGCCGCGCTCAATGACAGCTTCACTTTGTTTGCGCCCGCCGAGGTGCCCTCGACCGGCGACGCCGCGGCGTTGGTGACCAAGACAGTGTCCGGCGCTTTCCGCATCGGCATTCAGTTGTCCGCGCCGTTCCTGGTGTTCGGGCTGCTGTTCAATCTCGGGCTCGGCGTGTTGTCGCGCCTGATGCCGGCGATGCAGGTCTATTTCCTGGCGCTGCCGGCCTCGATCCTGCTCGGCTTTCTGTTCCTCGTGCTGGTGCTCGGCGCGATGATGGGAATGTTTCTCGATTACGCGACCGGCGTGTTGCACGACATCGCGCCGCACGCATGAGCATGCTGGAAACAGGTTGCTAGCCGCCGATGGTCGAAGAACAAGACGACGCAGAACAAACAGAAGACCCGACCCCGCGGCGCCTTGACCAGGCGATCGAGCGCGGCGATGTCGTCAAAAGCATCGAGGTCTCGACCTGGTTCATGATCGGCGGCGCGACGCTGTCGCTGATGATCTTTTCCGGCCCCACGGCGGTGAGCCTGCAAACGGCGATGCGGAGCCTGCTCGCGCATTCCTTCGAAATTCCGACGGATGGCGCTTCGCTCGTCGATCTGACCTGGTCGCTCGGCGGGACGCTGCTGGTGGCGCTCGGCATTCCGCTCCTTCTGCTGACCGTGTCGGCCTTTGCCGGCACTATCATTCAGCACCGCATCATCTTCTCGTTCGAGCCGCTAAAGCCGGGTTTGTCGAAAATCTCGCCGATCGCGGGCTTCATGCGGCTGTTTTCCATGGTGGCCTTGGCCAATTTTGTCAAAGGTTTCGCCAAGCTCGCGCTATTCGGCACCGTGATCGGCGCGCTGCTCTGGCCGGCGCGCCACATTATGGGCGGTCTCATCGAAGTCGATCCGGCGCTGATCCTGCCGGTCGCGCGCTCTCTGGCCGTAAAACTCCTTGGCACCGTCGTCGCGATTCTGGCGGTCGTCGCTGCGGCCGATTACCTGTTCCAGTACCGGCAATGGTACGATCGGCATAAAATGTCGGTGCGGGAAATGAAGGAGGAGTTCCGCCAGACCGAAGGCGATCCTGCGGTCAAAGGTAAAATCAAGCAGTTGCGGCAGTCCCGCGCCAGAAGGCGCATGATGGCCAAGGTGCCCAAAGCTTCCGTGGTCATCACGAACCCGACCCACTTCGCGGTGGCGTTGCAATACGAGCGCGGCATGAGTGCGCCGGTCTGTGTTGCCAAGGGCGCCGATCTGATCGTGCGCAAGATCCGCGAGGTCGCCGAGGCTCACAATATCCCGATCATGGAGAACCCGCCCTTGGCCCGCGCGTTGCATGCCACGGTCGAGATCGACCAGGAGATTCCGCAAGAACACTACCGCGCCGTTGCCGAAATCATCGGTTATGTCATGAGGCTGCGTGGAGCCTTCCGCCGATGATGCTTGGGCCGGATGCCTTCGCGCTGACCGAATGATGCGGGATTTTGCACCTTTTCACCAAAATCCCTTGCGCGATTCAGCGACGCAAGGCACTGAAAAAGGCAACAAACGAGGCGCTGAAAACGGGGCATATGGACAATGACGGCGTCCGGCAGTGCCGATTCGAAGGCTGTTGGGTCCCTGATTGAGGCTCCCGCTGTCGCGGTGTCGCGTCCCTCGATCGATCGCAGCGCCAGTAATACTGCTCGCAGCGGCAGCATCGTGCTGGTGCTCTTGGTCGCCGCGCTCTTGGTCGCCGCCGCGACCGGGATCGTGATGATGGGCGGCAGCAATGCCGAGCCATATATTCTGGGATTCCTTGCGGTGCTGGCGACCGTCGGCGTGTTCTCGCTGTTTGCGCTCGCCTGCGGCATCTTACGGGTTTCGGCTGCGGGCTCGAGCCACCCGATGATCAAAGCGGTGGTGGACAATGCCTTCGACGGCATCGTCGTCATCGGCAGCGACGGCCAGGTGGTCTATGCCAATGCCGCCTATCTCGATCTGACCAATGCGTCCGATTCAAATGACATGCGGCCGGTCGAGCGTGCTTTCATCGGCGACGCCGAGGCCTCCGAGGCAATCTACCGGCTGCTGAAAGCAGCAAGAGACGGCAGGCGCCTGCAGGAAGAGGTCCGCATTGCCGGGGCCCAAGGCCGGCCGGCGCGCTGGTTGCGGCTTCGCATCCGGCCGCTTGGTGCGAGCCGGCGCGAGAACGGGCTCACCGTGTGGTCGCTGTCGGACGTGACGCGCGAGCGCGCGCACCAGGAAAATGTGTTCCAGGAATTGCAGCACGCCATCGATTATCTCGATCATGCGCCGGCCGGTTTCTTTTCGGTCGACGACAAAGGCGACATCGTTTATCTGAACGCTACGCTCGCCAATTGGCTCGACCAGGATCTGGCCCAGGTCGGCTCCGGCGGCTTGAAGATCGCCGATCTCGTCGCCGGCGACGGCGCCGCTTTGCTGACGACGTTGCGGGCGGCGCCGGGCGAGGTCAGGACCGAGGTGCTCGACCTCGATCTGCGCACCCGCAGCGGGCGCACGCTGCCGGTGCGGATGTTTCATAAGCTTGCTTTCGGCGCGGATGGCGCGCCCGGCGCTTCGCGCACGCTGGTGCTCAACCGCGCGCGCGACGACGGCACGGATCCACAGCGCGCCGCCGACATCCGCTTCATGCGGTTCTTCCATCACACGCCGATGGCGATCGCGACGATCGACAAGCACGGTCGTGTGGTACGCACCAATCCGCTGTTCGCGCGGCTGTTCCACGGCGCAAGGGTCTATGGCACAAGAGTGAGCAACGAAACCGGCGGCGAGGACCAAAGCGCCGACCGCTCGATCCTTGCCACCGTGGTCGAGCGCGACCGCGAAGCGCTGAAGGCTGCCATCGCGCTCGCCGCGCAGGGCGAGAGCGATATCGCGCCTGTCGATGCGATGCTCTCCGGCAGCAGTGAACGGTTCGGGCGTTTCTACGTGACCGCCGTCGAAGAAGAGGAGCGCGACCAGGAAGCGGCCATCGTCTATGCGCTTGAGACCACGGCGCAGCGGGAGCTCGAAAACAAAGTCACGCAGCAGCAGAAGATGGATTCGATCGGCCAGCTTGCCGGCGGCATGGCGCACGATTTCAACAATGTGCTCGGCGCCATCATGATGGCGACTGACTTTCTGCTCAGTGCGCATAAGCCGACCGACCCGTCCTTCGCCGACATCATCCAGATCAAGCAGAACGCCAACCGGGCCGCGAGCCTGGTCCGGCATTTGCTCGCATTCTCGCGCAAGCAGACGTTACGCCCGCAAGTGCTCGACCTCGGCGAGGTCCTGAGCGACCTCAATGTGCTGCTGCGGCGGCTGATTGGCGAAAAGGTTACGCTCACCGTGGTCCACGGCCGCGATCTGTGGCCGGTCAAGGTCGACATTTCGCAGTTCGAACAGGTAATCGTGAATCTCGCCGTCAACGCGCGCGACGCCATGGCGAATGGCGGACGCTTGCAGGTGCGCACCAGCAACGTGACCAAAGAGGACAGTGAGCGCTATCGCGGCAAGGGCATGCCGGCTGCCGACTATGTGCTGGTGGAAGCGGCGGATAGCGGCACCGGCATTCCGGCGAAAATCCTCGACAAGATTTTCGAGCCGTTCTTCTCCACTAAGGAAGTGGGCAAGGGCACCGGGCTTGGCCTCTCGACCGTCTATGGCATCATCAAACAGACCGGCGGCTTCGTCTATGTCGACTCGGTCGAGCAGCAAGGCGCCACGTTTCGTATCTTTCTGCCGCGTCATATCGCGAGCGCGCAGGAGACCGCGCAGGAGCTCGCGGCCGAGCGCGCCGCGGCGGCGGATCTGGCAGCGACAGCCGCCGAGCCGGGCAAGCGCGTTGCGAGCGCGGATCTGACGGGCGAGGGCACTATCCTCCTGGTCGAAGACGAGGAGGGCTTGCGTCAGCTCAATGCCAGAGGGCTTGCCTCGCGCGGCTATACCGTTCTTGAAGCGGGCAACGGCGTCGAGGCCATCGAGGTGCTCGAAAAGTCCTCAAGCCAGATCGATCTGGTCGTGTCGGACGTGGTGATGCCGGAAATGGACGGGCCGACGCTGCTCCGCGAATTGCGCACGCGCAATCCGGGCCTCAAAATCATCTTCGTGTCGGGCTATGCCGAGGATGCTTTCCAAAAGCATCTGCCGGCGGACGGTCAATTTGCGTTCTTGGCAAAGCCGTTCACGCTCAAGCAGCTTGTCAATGCCGTGAAGGAAACATTGGCCGCGTGATGCAGGCGGCCATCGTGTTTGGCCGTCAAAGCCCAAGTGGCAGCCACAAGTGACAGCCGAGTGACGCTGGAACGCCTTGCAGAACTGATCTGCACAAACCGGCTTTGCGTCCGGCCCGTATAAGACCGTAAGGTGCGACACGAGCGCGTGCGACGCTTTGCGGCAGATCGGTGAGCACGGTGTTGGGCGTAGAAACAGGCTGCGGGCGCGGATTGTCCGAATCATCCGCGTGTAGGCGTAAATCCGCATAAATAAGGGCGACAACACGTGAATTGTTTCGTTCGCAACTATGCCTTTGCCGCGACCGCCACACCGTCGTTTCGGCTGTCTTGGTTCCGGTCATTCGCAATGTTGACCGCGCTGACGATGAGTCTGTTCATCTCAGCCGAAGCGGCCGACGCGCGACTGAAGAGCGAGTGGAAATTCGGCGGCAGTCTGGCGCGGTTCATGTCATTGCCGTTCAGTACGACGGTTCTCGGCAATGACATGATCGGCGAGAGCTTTTCCGGTGGCGGCGCAACCGGCGATTTGGCTGACACCGGCAATGCGTTGCTGCCGCAGGTTGCCCAGCCGACCGGAGGCTCGCTAGGCGGATTGTTCAACCGGCCCGGCGTGGTCGGCGGTTTCTCCGCGGGCTTCATTGGCGCCGGCGTGCTGGGCCTCGTGTTCGGTCACGGCATGACCAGCGAATTGACCGGCGCCGCGTCGTTCCTCGGCCTCATCTTTCAGATCACGCTCATTCTGATCCTGGCGCGGCTGTTCTGGACATGGTGGCGCGCCGACCGGTCCGCCGCCTTTGCCGATATGTCGCCGCGGCAGCTCGCCGACGCCTATGGCCGGCTGCGCAACGAAGCGCTGCCCGATATCGACGCCGTCGAGGTCGAGCTCAGCGACGCGAAAACCGGCGCCTTCGACAGCAAAGACTAGTCGCGCACTCAGCGGGGCCGACGGCTCACGGCTCAGACGACGGATCAGAGTCATCCTGTTGCGCTGAACCAAAAATAAGCGAGAGCAGGTCGTTGAACGTCCAACCCGGCGTTTTATTTCCGTTATCGCCACTAGCCTGGGGCAGCGTCGCCGCCGCGGCCTGGCTCTCCACACGCTTCCCGCTGCCGATGTCTTGGTCAATTCGTTCGATCATATACGGGAAGAACGGGTTGGAAGACGCGCGCAGCAATGAGTCGAGGCTTGCGATCAGGACGTTGCGCTCGCCGCGCGGCGCCAAGGCGCCGAGATTGATGCCAAAGCTTTCGTTCGGATCCGGCGTCAGCCCGTAAAGGGAATCGGTCATGGGAAACGGTAGGGCGACGTGCGAGAGCGAATACAAGCCGGCCGGATAATACACGCCCAAGGCGCGATCGTGCTCGTTCGTCTCGCCCGCCTCGATCGTGCGCTCGACTTCCTCGCCGCTTGGCACGTCGGCATTGGTGATGATTGTCGTGCGATAATTTCGCGTGCGCTGCGGCAGCAACTGGGCCAGTTTGGTGTCCGCGCTCGGCCGCAGTAGCGTGCCGAATTTGACCGTCCGGTTCACGTCGAACAGGATGAGCTCGCTGCCGTTTTTGGGAAGGCGATCGTACAATGCCGAAACGATCGCACTTGTGCTGACCGTAAAGTCCATGACGGATTGGAAAGTGATGATCGGAGGCAGCCGGGCGAGCTCGCCGCTGCGGCTATATTGCGCAATTTGCTGCTGCAGGACTTGCGTCAGCCGGTAGGATTGAACGGCGCCATTGACCGGAAACGAGTTGTATTTGAACGGATTGAACTCCGGCACCACGCTAAGCCAAGCGGCTTTGGCGAAGGGTGGAAGCAGAGCCGGCAGGCTGGCGAGCCCGGCAAAGCGCGCAAAGCGGGTGATGCCGATCATCGGCGAGATCAGAACAAGGCGATCCGGCGGAGAGAGCTTTGGATCGGCAATCGCGTCGAGTGCATATTTGAGCGCGAGCGCGCCGCCATTGGAAAAGCCGACCAGATGCAAGGGCGCCGACGGCGCGATCCGCCGCCGTGCCTCCCGCACGGCAAGCCGCGTCGCCGCCATCCAGTCCTGCCATTCGACCTCGCTCAATCCGGCCGGCACCGTGCCGTGACCTGGAAGCCTGATCACGATCGCGACAAAGCCGTGGTCGCGATAGGCTTCCGCAATATGACGCTGGCTGTAAGGCGCATCGGTCAGGCCGTGCAGGAGCACGACTGCCCCGACCGGAGGGCCGTTCGGCTCCAGCACAAAGGAGCGATTGAAGTCTTGCGAAAAGCGGCCCGGATAAATCGGGCTGTCCGCGAAATACCGGTTCAGCGGCGCGCGATCTTGCGGATCGAGCTTGTCTGTCACCTCGGTGCGGACGGCTGCGAAAACCTTGGCCTCCTCGGTCAGATACTGGTTCCAGTCGGCGGCATCGAGCTCCGCGGTGCTCAATTCGTGCGGAACATAGGTGTGCCAAAGCGAAAGCGCGGGACCGCGCTGCGAGACATAGATCCGAACGGCGAAAAAACCGATCGCGACGACCGCGAGCAGGAGTGCTGTGCGCCTTATCGCTTTGATGATCTTGGTCCGCATGGCTATTGCGGCGCCGGCCCGTTATGGCAGGCGCGCGGCGCCGACCAATTTGGCACGTCGCATTTCGAGCAGGCGCCGAGCGCTAGTCCGCAACCGGCGATGAGGCATAATAGCATCACGGGCCGTGCGGCTCGGCCCGCCAAGGCGCGGGCGCAGTCACGCGAATAAGCAAGACGCCACGTAAGCGTTACGTGGGACATTATACTGCCCTCGATATCGCCGGTTCGCCCACGTCGCGATATTACCGCATATGCCCGAAAACTGCGATGTTTGGATTGGCCCCGATTGCTAGAGTATCGCTGCCGAATTTTTACTATGTTACCGGCGCCAACCGCCGCTCACTCGCCCAAAGGTCGCAATAAGGAGGAGACGAAGATGGACTTTCACCCCTGTGGTTCGCGGCCGTCGCGCCGCGGACCGGCCGATAGCTTCACCGGCGTCGTCTGGCAGGAGCCGATCATCGAGACGCCCGTTCCGGCGCTCCTGCGCTCGGGCCTGGTGCGTTTTGAGCCCGGCGCGCGCACGGCCTGGCACACCCATCCGCTCGGCCAGACATTATTCGTTGTCTCCGGCAAGGGACGAGTGCAGACCTTTGGCGGCCCGGTGCGCGAGATCCGTGCCGGCGACGTCGTCTGGATCCCGCCGAACGAAAAGCATTGGCACGGCGCGGCTCCGGAAACCAACATGGTGCATGTCGCCATGCAGGAAGCGCTCGACGGCAAGCATGTCGAGTGGATGGAGCATGTGACCGACGAGCAGTACAAAACTCAAGTCGGATAGCCGTACAGAGCGGAGCTATGCGCTACGAACTTTACTACTGGCCGAGCATCCAGGGCCGTGGCGAATTCATTCGCCTGGCGCTCGAGGAAGCTGGCGCCGACTATGTCGATGTCGCGCGCCGCGGCAAAGCCGGCATGTCGGCGATGATGCGGCTGCTCGAGGGCAAGGGCGTGAAATATCCACCTTACGCGCCGCCGTTTCTGAAAGTCGGCAAGCAGATCATCGCGCAGACCGCGGAGATTCTTCTCCATCTCGGGCCGCGCCTCAATCTCGCGCCGCGCGACGAAGCCGGGCGGCTGTGGACGCATCAATTACAGCTCACCATCACCGATCTCGTCGTGCGCATCCACGACACCCATCATCCGGTCTCCGGCTGGCTCTATTACGAAGAGCAGAAGCCCGCGGCGCTGCGGCGCACCAAGGATTTCTGGCGTTATCAGGTGCCGAAAATGCTCGGCTATTTCGAGCGAGTGCTGCAGAGGAACGGCGGCAAATTCACCATTGGCCGCAGCCTCAGCTATGTCGACCTGTCACTGTTCCAGATCGTCGAGGGCCTGCGCTACGCCTTTCCCAAACGCATGAAGCGCTTCGAAAAGAAAATTCCAGGCCTCGTCGCGCTGCACGACCGGGTGGCACAGCGCCCGCGTATCAAAGCCTATCTCGCTTCCAAACGGCGCATCTCGTTCAGCCAATGGGGCATCTATCGCCACTTCAAAGAGCTCGACGCCTGATCGTGCTGCCGGCGCAGCTCCGTCGATGGTGTTCGTGCCGTGATCGGGTTAAGAGAGAGCGGGAAAACGCACGGGGCAGGGTGACAATGGCCTATTGGACGCAAAATTTCGACCTCACCAACGAGTTCAACATCCTGCGCATGATCTGCGGGCTGTTCTTCATCCCGCATATCTACGCCAAGTTCTTCGTGCCCGAGGCGCTCGGCTTCTTCAAAGCGGCGAAGTTCGATCCGCCGGCGACGTGGATGTATGCCGCCTGCATCATCGAGAGCTTTCTCGCCTTCGGCCTCATCTTCGCGATCCTGCCGTTCTATGCCGGCGCGCTCGCATTCGTCCATCTGCTCGTCGCCGGCTATGCCGTGCACAAAGTGACGGCGGGCAAATGGCTGTGGAATATCGGCGGCTGCGAATATTGCCTGTTCTGGGCGATCTGCTGCCTGATCGTGGCGATGCACTACCGTAGCGATATCGTCTTCTGGTGATCGCCGCCGGCGTTTAAGGGGAGTTTGCGCGCATGATCAATGCAGCCATTGTCGGTTTTGGCTGGTGGGGCAAGACGCTGGTCGAGGCGGCCGAGAGCAGCGGCGCCATTCGCTTCATTTCCGGTACGACACGCACCGTGACGCCGGACACCGAAGCCTTCGCCAAGAAATGCGGTTTCAAGCTTGCGCCGAATTACGAGACGGTGCTGGCCGATCCGGACATCGATGCGGTGGTTCTGGCGACGCCGCATTCGATGCATGGCGCGCAGGTGGCCGCTGCGGCGGCGGCCAAGAAGCACATCTACTGTGAGAAGCCGTTCACGCTGACCGAGAAGGAAGCCGAGGATGCCGTCGCCGCCGTGAAGAAGGCCGGCGTCACGCTCGCGCTCGGCTATAACCGCCGCATCCATCCGGAAATGATCAAGCTGCGCGAGATGATCCGCAACGGCGATCTCGGCACCATCCTGCACATTGAAGCTACGATGACGTTTCCCAACGTGCTGTTCATCAATCCGAGCCATTGGCGCGCCGACAAGGCCGAAACGCCGTGTGGCGGGCTGATGCCGATGGGCGTGCACGCGGTCGACGGCATGATCGATTTGTGCGGGCCGATTGATCATGTCTTTACGCAGAGCTTCCGCCGCGTGGCCGCGATCGACGCCGACGACACCACCTCGATCCTGTTCCGCATGAAAGAGGGCATGTCGGGCTATCTCGGCACCATGACCACGACCGGGCCAGGGTTCTCGTTCCAGGTCTTCGGCTCAAAAGGCTGGCTGCGGCTTGAAGGCGTCACCCATGTCGCCGGCGCCTCGTCAGAGGAACGCCGTACCCGTCTGTTTGGCGCCTGCAAATTTCAGCCGATCAAGGGCGAGGCCAAGACCTGGCAGGCCGAAAGCATGGATGTTTCGCGCGCAGCACTCGAAGCCTTCGCTAAGGCCGCGGAGGGCGGGCCAGCTTATCCCATTTCCTGCGATCAGATGATCCACGGCGTCGCCGTGACCGAAGCCATCATCCGTTCGGCGGCTTCGGAGAAAGTCGAACGCATTAGGTAATGTAGGTCCGCTGAACCTGGGGCGTTTGCGGTGCCTCTTGAGTTAGGGGACGTTGAGCCGCTGGCCGCCGTCGGCGCGACAGCCGCGGCCGGGCCGCTACCTTCATGCGCTCGCAACCGCCAAGCGCCACTACGCGAGCATTTCCAAACCCAGCGAAGCGGCGCGTGCGGATTACATCACCCGTCTTGACCGGCTGCGCGACAAGGCCGCCGACGCCAAAACCGACGCCTGGCAGGCGATCGATGCCGAGATCAAGCAGCATCCGGCGCCGCAAGATGCCGACAACAAAGCATTGTCCGCGCTTCGAGTCGGCCAGTGGGAATCGCCGCGGCACGATTATCTCTATCGGGCCGACGGCACCTGGACGATGCTCCCGGCCGAGCCGGACATCACCCATGGCGCTTGGCGCATCGACGGCAATCAATATTTCGACACGGCCGCAACCGATCCGCCGCTCGCGAGCCCATACACCATCATCCTCATCAGCAAGACAGATTTCATTTTCATGGACCGGGAGATCGTCTTCTTCGATACGCGGTCGAAATAAAGTGCCCGCAAGAAAGCGCCCGACGCGACTGTTCAATCGCAGAGATGTCGGTCGGTCAATAGCTTCTGCAGGTTCTCGACGCCCTTGTCGCCCGGGGTGACAGTGATATTGGGCGCGCCAGGACCATGACTTCGTCCCGCCGCGCGTGCTCTGCCAGGAAAAGCGCCAGCACGGCGGCCATGACGTCCTTAAATTGCGCTCCGAATATCGCCTCATAGGTCTGCGCCTGGGTCAAAGCCAGACGCAGCTCGCGCTCTGCGCCCACGTCATCTTTGGCCGCCGCCAAGGCTTCGCTGAGGTAAAGATGCGCTCGCGGATCCTGCGGATAGCGCGCGGCGAGGGTTGCCGCGCGCGCCTGGCGGTCTGCGATCGAGCCCGGAAATTCGGCTCGAGGGATGATGACGATGTCGTATTTCGGATAATTGACGACGGCGAAACCTGCGCTGACGACAAACAGGAGCCCGCCACGATGGCAATGCCGGCGGCGACAGTCCGAGCCTGCGGAATGCGCGCAGTTTTTGGCCAGAACTTGAGCAGCAGCGCGGCAGCAGCCGCACCAGCGATCGCGCCGCCGAAATGCGCGCCGTAGTCGATGTGCCCGACCGAAGACGATGAGAAGATCGGCAGCAGCGACGGGATGAGAATCCGCATCGAATTCACTTGCAGGCGGGTTCGGATCGCCGTTCCGGCGGGGACTAGGAAGCCGCCGATAAACAGCGCCGCGAACAGTCCCATCAGCGCGCCGGAGGCTCCGACGGAGACTAAATTCTGCGGCCCCACCGCGAGCGACATCAGCGATCCGCCGAGCGCGCCGATGACAAAAAAGGCGAAGAACCACAGCCGTCCGATCAGACGCTCGAGGAGTCAGCCGCCCAGCAGCAGCGCCACGCTATTGCCTGCAATATGCGCGAAGTTCGCGTGCAGGAGCGGCGCGGTGAAGAGTCGATACCATTCGCCGCCGGACAGGACCGCCGTACGGCTGAGCGCACCCATTCCGAACAGCGTCCTGATGCTCGGAGCTAATTCCTTGCCGGGCGCGAGCGGAAACATGTTCTCGAACGTGAAGACCGCAACGAGAATGATCAGCAAGGCGAATGTAACCCAAGGCAGTTTGAACTCGGCGAGGCCAATGGGCGATTCCTCCGTCGCTGCGGCCGCGACGGGCGCGGACGCATCGACGCCGACGGCCTGCGCGCGCTGCATTGAGCTCCGCAGCGAGCGCGGCAATCGGTTCCAGGAAATGGTCGGTCAGGGTGAAGGTCTTCGTGCGCTGCAAGCGCGCGCTGGCGTGAGATCCGGTGACCCGCGCGGAAGCGCTTCGCACCTGTTTGTTGAGCCGGCCCGCATGGACGGTCTTGAGCACGAACGGTTCGAGGCTGTCCCAGTTCGCCCACCTTGTGCCGAAGAGAGCTTCGGCCTTGATGCCTTGCGGCATGACCGTCAGGCGCTGCAAGCCGCGCAGGGCACCGAGAACAGAAAGAAGCCCGAGCGGAATGAACAGCAAACAGGTCGCTGCGGTGAACATATCGGAGCTCGGCATCGGACCGCCGGAGAGCCAATGGAGGACGGCTCGGAGCGGCAGAAATCCCAATAGTAAGCCGAGCCCTATGCCAAGGGCGCCCACACGCCACAGCTTGGCGGAGTTGGAAGGGTAGACCTTGATCTCGCTCGACGTGAAAGCGGGCTCCCCCATCCGGCGGCCAAACGCCGGGACACTCGACAATATCATTCCCCCTCCGAAACGAATTTCACTTGCCAAACGCCGGCCAGAGTAACGCAACTTAGACGATAGTTGGAAGCCGCGCGGCGCCGGTGATTGACGGCAGGGTTACTCGCCGACGGCAAAAAAGCAGGTCACTATTATATTGACATTTGTCACTGTTTCGGTTGCATACGCCTCCGTATCTCGCTCACGTAAAAGGACCTGCCGCGGGGGCATATCGCGGCACGGGGGCGAGGCGGTGCCCGCGGGCGGAATTGCAAGCCGCACCCGGGCAGAGTCGGGGTTAGCTTTCCTCGTTATTCCTCATGATGCATAGCGATTGATTTTGCTCATGTTATTCCGCATATTACGTGGACAATCATTCCCCGGCTGTTCCAGTCTTTCCCATAGAGTGCTACCTATGTGAGCGTTGGGTAGCAAACGAGGGGTGCGCCATACCCCGCCTTCGACTGACCAAAACGTCGATTGACGGCCTGTCGATCCTGGGTCGGGACACAGTCTATTGGGACTCCGCTCTGCCCGGCTTTGGTGTGAAAGTGACGCCGAAGGGCCGGAAGGTGTTTTTGGTTATGTACCGCCTAGCGGGCGCCGGGTCCCGCCTGCGTAAGTACACCATTGGGCCGTATGGCCGCGTCACATTGCCGATGGCGCGCGCACAAGCGCAGAAGATCTTTGCGGCGAGGCTCGATGGCCGCGATCCCGCCGAAGAGAAAAAGCAGACCCGCCGCCGCCTGGTCGTCGATCGGGTTGACGATCTCGTGGAGACATTTATTCGGGACCATGTCGCTCAGATCAGTAGCCGTAAACAAGTCACTAACCTTCTCCGTCGGGAGTAATCACCCATTGGGGGACGAAAAGCGTCCATGAAATCAAGCGCAGAGATGTCAGCGACCTCGTAAGCGTCATATGTGAGCGGAATACTCATGCCGGCTACAGATTGCTGAAGACCTTAAAGACCTTCTTCCGTTGGTGCATGGGTCGTGCGGTCATTGAATCCTCGCCTGCGGAAGGCCTCTCCACCAGCTATCGAGAATCCAGTCGTGACAGGGTGCTCGCCGATCAAGAGCTTGCGGCCGTAATTATCGCTGCGCGTGAAATGCCATGGCCTTATGGCGGGATTGTCGAATTTTTGGCGCTTACCGGTCAGCGTCGCGAAGAGGTCGCCAAGGTCAAAAGCAATGAATTCGATGAGAAAACACGAACGTGGACCATGCCGGCCAGTCGAACCAAAAACAGACGGGCCCACATCGTCCACTTGTCCGAGCCGACCTGGGCCGTCATCTCAACTCGCCTAAGTGAAGGATATGTTTTTGCGACCTCGAGGGGCAAGAATTTCCAAGCTTTCGCGAAGGGGAAACGCTCACTGGATAGACTAAGCGGCATCACAGGCTGGCGTTTACACGATCTTCGGCGGACGATCGTCTCAGGAATGGCGAGGTTAGGCGTGCCGCCTCATGTTGCCGATAAGATCCTCAATCACCAGGCTGGCACGATTTCTGGAGTAGCGGCCGTCTATCAGCGCCACGACTTTCTAGCCGAGCGCAAGGAAGCGTTGGATCGCTGGGGTGCTCACATCCAAAAAATTACTCAGACAATCGGATCAGACCAACCCGACGCGGCTTCCAAACAGACGGAGCATACCGATGCTGGATGTCAGCTTTGAAGCAGACATGACACGGTGTCCGCTGTTACACCGAAAGCGGACATCAGACCGCCATCGCGGAATGTCCGGTAAGGGCCATCAACGAACATCGCTGGTCATTGGATCAGTTCATCGGCGCGCATGACGACGGATTGCGGCAGCGTAAGACCTAACGCCTTTGCAGCTTTCATGTCGATTACCATCTCGAATTCGGTCGGTTGTTCGACTGGCAGATCGCCCGGTTTTAAACCCTTAAAAATCATATCCACATAATCGGCGGAGCGTCGTTCAAGGGCAAGCAGGTTTGGTCCATAAGAAATGAGGCCGCCAGCGCCTCCCTCGCAATCTTTCGAATGCTCGCCTGACCTTGTACAGGGTGCCCGTCGGGACTATTGGCCGCACACGCACTCGGGCACGCGCGTCACGATCAAGGGCGAGCGTCCGGTTTGATGACGTGGCGTGATCGTCCGGGCACCTCTGCAACGTGCCGCGGTATCCGATGTGAGCCCGATATTGACATTCTTCGCCGACCTAATTCGGACATCCGCGCAGACCG
>JBAUCK010000010.1:0-4161 GCA_049677525.1 Xanthobacteraceae bacterium
CCATTCTGCAGTAAGATGATTGGCACGGATCAGACGGCGGGAAGGGGCGATTAGCTGCGGCCCTTCTCGCTGCGCATTTTGATCAGCATTTGGCATTCGGCTTTGCGGGAGTCGATCAGACCAAGCGGGCATCGCGCCCCCGCGGACATCCGCGCGCCGCGCTTGCAACTAAGTGTGGAGCCCCTAATTGACCTAATGTAGCCTCGTTATTGTTGGAGGCCACATGTTTGCAGTGACTGGAATTACCGGCCAGGTCGGGGGCGCCACCGCGCGCACTCTGCTGGATACTGGGCTGTCCGTTCGCGCGGTCATGCGCGACGCCGCAAAGGGCGCCGCCAGGAAGGAGCGCGGCTGCGAGATCGCCCTTGCCGACATGACGGATTTGGCGGCGCTGACCGCCGCTCTCAGCAGTGTGGACGGCATATTTGTAATAATGCCGCCGATCTTCGACCCGACGCCAGGCTTTCCCGAGGCCAGAGCCATAATCACCGCCGTGACGAAAGCGATCGGGGTCGCAAAACCGTCCAAGGTCGTCTGTCTTTCGACCATTGGCGCGCAAGCGACGCAGCCGAACCTGCTCAACCAGCTCGGTCTGTTGGAGCAGGCGCTGGGCGCCGTGCAGTCGCCGGTCTGCTTCCTACGGGCCGCCTGGTTCATGGAAAATGCGGCCTGGGATGTCGCGCCGGCGCGCGACACGGGTGTCGTGCCGAGCTTCCTGCAGCCGCTCGACAAGCCCGTGCCAATGGTCGCGACGGCCGACATCGGCCACTCAGCGGCCACGCTTCTGCAAGAGACATGGACAGGCCGCCGTATTGTCGAACTCGAAGGACCGCGACGCATCCCTCCGAATAGAATCGCCGTAACATTCGCCGAAATCCTTGGCCGGCCGGTCCGCATGGAAGCCGTTCCCCGTGACGCCTGGGAGGGACTGTTCGCGTCGCAGGGCATGAAGAACCCAACGCCCCGCGCGCGGATGCTCGATGGCTTCAACGAGGGCTGGATTGAGTTCGAGAATGGCGAGCAGAGTTCGCGCAAAGGTCACACCGAACTGAAGACGGTGCTGAAGCAGCTCGTCGAAGGCGGATGACTGCTAATGACGCTGTGGACGGCGCCACCCTACGACATCGAACTGCTATAGTATGGGTGCGTTGAACCGAGAGAAATTCAAGGGCAACGCAGGGACGATAGGAGGCTGAAGTTTTGAAGGAATTGGCGAGGACATGACGACGTAATGCAGGCCAGGTCGTTGCAGGGATCGGGAGAACCCGTTTGGGTCATCGCACTTTGCGTGCTAACGATTGGGACCCGATCCGCGCAAAGCATTATGGCCAGCGGCCATATCGGCCGCACAAACAGGCCGGACACATGACCCCACCCGACCAATGCTGCAGCAACGTCAGAAAGTTCTTGCCAAGGCGCCGTCCACACATGACCCCAAACCGGTCGAGAGAAATTAAATCGGTGCTGAATTGATCAGGGTTTCGGGTATTCTGGTCGGACATTGCATCACTGCTATGAAATGGAGCATTCCCCATGGACGAATGCGGCGTCACTTCTGCCAACCTCGATCAGACCGAGCAGGATTTCCTCACCCCTGAAATTCCCGATGAGATCGTGGAAGCTGCAGCTGAGGACCTTAACGTTTGTCGCATGACCTTCGGCGGCTTTCCGTCAACGACCGTCGCATGCTGCGCGTCATAACGGCTCGCCAATCGCTCAATTGATTTGCATGCCCGCGATTGGCACACCGCAGACATGACGTAATGCACGCCTGACGCCTGCTTTCGGCGGAGAAGCCGACTTACGCCAATTGGGCCGTTGATCGCTGTCCCTACTCTCGCGGCCAAGCTCATGCGCTCGATGGCTTCGACCGGGCGGAGCGCGATAGGCTCGACGCTGCTCAATTGATTTCAGTAGTGAGTTCGCGCTGGGATGCGCCCTGTGGCGCCAGGCGGGGGGCGGTACCAGTCGTTCCGCTGGCAGAAGCCGCCGATGCCACGTACATTCTCCATGCATTGTTCGAAGGTGACGAAGCCGCAATTCTTGGCGCCGCCCATATCGCCGCTATAGATCGAGCACCAGGGGTAATTCTGCGCCTTCGCTTGGGTCACGAGCCCGATTGCGACGAGGCCAACACTGACCGCGAACAAAAATTGTTTCATGCTCGCCTCCAACTACCCCCCGGGGATGACTAACAGCGAAAGGCTATAAATTATTCCCCGCAGTCCACGTCGCCCAATGGCAATTCCCGGACCTAGCCTGATCTCAGGATGAGGTCCGCAATTGGTCTGACTCCGGACTTCGGATTGGATCCGATAGCGGTATTTATCGGAACCTATCTGGAAGCGTCATTTCGGGGCGTGCCGGTCAGCGAGGTACGCAAGCGGGATTTAGAGAGGCAGCTGTCAGGGGCGGCCCGGCAAGGACTGACGGCGTCCCCTTTGCCCCCCGCCCCACCAACAGGGGTACACAATTGATGGCAAAGCGATCCAAGAAAGTAGTTTCCCGCCGCAAATGGGTCCTGCCGCTGCTAAAGCTCACCACCGTAGAGCTTGCGAGTGGGGAATGGGCTGTGGTGAGTGATGACAGCTCGCATCCACTTACCGAAAAACAAGCCCTTATGGTCGCGGCGGGTTACATATCCGTTGCCCAGATGACCAATGCGCCAACTCGGCGGGGCAAGTAGGCGGCCCTCGTCCAAGGCTTGGGCCGTTTTTCTTTTGCTGAGTAGGGGGCTACGTTTTCACCCAATTTTGAACGTCACCAAGTTGAAAAGAGAGTTTGTCGCATGGGCTTCACGACAGCAGTGGCATAACCTGCCGCCCGCATATCGGGCGATGCGCTGGGGAATACCAAGGACCATATTTTTGTAGACGTTGAGGGCGTTTCGGTGCCTCGATATTTTTTCAAAATATCTGACGGGGAATTTGAGGGCGATCCTCACGGTACGAATTTGCCAAACATTGCAGCAGCGCTTTCTTATGCGGAATGCGCGATCAACGAGCTACGATCTGAAAACGGATTTGACGATCCGGGACTGATGTTGATCGTAGAGAATGATGCTCGCCAGACAGTTTTGGCGTTACCCTTTCTCCCTGGATGCGCTTAGTCCCTGTTGAGGCGACTCAGGATATTTGATCTTACAACAAGGCGGACTTCCGTTTGCCAGCGCGGATGGCTCTAGCCTCAGCTAGCGCCTGGATCCTAGTCCCGACCGGGTAGGCGGTGTGCTTCGTCCGTACAGTCGACCACAATGCCAAAATGGTGTTGGTCCCACTTAATCACCCGCACCCCGGCGACGCGACTTTCCACTCTCTCCTGGTTTCCCATCCTCAGCCTCGTGTCGCCCGGCCACCACCCCAAGCTCGCGTGGCAGGTTGCGCTGGAGCGTATTCGGGATTTTGGCTGCAGTACCCGCCAAGTCCTTGCCGGTCAAAAACGCACTGCTCGAGGCTAGGATAGGTGCAGTGCACTGAACCCAAAAATGCACCGGACTGCAAACACCAAGGGTAGTTTTGGGCACGGACGGGCGTGGTCATCCCGGCAACAACGCCAACACATCCCAGCGCGAACGATAAATACTTCATCACGGCCTCCTCGGGTCGTAACGGCACTCTACGACTCTCGCCAACCATCCTGCTGACCATAGCAGTCGATGTCTATTTGCAGCAGGGGAGTGGTTGTTCAAGACGATCATGAAGCAGCACGGCGCCATGCCACACCAAGCCGCAGAATTGGCCGTTCGATCAGCTGCCCAGTCAATGGACCGGCGCACCCGCGCCGACCTTAGGTGCCCGCGCGCGCACTTGGTCACTGGCTTGCTGTGCTGCCTGCCTTGCCGCTTCTTGGGTTCGTCCGGCTGGGCCCTGCCCGACACGCACCGGCTGCTGCCCCTCCTCGACCTGGCCATGCCAGTCCTGCGGCAGATGTCGCCCCGTCAGTACCGGGCTTTCCGCGCCCAGGCGGAGGGCGCTGCCTTCCAGGACGGGAGACCAACTCGGCCGGAGCGCGACGGCCATGAGGGCGAGCCGTGTCCACAATGGCTCTTAGTTGGCAAGGTTTATTTCACCAGTGCAGCATTGGTCGGTGCAGCCATGTGTTCGGCCTTTGAATGCGGTTCACATGACCGCTGGCCATAATGCCCTCCGCGGATCAGGTCCC
>JBAUCK010000011.1:0-11763 GCA_049677525.1 Xanthobacteraceae bacterium
ATGCACGCTGAGATTTGTGTCCTGAGTGAGCCGTGCCTGCACGTCGTTTGCACGCGCGATAATTCTCAGCGAGCTTGGGTCTGCCGGAGCGTGGCCTGCCTTTGTACGCGCTCCATTTCTCGATCACGGTGCGGATCACGTCCTGCGGGCCAAGCGCTTTGATGCCTCTGGCGACGGACGAGACATCGACTATCTGGTCGCCGACCACCACGCCCAATTTGTAGTCGTCAAAAAACGCAAGTTTCATTTTTAGCTCCTTGAATTTCAGGACGCCTGTTAATAGTGCAGCGGTACCAATTGCTGCGCTGCACGCGCCGTCTCTTGCCGGGGGTGCCCAGGCACTTTTAACTAGCGGGCTTCGACGCTGATCAATTCGGCATTTACTCGGTGTCTCCGCAGCGTTGCTTTGCTTGAGGTAGTTGAATTTCACTTTCTTGATTGTCCACACATCACCGCGATCGTCGACTAGACATATGTCGGCGGTAAAGACGCCGGATCCCCGGGTTAATGTCTTTTGGACCATACAGAAGATTTCAAGATCGACGCTGCTTCGTGACGGTATCACCACGTCGGCATCGTGAGGTCTACCACTGACAAATAACATATGATGTTCAGTGGCGAGTCCGCTTAGATAAAAGCTTTTCAACACGACGTTTCGTTTCGAGGTGTTGATGACTTTCCAAACGGCCTTCAGCGAGACGAGATAATGCCGATCCGTTATTACGCCGAACCAGACTGAACTTCTTTCGTATTGCTCAAATCGCAGTCTCGCTTTGGTGACCTTTCTGAAAGCACGAGTCAGCAGCCGGTGGCCGCTGATGCAGATTGCCAGCGCGACGAAGGCGCCAAGGGCAAGTATAACGGTGGCATTGCCCGTCGCGATAAGCGTAAATTACGTTGATCATTTGTGGCAGCTTTAAAACTCATCTCATAACTGGTATTGCGGTATCGGCAGTGTGGAATTCGTCTGCGAAAATAGTCGAGCGCCAAGAAGGATGATAGGTGCGACCGGGCGAGCTTGGCATCGGCGCCGATGAGCCGCCGCTTAGGTGGTTAGGGTATGAAAGTCGGGGGTTGTCTGTGATTCGTCGACTGCTCGTAGGCATAAGCCAATTCAATCATGACCGCATCGTCAAAAGGACGACCGAGGAACGTGATGCCCACCGGCAGATTGTCCGACGTGAAGCCGGCTGGCACAACAATCGAGGGAACGAACATCAGAAACGTATTGATATGCGGTGCACCTTTTTGATCGACAAACGGCGGCTTGATCCCATGTTCAATGAGAGTGGGTTGATGTTCGACAGCCTTGTGGACAATGGCGTCGAGCTTATGATCAGCCATGACCTTGAGCATGTTGGTCATGAGCACATCACGCGCCTTCATATAGGCATAGTGCTTTTCGGGCGCGTCGGGCGCCCAGCGTGCCTGACTGCCGCGGAATACTTTGGCGAAGAGCGGTGAGGCCATGGCCTGTTTTCGCGTCGCGAACGGCGCCTTGCCGTCGGAAAAGAACAGCTCGAACATCGCGTCGTCGGTCCTGGAATTCTTGGCGCGGGTTGCCAGGAGCGCAACGAGACCGGGTATGACCACCGGGTCGATGACTTCGGCCCCGGCGGCTTTGAGCTCGGCCAAGGCCTTGTCGAAGACGGCATCGACTTTCTTGAAGTCGTCCGAGGTGGGTTCGGATTTGAAACCCATCGGTTCGCGGATGATGCCGAGGCGTTTGCCTTTGAGCGCGTCCTTGGTCAGGTTCTTTGAGTAGCTTGCAGGAATGTGACCGACGCCGTAGGCGGTGGCGGGATCCTGCGGATCGTAGCCCGCCATACAGTCGAGCAGCTTTGCGGCGTCCATGACGGTCCGCGTCATCGGCCCCACAGAGCCGTTCATGGCGGGCCACCCGCCGTAGACGCCGCCACGGCTCACGGTGCCGACGGTCGGGCGCATGCCGACCACGCCGTTCCAAGCAGCCGGCCGGCGGATCGAGGAAAACCCTTCCTGGCCCAACGCAACCGTGGCGAAATTCGCCGACACGCTTGCGCCCGAGCCGCCCGAGGAGCCTCCCGCCGTCCGATCGAGGTCATAGACATTCCGCGTTGATCCGAACAACGAGCCGTGCGTATCACCGCCGCCGAGTTCGCCGAGCGTCGCCTTGCCGAGAAAAATGGCGCCGGCGGCTCGCAGCTTGGTGACGGCAAACCCTTCACGTTCAGGCTGGTAGTCGCGAAACAGAACCGATCCCAACGTCGTTTTCATGCCTTTGACGTTGATCTGATCTTTGACGATGACCGGAATGCCATGCAGCGGCCCAACGAAGCTCGATTTTTTGAACGCGGCGTCGAGTTCCTCCGCTTGTTGAACAGCGAGCGGATTGATGGAGATGAGCGAATTGATGCCCGGGCCTTTTTGGTCATAGGCTTCGATGCGCTCGAGGTACATCTCAACGAGATTGCGTACGGTCAGCTCTCCGCTCTGGTATGCGGCGTGGATGTCCGCGATGGTTGCTTCTTGGATTTTAAATTTTCGCGCCGCCGACATTACGTGTTTCCTGAAGTGACGATTTGCGTATGGCTCAAGACTGACCGCTGATTACGGACAGCCATTTCTGTTCGATCTCGCGCGCCTCCGACTTGTCGAGCGCGGTGGTCTTGGGAAATTGATCGATCCACGAAAACGGGCGGCAAGCATTGATGACGAGCTTGGAATGCGACGTTATTCCCTTCTCCTTGTCGGCCGGCGGGATCCGCGGATCCAGGCTCGAACTCCAGCCGTTCCTGATGATGTCGACCGATTCGGACGGCTCGGCCCGCGTCGCGATCGCCCACATGACGTCGTTCAGATTGGAAGGATCGATGTCGTCATCCACCACGACCACGAGGCGTCCCATATAGGCGTTGCCGGCGGCGACCAGGGCCGCGCGCTTGGCGTGGCCGTCATATCGCTGCTTCAAGGCGACGACGGTCATCAGCGATGACACGTGCTGCCAGACGCCGCTGATATCGGTGATGCCGCTGTTGTCGAGGTTCGACCAGATTCCGCCGGCGCGGAACGGCAAGCCGCAATGATGCCGCGGCGGCTTGAGCGGCGGCGAGCCGAACAGGATCGGATCGTTGCGATAATGGATCGCTTGGACCTCCATGGTCGGTAACGGCCGCCGCTCGGAGGCGTAATATCCGGTGAACTCGCCAAACGGCCCCTCCATCAGTGTTTCGCCGGTCGGCGGATAGAACACGCCTTCGAGGATGATCTCGGCGTGAATGGGGATCGGCAGACCCGTCTTCGGACCCGGGCACAGTTCGATCGGCTCGTCTTTGATTGCGCCGGCGAAATCGAATTCGGAAAAGCCCGCGGGCAAGGACTCAAAACCAGCGATGAAAAGGGCAGGGTCCTCGCCGTTGACGACTGCGATCGGACAGGGTTCGCCTCTGTCCCAATATTTCTTGGCGATGATCGCGCCGTGGCGGCCCGGATGGTCGAATTGCACTGTGACCTGGTTCTTACCGTGAACCTGCACGCGATAGATCGATGCGTTGACCCAGTTGCTGTCGGGATCGCGCATGACCACGATGCTCCCCGAGCCGATATAGGGACCGCCGTCCTTGCGGTGCCAGACTGGAATCGGAAATTTGCCGAGATCGACCGCGGAGCCTTCATCGCTGTTTTCGAGGAAGGCCGCGTTTTTGACGAATTCCGGTTTGCGAGCCGTCAGGCTTTTGCGCTTTTCCATCCATGCTTTCAGCGCGTCGATCGGTGCGAGCTTTGGATCCATGCCGAGCGCCAAAGCGGCGCGTTGCGGCGTATTGACCGGATTGGTGAAGATGCGAAAACCATGCGGAAAGCCTGGAATGTCGTCGAACAGCAAAGCTGGGCAATCGGGCAGACCCGCAGCGACCTCGGTTATGCCGCCGATTTCCAAATGGGTTTGCGCGCCGCGGACATGGCGCAGCATATTGAATTGCTCGACATCGGCAATGAAGCCCCGCAGGTCTTTGTACGCCATTCCGAAACTCTTCTCTCTCAAGACGTGTTGCCGGCGGCATGATCCTAGTTGGACACGGCGCCATCACTGAATGTGGGATCGTATTTGCGTGTGAGCCGGCGGATCCCGCCGATGAACCAATTGACTGCGAGGCCGAAGCAGCCGGTCAACGCGACAAGGCCGTAGACCGTGGCGCTGCGGAAAACGCTCTGCGCGAGCGCGATCTGGCGCCCGACGCCGGACACCTGCGTCAATATCTCGACCAACAGCACGATGATCAGCGTTATCGGTGCCGCGATCTGAGTGCCGAGCCGAATGCCCGGCACCACGGACGGCAGCAATATCTTGTATTGCGTCGCCCACCACGACAGCCGCAACGCGCGCGCGGTATCGATACGATCCTGGCTGATCCTGCGCGCGCTGGCGCGGGTGTTGAGAAGAATCGGCCAGAAGCTGGTCGCCACGACGACGATCAAGGTCATCGAAGCGGTATATCCCATGATGAGGACCGCAACCGGCACCAGCGCGCCCGCCGGCATGGTGCGGGCAAATTCTAGGCTCGGGCCGAGGAGGCGATCCATCGTCCGCGAGCGCCCAAGCATGATACCCAATGCCGAGCCGACGATGACGCTGATCAGAAGCGCCAGCGCAAAGTGCATCAATGTCGTTCCGACCGCGGGCCAAAGCCGTCCGGCTTTGGAAAGTGCGGCGAGGGATCGGACCCATTCCGACGGCGGGGGAAAATAGGGAGAATTCGCTGCGCCGAAAATCTGCCAGAGGATCAGGCCCAGGGCCAACGGCAGCAATCCACGAATGGGTGCGCCGTCGCCGCTTTGCGTGCCGGACCGTTGTTTGGGCAAGAGCGTCATGACATCCGCTCATGCGCGAAAGCAAAACGGCGCGTCGCAAGGGCGAAAATGGCGTTCAGGCCCCAGCCAAGGATTCCGATGACCAGCAGATAGGCGAACGCCGCGGCAGGCTGCATGGCCTGCTGCGAAGACACAATGCCGAAACCTAGTCCTTCCGGATTGCCGATCATCTCGGCGACGACAGCGAGTGCGATAGAGAGCGTCAAAGATAGCCGCAACCCGACGAGGATCACCGGCAAAGCCGCAGGCAGGATGATCTTAGAGAAGGTTGCGGCACCGGATAAATGGAAGATGCGCGCCACTTCCAGCAGTCCGGCTGGTGCGGCGCGGATGCCGCCCAGCGTCCCAAGCAGCATTGGCCACAGGCTGACATAAACGACGATCACCATTTCCGTCTCGGCCGAGAAGCCGAAGAACAGCACGGCGATCGATACGAATGAGATGGACGGGATGGAGCGCAGGACTTCGATGCTTGCCATCGAATAGGTCCAGGCCGTGCGCGAGAGCCCCAGTACCAAGCCGATGACGAAGCCGAGCGCGCTGGCAATGATCCATCCCAGGATCGCGACCGACGCCGTGTGCCACAATTGTTCGGCCAGCGGCCCGTCGATCAGCAGATCCTTGGCCGCCACAACGGTTGCAGTGGTCGAAGCGATGCTACCAAAGCTCGCGCCCAGTGTGCGGCAATAAAGCTCCCATAGCCCGGCGCAGAGCGCCATCACGGCGAGACCGGGCAAGTTGAGACGCTGCAGTGCCTTGTTTATCGCGTCGTTCATTGCAGTGCCTTGTTTATCGCGTCGTTCATAATGTCAGCGGCCCTCGCGGCGGACAGCCTGGTAGATGAGGTGCCGCAGCTCCAGAAAGCGCGGCAGCTCCTTGGTCGTGACTTGATCGCGCTCTGCCGGCAGTTCGGTCATCACATCCAATCCGATCGACGCCGGCTTTCCTTTCAGAACGATCAGGCGATCGGCCAGAAACACTGCCTCGTCGACGTCATGGGTAATGAAGATTACCGTCGCGCCAAGCTGCCTTTGGATCCTGCGCAATTCGGTTTGCAGATTCTCCCGCGTCATCGCGTCGAGCGCGCCAAACGGCTCGTCCATCAGGAGAAGCTTCGGCTCGATCGCGAGCGCGCGTGCGATCTGGACACGCTGCTGCATGCCGCCCGACAATTGCCAGGGATGGTCGTCGGCGCGGTCGCGCAGGCCGACCAGATCGAGCGCAGTCATGGCGCGCGCCTGCCGCTCAGCCGCCGGCATATCCGCTTCCAGGCCGAGTTCGACGTTTCGCTGCGCGGACCGCCAGGGCAACAGCGAAGCGCTGTAATTCTGGAACACGAAGACGGCGCCGTCAGGTGGGCCCGCCACGCGGCGGCCGTTGAGTTCCAGCAGCGAGCCGGGTGCGGACGGAACCAAGCCGCCGAAGACGCGCAGCAGCGTCGTCTTGCCGACACCCGATTCGCCGAGCACGCAGACGAATTGCCGGCGAAGAACTTCGAGATCGAGCCCCTCGATGATACGACGCGGCGGCTGCCCGACATCGACGGCGAGCGCGCGACAGCGGAAAGTGAGTTCGCTCGCGACTTTGTTACCCGGCGCGCGGGTGGCCGCCGTCGCGGAAGCGGGAACAGTTGCTATTCCGGAATCTTTCACCGCCCGCTCGATGTTTGCGAAAGCTACGTGAGCGTCACTTTGCCCAGTTGGGGACAAGCTCGCTGGTCGCCACCGGCTTAATGTCGCTGGTCCGACTCAGAATGCCATTCCAAGTCTCGAGATCGGGCAGCAGTTCCGACGCTACGTCCGCAGGCGTCGTCGCAATGTGGAAGTTCGGGATCGGCGTCTTTTCCAGCGCAGGTCCTTTAAGGCCGCTGTAGTCGCTGAGAATGGCTTTGGCTTCGGCGGGGTTGGCTTCGATCCAAGCCGCCGCCTCCGCCAGCGCCTGAGAGAAGCGGAGGACAATGTCTTTGTTGGCGTTCGCCCAATCGCGCTGCGACAGGAAATATCCGACATAGGCGCGATCGCTGATACTGCGGAACGGGTCGCCGAGCGGCACGCCGCCGGCGGCAATTGCAGCGCCGGCGAATGGCTCGAGCGCTTCGATGGCTTCGACGCGTCCGGCCTTGAGGAGATCCGGCAATTGCGGATTGGTGCCGATCACCCATTGGATGCTGTTGAGGTCGACGCCTTGCTTCTGCAAGATGTTGAGCAGGGAGAAGTGGATATTTCCGGTGAAGGTCAGCGTGCCGACGGTCTTTCCGGCGAGATCTTTGAAGCTCTTGATGCCGCTGTCCGCTCTGGCGATGACATTGGTGTTCGGCACCTGACTGGTATCAAGCGCTCCGCCGCTGATCGCGACGATCGGAATCCCCTGGCCCGCGGCGGCAATCAAAGCCGGCTGCGTGCCCATCATTACATCGAACTGGCGGCCGAGCGCGCTGATCGAATCCGAAATCGGAACGTGCGAGACGCTCCATTTGCCGTCGATGCTGTGCTTGGTAAACATTCCCTGTTTGTCGGCGACGACGACCGGCAGCGCCGTGGCGACGGGCTGGATCGTGACATTCACGGTTGCGGGAGCGGAGGCCGTCTGGGCTCGCGATGCCTGGCTAGCGGCAAATAACACCGCCGCGAAAGCGACAGAGAAAGTCGCGCGCATCAACAAATGAGAATGGAAGGCGGCCGGCCGCAACTGAAATCCGAACATGTTTTTCCCTCTCCTTATATCTGAGAGCGATGGAACGCGAACACCCGACCGGCAAGGGCCTCGCGACTAGCAATCACGGTTATTTCATCATAATAGATAAGTCAAATAGGTATTTTAGCGCAGCTATCGGTCGGCCCACTCGGACCGTGACAATCGGAGAATGCGATGCCCGCTGGGATGAATTATGCTAGGGTGGAGAAGAAATCCCTGGCCGCGGTGCGCGCCCGCAACAGTGCAAACAAGCATGCTTATTTTGTCGCGGTTGCGCACGTGCGCTACATCTTGCGAAAAGTTGTCCGTATGGTCGATGACAAAGCAAGCGAGCTTGGTCTCGGCTCGCTCGAACACCAGGCGCTGCTGCAGGTCTACGGCAGCGCGACGCAGCAATTGCGCGTCAACGAGCTCGCCGAGCGGCTCGATATCGCGCCGCCCTTCGCGTCGAACCTGGTCAAGGATCTCATCAAGCGCAAGCTTCTCAAGCGCGCATCCGATTCATCCGATCTGCGCGTCACCGTCCTGCAGATCACCAATACGGGGCGTGAGCTGTGCCATCGCATCGACGCTGAGGTGAGGCCGCATGTCAATTACTTCACCAGCCAATTGACCGCGGACGAGCGCGAGACCGCGCTCTCGACTTTGATGTTCTATGTAGGCCCCGGAACAGCCGGAGCCCGCGAGGTCTGATGCCGCAATTTGTCTCGCGTCACGCGCGTATCAGTGATGTTCGACTGCGGGCAGAGCGAGCGCGGCATCCACCAAGTCTGGTGGCGCCCTTGAAATCGAAGGCGCGATAGACCTTCTGCTTCACCACGAACGAGGCGCCGCCATAGAACTTCTCGTATTGCTGGTGCCGGCTGCCGAATTCCGAGCCGATGAAATCCCAGGCCATGCGCATGACGGCGACACGGCTCTCCGCGTCGCTGCTCGATGACCGCATGAAACGGTCGATATCGGTCTTCATGTCGGGATTTTCGAAGTCCTTGTGTGACGACGGCAGCGTGATCATCGCGGCGCCGGTCAATTCGCGAATGATCTCGAGCATCCGCGAATTCAGCTCCGATTGCAGCGCCATCACCGAATAGAGCCCGGTTCGTGACGGCCAGAGCACGCCATTGGCGTCGATGGTCGAGGTCGCTTCATCGGATAGCAGCATGTTCTCGACGATCGAAACCAGCGACGCCAGCTCGCCCATCTGCGTCTGCACGGCGGCGTTGCCGTCGTTGCCGGTCATCTCGTTCATGCGCTTGGCAAGGCCGATCATGAAGCGAAGCTTGGTCGCGTAGCGCGTTTGCGCCTGGTGGTTGCCGTAGAGGTGCGACGGCGTCTTCCACCATTGGTCGCGGCATACTTCGGTGTTGCGGTAGATGAAGACGTGTTCCCAGGGCACGAACACGTTTTCAAGAACGACGAAGCAGTCGGTCTCGTCGAACCGGGTGGAAAGCGGATAATCGAAGGAATCGCCGCCGGCCTTGGCGAAAGGACGGCGCGGATAGAGCTTCACGCCGGGCGCATTGACCGGGATCATGACGCCGTTGGCGTAAGCCTAGTCGCTGGGTTGCAGGGAGTGGATGCAGCTCAGGTAAATGTAATCCGAATAGAGCCCGCCGGTGGAGTCTAGTTCACCGGAGTTTCTCTGCACACATTGTCTTCGAACATACATTTTATCGCTACGACGTCTCGGTGATGTTGGTCGGCATTGGCATGCGAGGCGGCCTTCAATCTGGCACGTTCCCACGCGTCCCGCAGTGCGATAGGCTGACCAAAAGATGGACGCGAGGGGGTACTTTGCCGCTTCCGAGCAGCCAGAGAGAGATCCTTTCGGCTGAGTTGAATCCGATTGCGCTTGCGAAGCCAATGCGGGTCGAACGCCGATATTTCCCGGCGGAGACTGCCGCCCTCCAGCGCTGATTGAACGAGCGGACCTGCCACTAGGCTTTTTCTACAGCGGCAGCGGCTTTGCGGATGACATCGAGTATACTCCTCAGCCTCGTCCGTGAGGAGGCGGGTCCGCAATGGGTCATTAGCTGTTGCGGAGACACTAATCTGCAGCGTGCGCTCTTACCTCATAAGCGGACACGCGACCGCACGGCTCTATCCCTGATCGTGGGCGCGATTTCCCTGCTGTACGTTTTGAAATTCCCTGTTCAGCCATTTAGGGAATGAGCATCGAGATAATCGTTTGAATCTGGTCTGCCGCTGCGGCTACCAGGCAATCGTGGCTTGTTAGGCCCTGCGCGGCAGCCAGCAAAATGACTTCGGCCAGGTGCGCCTTTAATCCCGGCGTCGCATGGTTCACAGGAACCTGGGTCATCACCGAATCCAGTGCGGAACGCATTGTGTGGATGAGTTCTGGACTGTAATCAGGCATGATATTTTCTCCCGATGCGCCCGGGGGGAGGCTCTCTTAGTTCGTTCTCTCCGGCCACTCACGAAGCTGCGACCTCACGCGCAAGTGACGTTACCATCCAACATTTCCAGAAATTTTATATGGCGCACTCGCCGGCAACATTTGTCATTCAATTGTCGTCTTGCGACACGACAAAGGCCCCGGCTCCTTGCCGCAGGGGGCTTTTTTTGGCAGCCTCTTTCATTTCGGCGCGCAGGAACCGGTCGCCGTCGATTGGGTTATGGATTCGGACGGGCGCACTGTTGTCATCAAAGCCCGCCGGCCCGAGACACTCTCCCGCCGCCGCCCGGTTCGGCGAATACCATCAGTGCCCATCGCATGGCGGCACTCAAAAAATGCACCGACGGTAAAAAAAATTCGCGGGCGACAAATACGTCGCGTGCATGACGGCATTACCTGTACGGCCACAGGCTGACATCAGTTGATCGAGAGGAAATGACAGCTGCGGATCGGATCGGGGGTCAAAAATCGGCGGCAAGCAACTCGTAAGAGCCTTTGCGACCGCGCCCATAGACCTTTGCGGCAATTGCATAAATCAACGCGCGATTCAGGTCGAAGGCGCGGAGAAATCCGTCGCCATCGAGCCGCATGTCGGGCGAAATTCGTTTTAGGGCATCATCTGTCACGAAGAACGACGACTCTATCGCGCTTTCATGCCCCCAAAATCGCACAGCGCGGCGCGTTGCATCAAACGAACGGCTTTGATTTGGAAAACTGAGCGTCATCGTTCAATTCCTACTTCTGCGCCGCTTGGAAATCTTGAACATCAAAGGTCACTTTAAGGTCTTGTAGGCTTTATCCGTGAGAGTCGGATCACCCGAAGCGGTGTCAGCGACGAAACCAGCAGATTTTAAATCCGCAAGTCCCTTCTTAACAGTCTTGGCGCTGCCAACTCTCATATTCAACTGAATTAGGGGAATACCGGTGCCGGGCAATCGGTTGAACGACTTGAATTTCTGAAACACTTCTTGGGCTTCCCAACTGAGCTCATTTTTATCAGTCATTTGCATGCACCCGCGAGGCTTTCGTGTTTGGTTTTTGCCGACGTTAGAATTCGACGGCACGACGAAGGCCCGGAACAAACTCCGGGCCTCCGTTTTTTGCGGTTGGGTGAGTTTAAAAGTCCATACCGCCCATGCCGCCCATGCCGCCACCGGGCATAGCGGAACCCGCGCTATCTCTCTTGGGCCTTTCGGCGATCATGGCTTCCGTGGTGATGAGTAGCCCAGCAATCGAAGCTGCGTTCTGGAGGGCCGCGCGAACAACCTTGGTCGGGTCAATGATGCCCTTGGAAACAAGGTTCACATATTCGCCATTCTGCGCGTCGAAACCGTAGGCATATTGATCCTTTTCAAGGATCTTGCCGACGATCACGGAACCGTCCTCCCCGGCGTTGGCCGCGATCTGGCGCGCCGGAGCCGAAAGGGCCTTACGGACGATCTCAACGCCGGTCTTCTGGTCTTCGTTGTGCGGGCGCACTTTCTTGAGTATCTCACCAGCACGCAGGAGAGCAACGCCGCCGCCGGGAAGTATGCCTTCCTCGACTGCTGCACGGGTCGCGTGCATAGCATCATCCACGCGGTCCTTGCGCTCCTTGACCTCGACCTCGGTCGCGCTGCCGACGCGGATCACTGCGACGCCGCCGGCAAGCTTGGCGAGACGCTCCTGCAGCTTCTCACTGTCGTAGTCCGAGGTAGTTTCTTCTATCTGCGCCTTGATCTGGCCAATGCGTGCCTCGATGTCGGACTTCTTACCGGCGCCGCTGACAATTGTGGTGTTCTCTTTCTCGATCATCACCTTCTTGG
>JBAUCK010000012.1:0-9385 GCA_049677525.1 Xanthobacteraceae bacterium
ACCGCCGAGCGCGACGACCTCATCGAAGCGATCCGGCGGCTGCGCCAGGGCATCCACAGCCTCAACCACGAGGCGCGCGACCGGCTGCTCTCCTCGTTCCAGACCGTGAACGAGAACTTCGAGAAGCTGTTCACCGAGCTGTTCGGCGGCGGCACCGCCGAGTTGCAGCTCATCGAGCACGATGACCCGCTGGAGGCCGGCCTCGAAATCATGGCGAAGCCGCCGGGTAAGAAGCCGGCGACCTTGTCACTGCTCTCCGGCGGCGAACAGGCGCTCACCGCGCTTGCTCTGATCTTCGCCGTGTTCCTCACCAATCCGGCGCCAATCTGCGTGCTCGACGAGGTTGACGCGCCGCTCGACGACTACAATGTCGAACGCTTCTGCGATCTGCTCGACGAGATGGCGCGGTCGACCGAAACGCGTTTCATCATCATCACGCATAATCCGATCACGATGGCGCGCATGAAACGGCTCTACGGCGTCACCATGGCCGAGCGCGGCGTGTCGCAACTGGTGTCGGTTGACCTGGAAGGCGCGGTGAAGCTGCGCGAAGCGATCTAACGCGCGGGCCACAGCTTGCGCGCATAAGCGATCAGAGCGTCGCTCACGGCCTTCGGCTGTTCGACAATCACGGCATGCGCCGCGTTCGGAATGACCACGACGGTGACGCGGTCGCCGAGCGCTTTTTTGTAATCCTCGGCGTCGGCGACATGGGCGAGCGGATCGTGGCTCGGCTGGATATAGAGCACCGGCGCGCGGCCCGCCGCGTAGTCCAGGCTGCGCGGGGTGAGATCGCCGGCGATGCGCTGCGCGGCCAGCACTTCCGGATGCCAGCCTTCGAGCCAGACGCTCGCGTCATTGCCCGGTGCGAAGAACACGAACTGCATCGCCTTGATGCGCGCCTCGTCCGGTGCGTTTACATCGGCGCTGAGGCGGATCGCGGCGCGCACGTCCGGCGGGCTTGGATGATGTCCGACATTGGCGGCGACCAGACCGACTGCCTTGACGAACTCCGGCTGCAAGGTCGCGAGCGTCCGTGCCACGCGATTGCCGAAAGCGTGCCCGACCACGAAAGCCGGGCCACCATTGTTCGTCGCGATGACGGCGGCAATGTCGGCCGCGATATCTTCGAGCTTGATCCCGTCCCACGGCCCCCTGCTCTCGCCGATGCCGCGCGGCTGCGGCCGCAGCACGCGATAGCCTGCTCCGGCCAAGCTTGCGACGGTAGCGTCGAAATCACGCGCCCCGCGACCGAGCGACGGCAGCAGCACGATAGGGCGACCTTCGCCTTGCGCCAGCACTTGGAGCCGCGCGTCGCCGCGCGTCACCATGATGTGTGTCGGCGGCGCGGCAGGCGCTGGCATGGTCAGAATTCTCCCGGGAGGGCTTTGGCGAAAAGGAATCTCTTCGCGCCACAACATCAGCGGCAAAGTAGGAATGCAACTCGAATGCATCCGTCAGGCATCGCGGCTGCTGTTCGGCGCGAAGAATTTCGGATAGGTATCGGCAAGAATAAGGATACGCCGCAACATGCCCGTAAGATTTTCCCGTCGCCGATTTGTGCAACTCGCAGCCGGTGCGAGCGCGCTGTGGTCCGTTGCAACAATAGCGCGAGCGGACACCTATCCGACGCGGCCGGTGCGCATGGTCGTTGGCTTTCCCGCCAGCAACGCCTCCGACATTGTCGCGCGGCTTGCCGGACAAAAGCTGTCGGAGCGGCTCCGCCAATCCTTCATCGTCGAGAACCGGCCGGGCGCCGGCGGCAATATCGGCGTCGAATTCGTCGTCAATGCCGCGCCCGACGGCTATACGCTCCTTGCCGCCAGCACATCGGCCGCCATCAATGCCACCCTCTACGGTCATTTGAACTTCAATTTCCTGCGCGACATCGCGCCGGTCGCTGGCGTGGCACGCGCGCCTTATGTGCTGGTTGTCACTCCGGCATTCCCGGCAACGACAGTCGCCGAATTCATCGCTTTGCCAAAGCCAATCCGGGCAAGATCAATATGGCGTCGGCCGGCAATGGCAGCCTGAGTCATCTGTGCGGCGAATTGTTCAAGATCATGGCCGGCATCGACATGGTCCACGTCCCTTATCGCACGAGTTTCCTGCCCGATCTGTTTGCCGGACAGATCCAGGTCGTGTTCAGCCCAATCTCGCAATCGTTCGAATATGTCCGCAGCGGCAAATTGCGCGCGCTTGCCGTTACCTCGGTAACGCGTCAGCCGTCGCTGCCGGATATCCCCGCCGTCGCCGAATTCGTCCCGGGCTATGAGGCGAGCGGCTGGTACGGCATCGGTGCGCCGAAGACTACGCCCGCCGACATCGTCGCGAGCCTGAACACCGCGATGAACAGCGCGCTTGCGGAAGCCGACATGAAGACGCGGCTCAACGAGCTCGGCGCGGTGCCGATGCCGACGACGCCGGCCGAATTCGCAAGCTTTCTCGCCGCGGACACTGAGAAATGGGGCCAGGTCATCCGCGCCGCCGACATAAAACCGGAATGAAGCCGCTCCCCGAATTTCTCATTTGCGCATGATCTTTTCCGAAAACCCGTTCCCACTTTTCGGGATCATGCCCTAATCGTTGCCGAGCTTGAACAGCCGCCGCGCGTTGGTGCGGCCGATCTTGATCCGGTCGTTCTCGCTGATCGGACAAGCATCGAACCAGAGCGCGGCGTGATCGATATTCTCGAACGGCCAATCGGTCGAGAACATGACGCGATCGCTGCCGATTTCGGAGATCGCGTTGAGCAGCGCCGGCGTGTGGAAGTTGCCCGAAGTCGTGACATAGAAATTGGCGCTGAAATATTCGCGCATGCGCTTCTTGGCCGGATAATTGTGCCGGTTCGGGATCCAGGCATTGGCATTGTCGACACGCCACAGCGCGAACGGCAGGTTCTCGCCCATGTGGCCGAGAATGATTTGCAGGCGCGGATGCGCGTCGAACAGGCCTGAACCCATCAAGCGCAGTGCATGCACCGCGGTCTCCTGGCCGAAGGCCCAGACCGGCCCCATCAGCCAGGGATGGCCGTCATAGATTTTGGCATCGCGCGGCAGTGGGTTGCGCGGATGCAGATAGAATGGCACGTCGAGACGTTCGGCCGTTGCCCAGAACGGCCGGTATTGCGGCAGGTCGTAGTAGGCCGAGGTCTCCGCGTCGCCGACCTGCGAGAAGCCGTTGACCAGCGCGCCGCGAAAACTGAGCTCTTTGACGCAACGCTCGAGCTCGCGCGCGGCGCCGTCCGGGTCCTGCATGGCAAGCGCCGCCAGGCCCTGAAACCTGTCCGGGCGCTTGGCGACCTGTTCGGCAAGATAGTCATTGGATTTCCGCGCGATCTCGCTGGCGCGCGCGGTGTCGAAAATGGCCTGGGCCGCCGGCGCGTTCAGCGATAACAGCATCATCGCGATGCCTTGCGCGTCCATTTCGCGCAGCCGCCGGTCCTGGATGTCCATGACGCGCGCCTTCACCTCCTCCCAGACCCGGTCCGGGAAATAGCCGCGTGAATCCAGCAATGTTTCCGGAATGGCGAAATGCTCTTCGAGCGCAATCTTACCCTGCATGGCGTCCCCTCAGCCTGTCGCGGCCGCTTCAGGGCCACACGCCGATTAATCTTAACACGGCCGGCGGCGGCGCAATGTTGTTGTGACCCCGCGCCACCCGCGTCCAGCTCTGCGTCATTGGCATGCTTCTGGCGATGTAGCCGCTTGGAGTGCTGCGCTGTGCCAAATCGGTGCGGCGGGCATCGCCTTGAGACAACAGCGAAGCGGCCGCGTTAATGAACGTACAACCCAGCTTCACGCTCGCATCGCCGGCGCCGACCAGCCGGCTCCTGCGCGCCTGGGCCCAGCTGTCGCGCGGGACGTTTTCCATCGCCATCTTCCTGATCGACGTCGCCGTCATCGTCGCGACGGCCTTCATCACCGGCATCGTCTACTATCTCACTGTCTACGGCGACGTCGGCGACATGTCCTCCTATGGCCAACTTGGCCTGCTGGCGGCGAGCATCTTCGCGGTATCCAACCTGTTCCGCGGCGAATACCGGCTGCCGAACTTCTTTTCCTTCAAGCCGCTCGCCCGCCGCACCATCCAATTGTGGAATGTGACGCTGATCTGCCTGCTCATGCTCGGCTTCATGGCGCAGACGACGGTCAATTATTCGCGCGGCTGGATCGTGGTGTTTTATCTTGTGACGCTCGCCGCCCTGATCGTGCTGCGCTTTGCGATCGTGCGCATCACGGCGATGGCCCAGGCCGCCGGCCTGATATCGGCGCAGCGCATCTGCCTGATCGGGACCGGCGCCCATATCGGCGCCTTCGTGCAGCATTACGAGCCGTGGACGCTTGGCCTCAATATCGTCGGCTGCCGCTTTCTGACCCCGGTGGCCTTGACCGCGTCCGCCGAAACCCGGCGCACCGCGCTCGACCGCGACCTCGCCGACGCGGTGGCGAGCGTTCGTGCGCTCGAGCCCGACGCGATCTACCTGTTGCTGCCGTGGTCGGCCACAGAGATCATCCAGCGCTGCGCCGAAACCTTCCTGGCGCTGCCGGTGGAAATCCACCTCGGCCCCGAACAGATCCTGTACAAGTTCGACGAAATGGAACTGGCCAAGGTCGGCCCACCGGCGAGCCTGTAACTGACGCGGCTGCCGCTGACACGCGTCGAAGTGGTGCAGAAGCGGCTGTTCGATCTGGTCTGCTCGGCGCTCGGCCTGCTGGCGCTGACGCCGCTCTTCATCCTGGCCGCCATTCTCATCAAGCTCGACAGTCCGGGACCGGTCTTCTTCGTGCAGCGCCGCTATGGCTTCAATCAGCAGCCGTTCCGCATCATCAAATTCCGCACCATGCGCGCGCTCGACGACGGAGCCGTGGTGACGCAAGCGACCCGCGACGATCCGCGGCTGACGCGCATCGGCCGCTGGCTGCGGCGCTGGAACATCGACGAGATCCCGCAGCTCTTCAACGTGCTTGCCGGCGACATGTCGCTCGTCGGGCCGCGCCCGCACGCGCTGTCGCACGACCACGAATTCGAGCGCCGCATCTCGCTCTACGCGCGCCGCCACAACGTCAAGCCGGGCATTACCGGCTGGGCGCAGATCAATGGCTTCCGCGGCGAAATCGACAACGAAGAGAAGCTCGCGAAACGCGTGGAACACGACTTGTTCTATATCGACAATTGGTCGCCGTGGCTCGATCTGAAGATCATCGTGCGCACGGCGCTGTCGCCCAAGGCCTACCGCAACGATCATTGAGCTCAATCGTCATTGCGAGCCATGGCTCCGACCCGGAGTGGCCAGCCCGACGACAAGCTCTGCGAAGCAACCCCGGTCCCTCAATTGGCTCGGATACTAATTCAGCTCCGAGTCCAATGCTTCGGCCGTCTCCGTAACACCCGGTGCCGGCTTCCTCCAGTGTGCGTTGCGATGAACTCTTGGCGCGCATGAACTGTCGGCGCGTGGCTTTCCGATCATTTTGCCTGCTTGCACGTCGGCGCTGCGGTTCTGGTGGCATCGAGCAAAGACGAAGCGTGCGTTGACCTCTCTCGATGCTCGGTTGCTGAGCGGCTCCCTACTTGTTCAGCGCTGCGGCAGTGATTCAAGCTTTGGCGATCGTAGCATTTCTGGCCGGTCGGCATCGGTAGCGGCGGTGGCCGTTGTTGGCCCCTCGCGACATGCAATAACGAAGATTAACCGGCCAGCGTGACGATGGCGTAGGCCGCGCTGGCCGTCGCGATCGCTGTCGACAGCCACAACAGACCCATCAGCAACCACAACGGCCGCGTCTTGGTCGCGGCCGGCATCTGCGGCTTGCTCCAGGATTCAAGCGCCGGTTCCGCCCGCTGCAGCGCCGCAGTCGCGCTTTCGATATCGGCGATGTCGCGCGCAAGCTGATCACGCTCGAACTGCGCCAGCGCGCCTGAGGCACTGTCGTGCACCAGCGCGCGTCTGACCGATTCCAGATCCGCGGCTCGATGACAATGGCTTCGTCGGGACGGGGAGACGGCCGGGCTCCTAGATCTTGCTCGGACATTGGCGCACCTGGTTGTTACGGGTCAGTCCTAACCGGGGGTGCCGGGCGGTGCGATGTCAATCGACCACTAACCTTAACGCGGCCCGCTAACGTTCCTATCTAGTGCGACGGAGATTGACCTTGTCCGTTTTAACCTGCGGCCGGTCGCGGCCGTCATATATTACCGCTATCTTGAGGGCCGTCCGCGGGCCAGCGCTATAGGAGCCAGCAAATGTCTTCGACCTTGATCGTTCTTGCCGTGATCGTCGTTGCGGCCGTGTGGGCGATCTCCGTCTACAACGGCTTGGTGTCCATGCGGCAAAGGGTCAACCAGGCCTTCGCCGACATCGATGTGCAGCTCAAGCAGCGGCACGACCTCGTTCCCAATTTGGTCGAGACGGTAAAGGGCTACGCCGCGCACGAGCGCGGCACGCTCGACGAGGTGGTCAAGGCGCGCAATGCGGCGATGACCGCGCAAGGGCCGGCGCAGCAGGCCGCGGCCGAGAACATGCTGTCGGGCGCGCTGCGGCAACTTTTCGCACTCTCGGAATCCTATCCGGACCTCAAAGCCAGCGCCAATTTCCAGCAATTGCAGGCGCAGCTGACCGATCTCGAGAACAAGATCGCCGCCGCCCGGCGCTTCTTCAACAATGCGGTGCAGGAATACAATTCCGGCATCCAGCGTTTCCCCGCCAATTTGTTTGCCGCTTCGTTCGGTTTCGCGCCGAAGGACTTCTTCGACCTCGGCGATCAGCGGGCGACAGTCAGCGAAGCACCGGCGGTGAAGTTCTAGGATTGTTCGATGGGCTGATCGCGCGATGGCCGCCTACGGTCTCTATACGCATATCCAGTCGAACCGGCGGCGCTCGATCGCGCTGCTGATCGGGCTGTTCTTTCTGGTCTATGTACTGGTCTATGCCGGCGCGCTGGTGGCGGTCGGGCTGTCGTTCAATGCCGACCTACCCACCTTGATGCAGATCGCCTGGATCGACCTTCTCAAAGCGGCGCCGTTTGCGACCATCGGCACGCTGATCTGGATCGTCATCGCCTATTATTTTCACCAGAACATGATCGACGCCATCACCGGTGGCCGCGAGGTGACGCGCAGCGACGAGCCGCGGCTCTATACAATCCTGGAAAATCTCTGCATCTCGCGCGGCATCACCACGCCGAAGCTTAAGATCATCGATTCCGGCGCGCTCAATGCCTTCGCCACCGGCATGAACGACAAGCAATATTCCATCACGGTGACGACCGGCCTGTTGAGCCGGCTCAACGACACTGAGATCAAGGCGATGCTCGGCCACGAGCTGACGCATATCCGCAACGGCGACGTCCGCATGATGGTCATCGCCGTCATTATTGCCGGCGTCGTGTCGTTTTTTGTCGAGCTGGTCTTTCGGCTGTGGTTCTATAACGGCATCAGCTTCCGCTCTTCGCGCGACGAGGGCCGGCGCGGCGGCGGCGCGGGTGCCGCGATCCTGATCGCCATCGGCCTTCTGGTCGTCGCCTATCTCCTGTCCTTCATCATCCGCCTGGCTTTGTCGCGTTCGCGCGAATTCCTCGCCGATGCAGGCTCGGTCGAGCTCACCAAGAACCCCGATGCCATGATCTCGGCGCTGCGCAAGATCGAGGGCCGCGGCGAATTGCCGGGTGCGACGTCGTCGGTGATGGAGATGTGCATCGACAATCCGCGCGAAGGCTTCGGCGAGCTGTTCGACACCCATCCGAGCGTCGACAGCCGCGTCGCGGCGCTGGTCAAATTCGCCGGCGGCCACGATCCCGGTCTGATCGCGCTGCCGCCGGCCGACGAACCATCCGGACAAGAGGCCGATCCGCGAATCGGCCAGCAGGACGCTCAGCAAGACGGCCCATGGGGCCCGGCCGAGACCGGCGGCACTGTCGGCAAGCCATCGATTCCGGAATTGTCCCCTTCCGGTACAACCGAAGATATTCCTTCCGCGGGCCCGTGGTCGCAGACTGCCGAATCGGGCGCCGCGCCGGGCTCTCGTCAATCCGGGCCAACAAGCCCGGTCGGCCCCGTTGACCCGCTTGGCCCGCTCGGTCCTTGGGGACCGCACCGCAACAATTGAGCTGGCGGCGGAGCAGTTAACCATAATAAGTTACAAACGGGCTTCCGAACCGCGTTCAGCGGTCCGCAACGTCCGATCAGGCTTCCAAAGCATGCCCCGGATGTGTAGAAGCGAAATTAGTGGATGGAGGACGCGACCTGCTCGACTTGGCGCCAGTCTTCTTGCGAGATTGCGAAGCCGGTCGGAATCGGTCCAATGACGTTAAATCGTCAGTGAGGGTTCGATATGGCTAAGCCAGCATTGATTTTGGTTGGGGCGGACAAAGGCGGCGTAGGCAAGACCACGGTCGCCCGCACCCTTCTTGATTACTTTACCGCACATCACGTACCGACCCGCGCTTTCGATTCCGAATCGCCGCGCGGCACCTTGAAGCGCTTTCACGGCGACGTGGCCGACATCGTCGATGCCACTTCGGTGTCCGACCAGATGCGAATCATCGACACCCTGTCGACCACCGATTCGACCGTGACCGTCGTCGACGTACGCGCCGGGCTGTTGTCGCCGACGCTGCGCTCGCTGCGCGATATCGGTTTCCTCGACGCGGTGAAGAAGGGCCAGATCACCTTCGTCGTCTTCCACATCCTGGGCTCCTCGATCGCCTCCCTGAACGAGATCGAGGAAACCGCGCCGTTCGTCACCGACGCCAAGTATTTCCTGGTCAAGAACTTCATCAACAATACGAGCTTCTTCGAGTGGGACCAGGCGACCCATGCCTCCTATTTCAAGAAACTGAAGGATGCCGTCGCCATCACCATCCCGAAGCTCAATGAAATGGCCTACGAACAGGTGGAATTGGCATCCGTGCCGTTCCTCACCTTCGTCGCCAATAAGAACCAGAAGGGCGAAGCGGCCAATTACTCGTTCGTGCTGCGCGGCTATGTGCGGCACTGGCTTGGCAACGTCTGGGCCGAGTATGACCGGGTCAAACTGTTGGACATTTTCGACACGTCCACCAATGTCCAGGCCCGTCCGCAGGCCGCCGCTGGCGGCGGCACTCCCAACCGCGCGTAGTCGAGCGGCCAAGACTCCAAGATCAACTCCGAGATCAATTTCAAGATAATTCCCGGCACGGATGTCCACGTGCCGCGCTGGGGCTGTGGAAAAGGTGCAGTTCTCGTAAAACGCTAGGCTGTAGTGACGATTTAATCATTTGAGCCAGAGCATGATGCTGGCGAGTTTGACGAAGCCGAGGAAGCTTGCGGCGAGTTTGTCGTAGCGCGTAGCGATGCGCCGCCATTGCTTGAGCTTGGCGAAGAAGCCTTCGATGCCCCAGCGGTTCTGGTA
>JBAUCK010000013.1:0-7874 GCA_049677525.1 Xanthobacteraceae bacterium
TGTGCTGCCATGTTCGCCTCCGCTCTACTACCAGCTTGGCACTGTCAAGCTCGGGCGGTCCGCGTTCATGATTGTTTGTTCTTTCGGACCGTCAGGATAACAACCATAGTTCGTTACGATTTACTGCCTAACGATAGCGCAAAGCGACCGCCACCACTGTGACTTACGTCACTTAAGCGCTGCGACGCCTTTGCTAATCCTGGGATTGTTGATCGGTAGCCTGTTAGCATGCGGGGAATTCGTAGGGGGGCAGAGTGGGATGGTCACAAGCGAATTTCAAGACCGGTGCCTTAAACCACTCGGCCACCCTTCCAGCGCGGCTTTGGATTAGATCGAGCCGCGGCGTAAAGCTACCCGGAAAATTTGAAAAAATGGTCACAGCTGTCCAAATCGCCGGCGCGGACGGTATGCCGCGCCAAGGCGAACCGAGGCCCGACAATAGATAGCAATGGGCTATTCACTATCGGTTCGCATGCGCCCATTTTGGCCACAATCTTACCACGCTGGAATCCGATACCTTTCGGGGTGGGATGGGGGACTATGCGGCGTCGGGTACGCGCGGCTGTCGGGTACATTGCGTCCATCGGCGTGCGCAGGCGGCTGGTCCCGGTTGCGGCTAGCGCCGCGCTCTGCCTTTTCCTCGCAAATTGCGCCGATAACAGCAAAATCGATCCTCGTTACGGCGTCGCTGCGAGCGCGCGCCTGGTCGATCCCGGCGATCCGGTGCCCAAAGGCGGTGGCGTCTATCGCGTCGGTTCGCCTTATATGGTCGCCGGCAGGCTCTATGTTCCCGAGCTCGATCCGCACTACCGCGCCGAGGGACTTGCGTCCTGGTACGGCGACGATTTCCATGACCGCGCCACCGCAAACGGCGAAATTTTCGACCTCAACGCCATCTCCGCCGCGCATCCGACCATGCCGCTGCCGAGCTATGCGCGGGTGACCAATCTGCGCAACGGCCGCTCGCTGATCGTGCGCGTCAATGACCGCGGCCCCTATGCCGCCAACCGCATCCTCGACGTCTCCAAGCACGCGGCCCAGCTTCTGGGCTTCATCGATCGCGGCACCACCATGGTGCGCGTCGAATATGTCGGGCCGGCGCAGCTCGACGGTTCGGACGACCGTCTCCTCGAGGCGACGTTGCGCCAAGACGAGCCGGCACCTTTGCCTGGTGCGGTCAAGCTTGCCGCCGCGACGCGAATCGTACCGTTGGCAATGACCGTGCCGTCTCACGCCCGCGTCGCCAGCACCGGCTCGATCGGTCGTTCCTTGTCTGATGCTGACGCGTCACCGACTACCGACGATACGGTACAGATTCTCAAGGGCCGCGGGCTCTACTGATCCAATTGAGGTTGGATTGGCATGGGGTTTGGCGCGGCATTTTCACGCCGAGAGGGATAGGCACTTCGCCGCTCTATGTTCTGCGGCTAAGTTTTGCAAAAATAGCGCGGTGCGTAATCTTGAGGCGGAGGCAAGGGTGACGAAGGCGCGTCGAAGCTTATTTTGGGGTAGGGCATCGCCCACGGCCGCGATCGGCGCGTTAGCCGCCGCACTCACCGTTTGCGCCGCTTTAATTGCGACGCTGCCGTCGGCGCAGGCTGCGCCGGTGACGACCAAGAGTGAAGGGTTTCAGACCGCCGGCACATCGGCGGCACTTCTCGACCCCGACAGCAATAGTTTCTTGTTCGAGAAGAACAGCGATCAGCCGTTCGCGCCGGCAAGCCTCGCCAAGCTCATGGTGCTCGAATACGTGTTCAATGAGATCAAGCAGGGCCACATCAAACTCGACGACGAATACATCATAAGTGAGAACGCCTGGCGCAAGGGCGGCGCGCCGTCGCACGGCTCGACCATGTTTGCCGCGATCCACAGCCGCATCAAACTGTCCGACCTGATTCAAGGCATCGTTGTCGATTCCGCAAACGACGCCTGTATCGCCATCGCCGAGGCGCTTGCCGGCAATGAAGGCAGTTTCGGCGCCATGCTGACCAAGCGCGGCAAGGAGATCGGGCTCGAGAATTCGGTCTTCACCAATTCGACCGGTCTGCCTGATCCCAACATGCATGTCACCGCGCGCGACATGGCGGAGCTTGCACGCTATATCATGCAGACTTATCCCGAGTTCTATCCCTATTTCGCCGCCCGTGATTTCACCTGGAACAATATTCGCCAAGAAAACCGCAATCCGCTGCTGAGCATGGGCATCGGCGCTGACGGTCTGAAAACCGGCGAGACGCCCGATTCCGGCTATAGCCTCGTTGGGTCGGCGCTGCAGGACAATTTGCGGCTCATCGTCGTGCTCAGCGGCGCCAGGAATGATAAGGAGCGCGGCGACGAGGCGAGGAAGCTTCTGGATTTCGGATTCCACGGCTTTGAAACCAAAATCCTGTTTGCTGAAGGTCAAACCATCGGTGCCGCCAAAGTGTTCGGCGGCGACAGCAGTTACGTTTCGCTGATCGGATCCGGTACCATCAGCCTGATGATGCCGCGCAATACCAATGACCGGCTTACCGCGCGTGTCGTTTATGACGGACCCGTGCCGGCGCCGGTCAACAAAGGCCAGCCAATCGGCAAGCTGAAAGTGTGGCGCGGCGACAATGTCGCGCTCGAAGTGCCGTTGCAGGCCGCCGACGACGTCGGCACCGGAACCATGTCACAGCGCGCCATGGACGGCGCGACGGAGCTGATGATCGGCCTGTTTCGCGCCGGCGTCGGCAAGCTGTGATCTTCCATATTGCCGGCGGAGCGGGTGCGCGGTGAGGCGCGGTGGCCTATATTGGCGGGGTCTGGCCGAATCCTGCCTCAGTTTCTCTCTAAGGACGTTTCGGTAAATATTTGATTCAGATAGTTTTGTGCCAGATGCGAGTGGCTTTGGCGCGCCAGACGCGAATCGCCCGATAGAGTTTTTGCCGATGCGCGGGAAGTTCATCACTTTGGAAGGCGGGGAGGGCACGGGGAAATCGACCCAGGCCGCCATGCTGGCGCTGCGGCTCGAAGCTCTCGGTCATCGCGTGCAATTGACCCGTGAGCCGGGCGGCTCGCCCGGCGCTGAGATCATCCGTCACGTGCTGTTGTCGGGCGCGGCAAAGCCGCTCGGGGTGGACGTCGAGGCGATGCTGTTCGCCGCGGCGCGCGACGATCATGTCCAGTGCACTATTCTGCCGTCGCTCAAATCCGGCAAATGGGTGATCTGCGACCGCTTTGTCGATTCGACGCGCGTCTATCAGGGCATTCTTGGGCAGGTCGACCAACGTCTGATCAGAAGCCTCGAGCGCGTCGCCATCGGCGATCTGATGCCCGATCTTACCATCATGCTCGATATTCCGGTCGAAGTCGGGATGGCGCGCGCCAGAAAGCGCCGCGGCAAGGCGGCGGCGGACCGCTTCGAGTCCGAAAATGTCGAATTCCACAAGAAGCTGCGCGAGGCCTATCTGGCGATCGCCGCCGAGGAGCCGCAGCGCTGCGTCGTCGTCGACGCCAGCGGCGGCAGGAAAACCGTAGCGCGCCAAATCTGGAACATTGTCGGCTCAAGGCTTGATCCGGTCACCGCGCCGCTCGGCGGCAATGTCCGGCGTCACGAGGTTGGCGCCTGATCATGAGCCCGCGTGCTGCAACCGACGATGATGATATCGACGAGGTGCCGCATCCGCGTGTCACCACGGAATTGTTTGGCCATGCCACGGCCGAGGCGGCGCTGCTTGCGGCCTATCGCTCCGGCCGCGTGCCGCATGCCTTTCTAATTGCGGGCCCGCAAGGCATCGGCAAGGCGACGCTCGCTTACCGGATGGCGCGGTTCGTGCTCGCACACCCGGATCCTGACGCGCGCGAAGTCGCAGCCGCAAAGTCGCTTGCCGTCGACGCCAGCGATCCGGTTGCACGGCGCGTCGCTGCGCAGGCGCAACCCGATCTTCTCATTCTTGAACGCACTCTCAACGACAAGGGCGTGCTGCATAAGCAGATCGCAGTCGACGATATCCGCCGCACCGTGGCGTTTTTCGGCTCGACCGCAGGCGAGGGCGGCTGGCGGGTCGCGATCGTCGATGCAGTCGATGAACTCAACCGCGCCGGCGCCAATGCGCTTCTTAAAGTGCTGGAGGAGCCGCCCCAGCGTGCGCTCCTGCTTTTGGTCAGCCATTCCGCTGCGCGGGTCTTGCCGACTTTGCGCTCGCGCTGCCGCATCCTCACCTTGCGGCCGCTCGTCGATGCCGACGTCGCGCAAGCCGCAGCTGCGGCGACCGGCGTGGAGGCCGGCGATCCGCAAGTGATCGCGGCAGCCGCGGCCGCTGGAGGCAGCGTCGCGCGTGCGCTGTCGCTGATGGACGAGGGCGCTTTGGCGCTGCGCGATCAGGCGCTTGCTATGCTTGAGCGCCTGCCGGCGCTCGATGCCAAGGCCCTGCACGCGCTGGGCGAGGCGCTCGCCGGAACGGATCCGGAGCGGCTGACCGCCTTTGTCGATACCGTCAATGTGTGGCTGTCGCGGCGGCTTCACGGCGGCGCCAACGGTATCGGACGGCTCGACCGGCTCGCCGAAGCTTGGCAGCAAGTGAATGCCGCCGCGCGCGATGCTGAAATCTACAATCTCGAGCGCAAGCCGCTGATTTTCAACGTTTTCGGCCTTCTTGCCGAGGCTACGCGGGGTTGATACCAACCCGCCAGAGGTTGGACGCCAAATGCCCGGAACGCCCTATTACCTCACGACCGCGATCGCTTATCCCAACGGCGCGCCGCATATCGGCCACGCCTACGAGCTCATTGCCACCGACGCCATTGCCCGTTTCATGCGGCTCGACGGCAATGACGTCTATTTCCTCACCGGCACCGACGAGCACGGCATCAAGATGCTGCAGACCGCGGTGAAGGAGAAGCTTAAGCCGCGCGAGCTCGTCGAGCGCAACGTGCCACGCTTTGCGGCGATGGCGAAGAAGTTCAACGCCTCGAACAACGACTTCATCCGCACCACCGAACCGCGCCACTACGCAGCGTCGATCGCGATCTGGGAGAAGATGCAGGCGGCGGGCGACATTTATCTCGACAAATATTCCGGCTGGTATTCAGTGCGCGACGAGGCCTATTACGACGAGAGCGAGACGCGCCCCGACGACAAGGGCCAGCGGCTTGGTCCGCAAGGCACGCCGGTCGAATGGGTCGAGGAGGAGAGCTATTTTTTTCGGCTCTCCGCTTTCGCGGACCGGCTCCTCAAGCTCTACAGCGACGTGCCGGATTTTGTGCTGCCCAAGGAGCGCATGAACGAGGTGGCGAGCTTCGTGCGCGGCGGCCTGAAGGATCTCTCGATCTCGCGCACCACCTTCGACTGGGGCGTGCCGGTGCCGGGCAATCCCAAGCACGTCATGTATGTGTGGGTCGATGCGCTGACAAATTACATCACAGCTGTCGGCTATCCCGATACGGAATCAGAGAAATTCCAAAAATATTGGCCCGCCAATCTGCATGTGATCGGAAAGGACATCGTGCGCTTCCATGCGGTCTATTGGCCGGCCTTCCTGATGTCAGCCAGGATCGCGGTGCCGCGCCGCGTGTTCTCCCACGGCTTTCTCTTCAACCGCGGTGAGAAGATGTCGAAATCGGTCGGCAATGTGATCGACCCGTTTGCGCTCGCCGATGCCTATGGGGTCGATCAGCTGCGCTATTTTCTGTTACGCGAGGTGCCGTTCGGCCAAGACGGAAATTACAGCCACGAGGGCATCGTCAACCGCATCAACGCCGATCTATCCAACGACCTTGGCAATCTGGCGCAACGCTCGCTGACCATGGTCGGCAAGCAATTCGGCGGCGCCTTGCCGAAGCCCGGCGCATTCAGTGCGAACGACAAGGCCGTTCTCGTTGCGGCCGACGCCATGATCGGCAAAGCGCGCGAGGCCATGGCGACGCAACAGCTCCATCATGTGCTCAATACCGTCTGGGCGGTGGTGGCGGAGGCCAACCGCTATTTCGCCGGTGAGGCGCCCTGGGCGCTGGCCAGGACCGACCCGGCACGGCAGGGCACGGTGCTCTTTGTCACCGCAGAAGTGCTGCGCCAGGTCGGCATTCTCGCACTGCCATTCATGCCGGCCTCGGCCGAAAAATTGCTCGATCTATTGGCGATTCCGCAGAGCGAGCACAGTTTCGCCTATCTCGGTGGTGGACACCGTATTACCGCGGGCTCGGCGCTTCCTGCTCCGGCGCCGGTGTTTCCGCGCTATGTCGAGCCCGAGAAGCAAGCGGCGCAATGAACAGATAGAGACAGATGCTCGTCGATAGCCATTGCCATCTCGATTTCCCGGATTTCGCCAACGAACTCGACGCGGTGATCGTGCGGGCGCGGACCGCCGGCATCGAACGGATGGTGACGATTTCAACGCGCGTGAAACGCTTTAACGAACTCCTCGCGATTACGGAGCGGTTTCCCGGCGTCTATTGCTCGGTCGGTACGCATCCGCATAACGCGCATGAAGAGCTCGACGTGACCGTGGCCGATCTGGTCGCTCATACAAAGTCGCCCAAGGTCGTCGCGCTCGGCGAAGCGGGGCTCGATTATCACTACGACAACTCGCCGGGCGAGGCGCAAGAGCGCGGCTTTCGCACCCATATTGCGGCCGCGCGCGAAACCGGATTGCCGCTGGTGATCCATACCCGCGAGGCCGACGCCGATACCGCGCGCATTCTCGAAGAGGAAACGGGGAAGGGCGCCTTCCCCGCCGTGCTGCATTGTTTCACCGGCGGCCCCGAACTCGCCCGCCGCGCCATCGCGCTGGGCTTGTCTATCTCGTTTACCGGCATCCTGACGTTCAAGAATTCTGCCGCTTTGCGCGATATCGCCGCGTCGTTGCCCGCCGACCGCATCCTGGTCGAAACCGATGCGCCATATCTTGCGCCCGGAAAATTCCGCGGCAAGCGCAACGAACCGGCTTTTGTGGTTGAGATCGCCAAAGTGCTCGCCGAAACGCGCGGCGTTTCGCTCGATGAGATCGCGCAGCAGACCACGGCGAACTTCTTCCGTCTCTTCTCCAAAGTGCCCCGCCCGGCAGCCGCCGCGGCCTGAAAGCCTGAATGACGCTGAAAATCACTATTCTCGGCTGCGGCTCTTCCGGCGGCGTGCCCCGGCCAGCTTTGGGCTGGGGCGATTGCGATCCGGCAAATCCCAAGAACCGGCGCCGCCGTACGTCGATCCTGGTCGAGCGGCCCGGCGAACGCGGCGTCACGCGCGTGCTGGTCGATACGTCTCCGGATTTGCGCGAGCAGCTTCTCGACGCCGAGGTCGATTGGGTCGACGGGGTGCTCTATACGCACGACCACGCCGACCACACCCACGGCATCGACGATTTGCGCGCGCTCTTCATGAAGCACCGCCGTCGCGTCGACGTCTATCTCGACGCGGCGACCAGCGCATCGCTGAACCACAAATTCGGCTATTGCTTCACGGCGCCGCCCGGTAGCGATTATCCGCCGATCGTGACCGAGCGCCGGCTAGTGGCCGGCGAGCCGATAACCATCGCAGGAGAGGGCGGCCCCGTCACGGCGCTGCCGGTTCTTCAAGAGCACGGCGATATGGCTTCGCTCGGCTTTCGCTTCGGCAACTTCGCTTATTCAGTCGACCTCAATACGGTTCCGCCGCAGAGCGTTAGCGCCTTGGTCGACCTTGATGTCTGGGTTCTCGATGCGCTGCGCTACCGGCCGCATCCGAGCCATCTCTCGCTGTTGGATGCGCTCGGCTGGATCGAGCGGCTGAAGCCGCGCCGCGCCGTGCTGACCAATCTGCACGCCGATCTCGATTACGAGGTTCTACGCGGCAAATTGCCGCCGAACGTGGTGCCGGCATTCGACGGCATGATGATCACTGTTGCAGATACTAGCTAATCAGGCATATATGGATAAAG
>JBAUCK010000014.1:0-18448 GCA_049677525.1 Xanthobacteraceae bacterium
CCCGGCGTCGCCGGCACCTGGAAGGACCTGACCGACAACGTCAACCTGCTCGCGGCAAACCTTACGACACAGGTCCGCAACATCGCCGAAGTGACCACGGCGGTGGCGCGCGGCGACTTGAGCCGCAAGATCACGGTCGACGTGAAGGGCGAGATTCTTGAACTGAAAAACACTATCAACACCATGGTGGATCAGCTCAACGGCTTCGCCTCGGAAGTCACGCGCGTGGCGCGCGAAGTCGGCACCGAGGGCCTGCTCGGCGGTCAGGCGCAGGTGCCGGGCGTCGCCGGCACCTGGAAGGACCTGACCGACACCGTCAACGTCATGGCCGCCAACCTGACCGAGCAGGTGCGCGGCATCGTCAAAGTGGTGACCGCGGTCGCCAACGGCGACCTCAAGCAGAATCTCACGGTGAAGTCGAAGGGCGAGGTCGCGGCGCTCGCCGAAACCATCAACAATATGACCGACACGCTTGCCACCTTCGCCGATCAGGTGACCACGGTGGCGCGCGAAGTCGGCGTCGAAGGCCGCCTCGGCGGCCAGGCCAACGTGCCTGGCGCCGCCGGCACCTGGAAGGACCTGACCGGCAACGTCAACCTTCTCGCCGCCAACCTGACCACGCAGGTCCGCGCCATCGCCGAAGTGGCCACCGCGGTGACCAAAGGCGACCTGACGCGGTCGATTCAGGTCGACGCGCGCGGCGAAGTCGCCGAGCTCAAAGACAAAATCAACACCATGATCGACAATTTGCGGCTCACCACCGACCGCAATACTGAACAGGACTGGCTGAAGACGAACCTCGCCAAATTCACCAATATGCTGCAAGGCCAGCGCGATCTGACAACGGTGGGCCGCTTGCTGCTGTCCGAGCTGACGCCGCTCGTCAACGCGCATCAGAGCGTGATCTATCAGGTCGACGGCGAGGAGAAGCCGGCCCTTAATTTGCTATCGGCCTATGCCGACGATGGCGCCAACGGTCATCCGCAGAAGTTACGCGTCGGCGAAGGCCTGATCGGCCAATGCGCGGTCGACAAGCGGCGCATGCTGATCACCGAAATGCCGGACGGCGCGACGCCGATCTCCTCGGCGCTGTTCAAGGTGACGCCGCGCAACAATATCGTGCTGCCGGTGCTGTTCGAGAACCAGGTGAAGGCGGTGATCGAGCTCGCCTCGATCCACGAATTCACCACGCTGCAGACGATGTTCCTTGAGCAATTGACCACCTCGATCGGCATCGTGCTCAACTCGATCGAGGCGACGATGCAGACCGAAGGCCTGCTCAAGCAATCGCAGCAGCTCGCCGGCGAATTGCAGGCGCAGCAGCGCGAATTGCAGCAGACCAATGAACAGCTCGAGCAGAAGGCGCAGCAGCTTGCCGAGCGAAACGTCGAGGTGGAGCGCAAGAACCAGGAAATCGAGCAGGCGCGCCGGGCGCTGGAAGAAAAAGCGACCGAGCTTGCACTCACCTCGAAGTACAAGTCGGAATTCCTCGCCAATATGTCGCACGAGCTGCGCACGCCGCTCAATTCGATCCTTATTCTCGGCCAGCAACTCACCGACAATCCGGAAGGCAATCTTTCCGGCAAGCAGGTCGAATTCGCCCGCACCATTCACGGCGCCGGCACCGATCTCCTCAACCTCATCAGCGATATTCTCGATCTGTCCAAGATCGAGTCCGGCACGGTCACGGTGGATGCCGAGGACGTGTTCTTCACCAATCTGCTCGACACGGTGGGGCGGCCGTTCCGCCACGAGGCGGAAACGCGCCAGCTTTCGTTCGAGGTCCATAGCGATCCCAATCTCGGCCGCACCATCACCACCGACTCCAAGCGCCTGCAGCAGGTGCTCAAGAATCTGCTCTCCAATGCGTTCAAGTTCACGGCGCAAGGTGGTGTACGCCTCACCGTGTCGCAGGCAGCCGCTGGCTGGAGCGCCGAGCATCCTGTGCTCAGCCAAGCGCCGTCAGTTGTCTCCTTCCAGGTTAGCGATACCGGCATTGGCATTCCGCCGGAGAAGCAGAAGCTGATCTTCGAGGCCTTCCAGCAGGCGGATGCCTCGACTAGCCGAAAATACGGCGGCACGGGACTCGGTCTCGCCATCAGTCGCGAATTGGCAAGCCTTCTTGGCGGCGAAATCCATCTGCGCAGCGCGTCCGGCGAGGGCTCCACTTTCACACTCTATCTGCCCGCCAAGTATGTCGGGCAGAGCGTGCCGGCGCATGCCGCGCTTGCGGCGGCTGCCACGACATCGCCGACATCGACCCATTTGGCGGGATTGCACATCGCGCCCGAGCGCACGGTCGAGCAAATCCCAGACGACAGGCTCGACATCCAGGCCGGCGATGCCATCCTGCTGATCGTCGAGGACGACCCGCACTACGCCCGCATCCTGGTCGACCTGGCGCGCGACAAGGGGTTCAAGGCGCTGCTGGCGATGCGCGGCGACGACGCGCTCAATCTCGCCAAGCAGTATCAGCCGACGGCGGTATCGCTCGACGTGTTCCTGCCCGACATGCTGGGCTGGAACGTGCTGAGCCAGCTCAAGCAGAACCCGCTCACCCGCCATATCCCGGTCCAGATCGTCTCGCTCGACGAGGATCGCCAGCACGGACTCGCCCGCGGCGCCTTCGCCTTCGTCAACAAGCCGACGACCCGCGAAGGCATCGACGCGGCAATGTCGCGGATCAAGGAATTCGCCGCGCCGCGGCGCAAGCGCCTATTGATCGTCGAGGACAATAAGGCCGAGCAGATGAGCATCCGCGAATTGCTCGGCCATGACGACATCGAGATCGTCAACGCCGAAACCGGCAGCGAGGCCTTGAGCACACTGCAAACCGAACCGTGCGATTGCGTCGTGCTCGATCTGCGCCTTCCGGATATGTCCGGCTTTGAGGTGCTGGAGCAGATGCGCGCCGACCGCGACCTGGCCGATATTCCTGTGGTGGTCTTCACCGGCCGCGAATTGTCGGTCGAGGAGGACGCGCGGCTTCACTCCATGGCGCGCAGCATCGTGGTCAAAGGTGTGGAATCGCCGGAGCGGCTTCTCAATGAGACGTCGCTGTTCCTGCACCGCGTCATCACCGATCTGCCCACCGAAAAGCAGAATATGTTGCAGCGGCTCAATTCGTCGGACGACGATCTGGTCGGCCGCACCGTGCTGCTCGTCGACGACGATCCGCGCAACATTTTCGCGCTGTCGAGCGCGCTGGAGCGCCGCGGCATGAACGTGCTGACGGCGACCACTGGCGCGGAGGCGATTGGGCTCGTCGAAGTGACGCCGTCGCTGGCCATCGTCCTGATGGACATCATGATGCCGGAGATGGACGGCTATCAAACCATCGAGCAAATTCGCCGGAACAAAGCCTATCGCCGTTTGCCGATCATCGCCTTGACCGCCAAGGCGATGATCGGTGACCGTGAAAAATGCCTGCTGGCCGGCGCTTCGGATTATCTCGCCAAGCCGGTCAATACCGAACAGCTCCTGTCCGCGTTGCGGATGTGGCTGCACCGTTGAGGCGGTGGTCATGGTCGAACAAATAAAAGCGCAAGTTTCCGCCGAGGCGGCGGAAAAAGTCAACGTCCTGCTGGTCGACGATCAGCCGGACAAGCTTTTGTCCTATGAAGTCATTCTCGGCCAGCTCAACGAGAACCTGGTCAAGGCGTCGTCAGCGCGCGAAGCCTTGCAGTTTCTGTTGAAGAACGGCGTCGCCGTCTTGCTGATCGACGTGTGCATGCCGGATCTCGACGGTTTCCAGCTCGCCGCGATGATCCGCGAACATCCGCGCTTCTCCAAGACGGCGATCATCTTCATTTCGGCCATCCATCTCACCGAAATGGACCGGCTGCGCGGCTACGAAATGGGCGCGGTCGATTACGTGCCGGTGCCGGTCATTCCGGAAGTGCTGCGGGCCAAGGTCAAGGTCTTTGTCGAGCTGTTCCGCAAGAAGCGCGAGCTCGAGAAGCTGAATTCGCAGCTCGAACGCCGCGTCATCGAGCGCACGGCCGAGCTCGAAGCATCGAATGCGCGGCTGATGCAGGCCGAGCAGGCCAGGAGCCTCGCGCTTGTCGCCGGGCAAATGGGCTCCTGGGACTGGGAGCCCCTCAGCGGCGAATGGACGTGGGACGAAGGCACCTATCGTATTTTCGGCGTCGACCCGAAGACCTTCAAGATCAACGCCAATAGCATTCGTGCGCTCATCCATCCCGACGACTGGCGGCCGTTGGAGGAGGTCAGTCGGGGCATGGCGGCGGGCGCGCGGACTCAGCAGACCGAGTTTCGCGTGGTGCGCCCGCACGGCGAAATCCGCTGGTGCATCGGCACGGCGGCGGCAAGCGTCGATGCTGCGGGCAACGTGGTGCGCGTCTCCGGCGTCACCGCCGATGTCACCGACCGCAAGGAGGCTGAGGAACGCCAAGTTCTGCTGGCGCGGGAGGTCGATCATCGCGCCCGCAATACGCTTGCGGTGATTCAATCCATCATCAGGCTCACCCGCGCCAAGAGCGTCAAGGATTACGTATTGGCGATCGAAGGCCGCATCAAGGCGCTGGCGCGCGCGCATACATTGTTGTCCGACTCGCGCTGGAACGGCGCCGATCTCGCCACGCTCGTCGCCGACGAACTGGCGCCGTATCGGGCCGGCGACAAGATACAATTCAAGGGACCCGACATTTCGCTGCAGCCGGCGACCGCGCAAGGCCTGGCGCTGGCGCTGCACGAGCTTGCCACCAATGCCGCCAAGCACGGTGCGCTGTCGTCGCCCGGCGGCAGGATCGTGCTCGATTGGGATCTGCAGCCCGATGCGTTGAAGTTGAATTGGATTGAGAACGGCGGGCCTGTCACCTCGGCGCCGTCGGCGCGCAATTTCGGATTGAAGGTGATCGTCGCCAGCGTCGAGCAACAGCTCAGCGGCAAGGCCGCCTTCGACTGGGATCCTAACGGCCTGCGCTGCCGATTGTCAGTACCGCGCAGTGAATTGAACAAGTCGCGCGTGTTCCAAGCCGTACGCGACGGCGGCGACAAGAACGGCGCAGGAATCGGGCCGCTGCAGCAGAACCGGCCCCGCGTGCTGCTCGTGGAAGACGAGGCGCTGGTCGCGATGATGATCCAGGAAACGCTAACCGAGTTCGGCTTCCACGTACTTGGCCCGGTCAGCACTGCGTCGGAGGCTTTGGCGGCGGCGCGCGAAAAGTCGATCGACGCGGCGGTGCTCGACATCAATCTCGGCGACGGGCTCGTCTATACGGTCGCCGAGATTTTGGCGGAGCGCGGCGTGCCGTTCGTCTTCGTTACCGGCTATGACGCCGACAGCGTCGATTCCCGGTTCTCCGGCATTCCGATCCTGCAGAAACCGATCGAGCGGGAATCGCTGCAACGGATCTTTGCGCAGGGCGACGACCCCGCCGTCGCGGTCAATTGATCGTCTAGCCGTCGAGCACGGCCCGCACCTTCGCTGCGATCTGATCGAGGGTGAACAGCTTGACGATGAAGTTGACGCCTGATCGAGCACGCCGCCATGCACACGGCATTGGCGGTATAGCCGGTGGTGAAGAGCACCTTCAGCCGGGGCGCCGGCGCACCGCTTCGTCGGCAAGGCGCTTGCCGTTGATGTCGGGCATCACGACGTCGGTGAAGAGGAGTTTCACGTCGGCGACGCGGTCGAGCGTCGTCAGCGCGTGGGCGGCGCTGTCGGCTTCGAACACCGTATAGCCGAGCTCGTGCAGCGCGTCGGCGGCAAGCCGGCGCATCAGTGAATCGTCTTCGACCACCAGGATGATTTCGCTGCGCTCACCGGTGCGCACCGGCTCGGCGAGTTGGCGCTTGAGCTCCTGCGCATCGCCCATGTGACGCGGCAAATAGATCTTCACGGTCGTGCCGGCGCCGGGCTCGCTATAGACCTTGATGTGGGCCCTGCGATTGCTTGACGAAACCATAGACCTGGCTCAACCCGAGGCCGGTGCCTTTGCCGGCCGCTTTGGTGGTGAAGAACGGGTCGAAGGCCCGCGCCGCCACCTCCGGAGGCATGCCGGCGCCGGTGTGCTGATCGCGATCATGGCGAATTGGCCGGCTGCACTTCCGGATTCTGCCGGCAATAGGCCTCGTCGAGATAGGCGTTGGCGGTCTCGATCGTCAGCTTGCCGCCCTCAGGCATGGCGTCGCGGGCGTTGATGGCGATGTATGACGGCGTTTTCGAGCTGCTGGGAATCGGCATGGACCCTCCATAGTCCGGCCGCCGCCACCGTCTCGATCTGGATTTGCTCGCCCAATTTCGAATGCAGCAGATCCGACATGTTGACGACCATCTTGTTGGCGTCGATCCGCTGCGGCGACAGCGGCTGCTGGCGCGCAAAGGCGAGAAGCCGCTGCGTCAGCGCCGCGGCGCGCTCGGCGGCTGTCGTCGCGGCGCTCAAGAAGCGCTGGATGCTGAAATCGCCCCGCTGAATGCGGCGGGCGACGAGATCATGCGCGCCCATGATCATGGCCAGCATATTGTTGAAGTCATGCGCGACGCCGCCGGTGAGCTGGCCCGGCGCTTCCATCTTCTGCGCCTGCCGGATCTGGCTTTCCGCGGCCTCACGGCGCGCGGCCTGCTCGAAGAGCTCTTCATTGGACGCGATCAGGCGGTCGCGGGGGGATCTTCATCCGCAACGGCATGAAAATCCGGGATCAATCGAAGCCTTCAGCGGCCCCTCGGCTCAGGCACCCTGGTGGCGATGCAGCACTCTATACCTACGTCTTGGGGAACTCTTTACGTCAAATGACGCAATTTGCGATTTCAACACATGGAACCGCGAAATATGAAACCGCGAAGGGTGCTTCCGAGTTCCCTGAATAGCGCAGGCCGGGCTGAGCCGTCACCAGATTATCGGCTGCCACAACAGTGCCTTGCGCCTTTTCCCATCAAATTTGAAGGACTTTAGCCATGCAGGTTTCCTGCTATGATTGCAAATTGCGCGCCTATGGATTGTTCAAACGCATCAGCGCCGAGGAGCTCGACTCGATCCGCGAGATCAAGCGCGAGCATCTTGAAGTGCCGGCTGGCGGCGAAATCATCCGCATCGGCGACGAGGCGCCAGAAGCTTTTACGCTCTATGCCGGTTGGGCCTTTCGCTACAAGATGCTGTCCGACGGCCGCCGGCAGATTTTGAGCTTTATGCTGCCCGGCGATCTGCTCGGCCTGCAGGCGGCCATGTTCGACGCCGCGCTGTTCGGCATCGAGGCGCTCACCGATGTGCAGCTTTGTGTATTGCCGCGCAAGAAACTTTGGACGCTGTTCGGCAAGGTGCCGGATCTCGCTTTCGACATTGCCTGGCTCGGCTCGCGTTCGGAGAGTTTTGTCGACGAAAATCTCACGAGTGTGGGCCGGCGCACGGCCGCCGAGCGCGTCGCCGCTCTTGTCGTGACGCTTTATAAGCGCGCCAAAGTGCTGGGCATGGTGAAGGACGAGACCTTTGCTTTTCCGCTCACCCAGCAGCATATCGCCGACGCGCTCGGCCTGTCGCTCGTCCATACCAACAAGACGTTGGCGAAGCTCAAGCGCATGGGCATGTTCAAGCAGAATAACGGCGGCATGACGCTGCTTAATCCGCGTATACTCGAACGCGTCGCGCAGCATTTCGACGAGGAGCTGCCGATGCGGCCGCTGATCTGATAAACTTAACGGCTGCCGCGGAACGAATCTGCGTTGTGAGGCGCGATATCCGGGAACTCACGAAAGGCGACGATGAAACTCTTCAAATGCCAGAATTGCGGGCAATTGCTCTACTTCGAGAACGATCTTTGCGTGAAGTGCTCGCATCGTCTCGGCTTCATCCCCGAGATCATGAATCTGTCGGCGCTGGAGGTCGAGGGCGATGCGCAGCAGGGCATCTGGCGCGCGCTTGCCATCGACAACCAGCTTTATCGCTTTTGCGCCAATGCCTCGTTCGGCGTTTGCAATTGGATGGTCGATGCCGGCTCCTCCGACATCTACTGCGCCGCATGCAATCATAACCGGACGGTTCCCAACACCGGCATTGCCGGCAATGTCGTCGCCTGGCGTAAGATCGAGGTCGCCAAGCACACGCTGTTCTACACTCTCATGAATCTTCATCTGCCGCTCGAGGAGAAGGACGAGGACGGCAATCTCCGCTTGTGTTTCGATTTTCTGGCGAGTCCGGGGCACCCCGGAGGGCCCCGTGTCGTGACCGGCCATGACAATGGCCTGATCACTCTCGCGCTCGAGGAGGCCAACGACGCCGAGCGCGAGAAGCGGCGCACCGCCATGCACGAGCCCTATCGGACGCTGGTCGGCCATTTCCGCCACGAGGTCGGCCATTATTATTGGGACGTGCTGGTGCGCGACGGCGGCCTCATCGAACCCTTCCGCGCCGTATTCGGCGATGAAACGGCGGATTACGCCGCGGCGCTGCAAGCCTATTATGCGAACGGCGCGCCGCCGAACTGGCAGGACAATTTCATCAGCGCCTACGCGACCTCACACCCTTGGGAAGACTTCGCCGAGACCTGGGCGCATTACCTGCACATCGTCGATACGCTGGAAATGGCGCGCGCCTTCGGCATGTATGTGCATCCGCGGCTCGCGGAGCCCGGTGAGCTGGATGCCCACGTCACCTTCGATCCTTATCTGCTGCGCGAGCCGTCGCCTTTGATCGAAACCTGGCTGCCGTTGAGCAACGCGCTAAACAGCCTCAACCGCGCCATGGGCCTGCAAGATATCTACCCGTTTATTCTGTCGCCGCCGGTGGTCGAGAAGCTGAGCGCAATCCACGACATCATTCACGGCAATGCGCTTCCTCAGAAGCCGCAAGCCGCGCCTCCAGGCCAAGCGCAATCACAAAAGCCGACGGCTGAGGCGATATCTGCGCCGACTTAAAGTATTGCGCGACGCAAAACGGCCCGCACCCGTGCCAGCGCGGGCCGCAAGCATGGTGTCGTATAGGCCAAAGCATGATCCGGAAAGGTGGAAACCGGCTTTCCGAAAAGATCATGCTCAATCAAAATGCCAGAGCGACGATTGCATCCAACTAAAACAATCCCGCTCTAGGCGTCGATGACGGCCACGATCTCCATGGTGTTCGGATCGACGATCAAGACTTGCTCGCCGACCACGATATAGTCATAGCCTTCATATTGCGGAACGATTTCGATGACGTCCTCGGGCACCGTCACGACATGGACGCTTCGCGGCACTGTGGCGCCGACGGAGATGTTGAAATGCACGTCCGTAGTCACGCGCGCCGACGGATGCTTGCCGATCGTCGCGCCGATCTTCGACCGCTGATCCTGCGATAGCGCGACCGACGCGCCGCCGGCTTTCCCGCCACCCGAATTGCCTTGGCTTCCGGCAGTACTTGCTCCTGTATTTCCGGTTTTGCCGTGCTCATCGGCAGCGCCGCTTTGCGGGGCGGTTTTGGGCTTCTGCGACTGGGGTTGCGCGGCGTTAGGCGAGCCTTGAGGCGTCCCTTGCGCCGTGTTGCCGGTCGGCGTCGTCGCCTTGTCGGTCGATTGCGCCTTCTCGGCGGGTTGCTCGCCCTGATATTTCGGTGCGCCGCCCGCACTGCCTTTCTGTTCAGGCTGACTGCTTTCCGGCTTTGCCGCGCTGCCGGATGGCGCTTGCATTGTCTGCGCTGTTGCCATTGCAGTGAAGCCGACAAGGGCGGCCGCGGCAACCGTTGCCATCAATGTCTTTTTCATTTTCATTTTAGGTTTCTCCTGTTGTCCCTCTGGAGTCCGTTTGCGCGCATACAAGCAAACAGCTCAACGCGTACTCAGGCGACAACTCGGCTGCGACACTCACGTTCCAGGTTCCATGGAATACGAAGCTCCTCGCAGTTCCGCATGTATCATTTGCTACACGGAACGTCGTTGCGCGACAGACGTTGTCTGAGGGAGCGAGCATTCGGAGGTTATGCAAATGGACTGGAATCGCATCGAAGGAAACTGGAAAGAGGCCAAGGGCAAGGTCAAAGAAAAGTGGGGTCAGCTCACCGACGACGATCTCACGCAGGTCAACGGCCAGCGCGATCAGCTCGAAGGCAAAATCCAGCAGCGCTACGGCATCGCCAAGGACATGGTGCGCAAAAACGTCGACGACTGGTTGAAGTCGCAACCGTAGCGACGGTTGCGCTGAGCGATTAGCGGGGGTGGCCAAGGCGCTCATCCCCGTGACTTTTCTCATGACGGCACGAAAGGAGTCTCGCGATGAGCCAGACGAACGGCGCGCCGTCGCGCGATCAGCGCACGGCTCTACCCAAGGACGCGGCCCGACAGGGTGTGACCGGACATAATGTTCGTTATGTGCTTGGAATTGGCTTGGCTGCGGCAGTCGTGGTCTTCGTTTTGATTTATGCCTTCTATTTCGCCGCCTAGCGGCGAGGCCGCTGCAAAGCGGTCGATATACGAACCGTCAGCGTATTTCGTTGCCGCTCGTAAGCTTGGCCGGTGGAAATCCGGCCGCCCCACAAACCAAAAAAAGAGCAAAGGGCAGCCCATGGGCCTGTTCACACGAGATATCAAGACAATGGAAGACCTGTTCACGCACCAGCTGCGTGACATCTACTACGCCGAGAAGCAGATCGTGAAGTCGCTTCCCGACATGATCGAGAAAGCGAGCGATCCGCAGCTCAAGCAGGGCTTTCAGACGCATCTGCGCGAAACCGAGAATCACGTGAAGCGGCTGGACCAGGTGTTTCAATTGACCGGCCAGAAGGCGCAGGGCGTCGATTGCCCGGCGATCGATGGCAACCTCAAGGAAGCCAAGGAAGTCGCCGGCGAAGTCGACAAGAAGACGGTGCTCGACGCGGCGCTAATCGCGGCCGCCCAGGCCGTCGAGCATTACGAGATGACGCGCTACGGCACGCTGATCGCGTGGGCGAAGCAACTCGGCCACAACGAGGTGGCAACGCTGCTCAACCAGACGCTCGAGGAAGAAAAGGCGACCGACACGAAGCTGACCTCGATGGCGGAATCGCAGGTGAATCGGAAAGCCGCCTAAGCCACAATCCTCGGGCGCTTTTCGAGAAGCAGTGCCGCGTCCCCGCGCGGCGCTGCCTTACCCGCATAAATCCCTTGAGAATTCGATCATTCCCTGTTTTGTTGCGCGCGGAACTTTCGCAGCTGCCGCAAATCGAACAGGTGAGGAAAATGGCCAAGGCGAAACGCAGGAAGACTTCAACCAAAGGGGCGAGCAAAGCGTCGGCGAAGGCGTCGCACAACGCGATCAAGCAGAAGCTGATCCTCGCCGGCAAGATCCTGGTGAGCCAGGGCCAGGACGATTTCACCCGCGGCCATATCTCGTTCCGCCTGCCGGACGATCCGGACCTGTTCTTCATGAAGGCGCACAGCATCGGGCTTGACGAGATCACGATGGCGAACATCCTCACCATCGATCTCGAAGGTAATGTGGTCGCCGGCACCGCGCGGCGGCACAGCGAGGTCTATATCCATTCCGAGATCTTCAAGGTCCGCGCCGACGTCAATTGCGTCATCCATACGCATCCGACCTATGCCACGGCGTTGTCGGCGACCACACGCAGCTTGAAAACCTATTCGCAGCCCGGCGCGCTGTTCTACGAGGCGCTCGGCGATTATGCCGACACCATCAATCTCATCCGCAGCCACGCCATGGGCGCGGGCGTCGCGCGCGCGCTCGGCGCGGGCAGGGGCGTGCTGCTCAAGAATCACGGCATCGTCGTCACCGGCGCCACCATCGAGGAGGCCGTGATCGGCACCATCATGCTGGAGAACGGCGCCATGGTGCAATTGCTCGCCGAGGCCGCCGGCAATCTCGCGCCGGAATTCCCGCGTGACGACATCGAGAAGCTCAAGCACGACATCAGCCGGCCCGAGCAATTCGTCGTCAATTTCGACTATCTGGCGCGCCGGGTGAACCGCGGCGAAAAATAGCGCATCAACCGGAAAAGCTTGCCCTGGGACTTGATCCGAGAGTGGAAGCCGGTTTTCCGAAAAGATCATGCGCAATTAAACGCCGTTACACCACGTTGAAGTCGTGGGCGACAATGATCTCGCCCGCGAAATCCTTCGCCGCCGCCGCGCGCCAGGTGTCGTCGCTGATGCTGTCGATCGCCGGTGTCAGATGCGACAGCACGAGCGTCTTGACGCCCGCTTCCTGCGCGATGCGGCCGACGTCTTCGGCGGGCGAATGGTCGGCGTTCATATGCGCCATATAGTCGTCGAATTTGACCGGACGTCCCTTGGCGATCTGCGCATGCAGGTAGTCGACCAGCGCCGGCAAGTACATCGCTTCGTGCACCAGCACGTCGGCGCCCTTGGCGAGTTGCGCCACCGCCTCGATCGGCGTCGTGTCGCCGGAAAAGGCAATCGAGCGGTCGTGAAAATCGAACCGGTAGCCGAGCGCGGGCTTCACCGGCGGATGCTGCACCACGGTGGCGGAGACTTTGACATTGTCGTCTTGCATCACCGGCCCGGCCTGCGCGATTTCCGTCACGTCGATGGCCCGCATCGGGCTCATCTTCATGTCCTCGGCCCAGAAATCAAACGTGGTGCGCATCGAGCGGATGTAATCGTCCGTCATCTGCTTGAGCGGCGGCGGGCCATAGCTGCGCACCGAGAGCGGCATGCCATGCACCCAGCCGATGGCGAGGAACGGGCCGTATTCGACATTGTGATCGAGGTGATGATGCGTGATGTAGATCGCACGCACCGCGTTGAAGGACAGTCCTGCCTCGGCGAAGCGATCTGTCAGCCCAAGCCCGCAATCGAGCACGTAGACCGCGCCGTTGCTCACCATCGCATGCGATGTCATGCGCCGGGTGCGCCCCGGCACCGGGCCGGCGCCGGTGCCGAGCAGAACGAGCTTGGTTCCTTTGGCGTCTTTCAGCGCGGCTTGCGCGAGCGCCGCCGGGCTCGCGGTCGTTTGTTGAGCGAGAGCCGGCGCGGCTGTCGCGCCGAGCGCGGGCGCCGCGGCAAGACTTGCGATGAAACCACGGCGCGAGAATCCGGACGGTGTGTCGGTCACTGAAAATTCCTCCCTCGCCTTCGGCATTGCGCCTTCGCGCGCTTTGGCGCCGCATTTCGTCTGCGCATCATAGTGAATGCGCTTTCTTTCGGGAATTTAATGTTTAGGCGCCGTTTATGTCCGAGAATTAATCCGCTCTCCAGGTCATTGTAAGACGGCTTGCCCCATTTCTTCTCGTAGCGGCCGGGCGCTTCCCGGCCTTAAATCCCATTTAGACCCAATGGGACCCCATTGATCTCGAGGAGATGGAAATGACGCAAGGCAATCTGCCCAATAAGAAGGGCTTCGAGCTGTCGGCGCGGCGCCTCACATTGCTGGCCTCCGTGGCCGCTGTCGGCGCGGCGCTTATTCTTGCCGGACCGAACACCAACTGGTCGCAGGTTTTCAACACGTCAAGTGCGAGCGCGGCTGATTCCACCGCGCAACATCCGGCCGGATTCGCCGACCTTGTCGCCAAGGTTAAGCCCGCCGTGATTTCGGTGCGCGTCAAGATCCCGGCCTCCCCCGCTCCGGCCATGATGCAGGACGACGAGAACGACGGCGACAATCAGCAGGATATTCCGGCGCAGCCCGGCTCGCCGTTCGACAAGTTCTTCCAGCAATTCGGCGACCAGTCCGGCCCGCATTCGGGCCGCGGCATGCCGCAGCGCCATGAAACCATCACCGGCGAAGGCTCCGGCTTCTTCATCTCGGCTGACGGCTATGCCGTGACCAACAATCACGTCGTCGATCACGCCAAGTCGGTGCAAGTCACCACCGACGACGGCACGGTCCACACCGCGAAGGTCATCGGCACCGATGCCAAGACCGACCTCGCGCTGATCAAGGTCGACGGCAAGTCGGACTTCCCCTTCGTCAACTTCGCGTCGGCCCCGCCGAGAGTCGGCGACTGGGTGGTTGCGGTCGGCAATCCGTTCGGCCTCGGCGGCACGGTGACCGCGGGCATCGTCTCGGCGCGCGGCCGCGACATCGGCGCCGGCCCCTATGACGACTATGTCCAGATCGATGCGCCCATCAACAAGGGCAATTCGGGCGGACCGGCCTTCGACGTCGACGGCAACGTCATCGGCGTCAACACCGCGATCTATTCGCCGTCCGGCGGCTCGGTCGGCATCGGCTTCGACATTCCGGCCGATACCGCGAAGATGGTCGTGGCGCAGCTCAAGAAGGACGGCCGCGTCACGCGCGGTTGGATCGGCGTGCAGATTCAGCCGGTGACGGCCGGCATCGCCGACAGCCTTGGCTTGAAGAGCGCGCAAGGCGCCATGGTCGACGAGCCGCAGAAGGACAGCCCGGCGGCGAAGGCCGGCATCGAATCGGGTGACGTCATCACCGCGGTCAACGGCACTGCGGTGAAGGATGCCCGCGATCTCGCCCGCACCATCGGCATGATGGCGCCGGACGCGACGGTGAAGCTCGACATCATCCGCGGCGGCCAGGCGAAGACCATCTCGCTGACGCTCGCCCAGATGCCGACCGATCAGCGCCAGGCCAAAGCCGACGACAACGGTAACGCGCAGCCGGGCGGCGTGCCGCATCTCGGCCTGCAGGTTGCGCCGGCGAGCCAAGTCGCCGGTTCGGGCGACAAGGGCGTCGTGGTCACGGCGGTCGATCCGGACGGTCCTGCCGCAGAGCAGGGCTTCCAGACCGGCAACGTCATCCTCGATGTCGGTGGCAAGGCCGTCGCCAATGCCGGCGATATTCGCCAGGCACTGACCGACGCCAAGTCGCAGGGCAAGCATCAGGTGCTGATGCGCGTGAAAATAGGCGACGCCACCCGCTTCGTGGCGCTGCCGCTCGGCAACGCATAACAGGTCGCGCGTAAGTGTTGCTGAAAGTCGAGTAGGGTCCGCGCGCTGTTGCGCTACCGTTTGTCTCCGGGTTCAGCGCCTCGGTGCCGGTCGTGTGGGGATGGGTCGCAAGACCCATCCCCATTCGTTTGTTTGATGCAGATCACGTCGGCAAGTTCAGAGAACGCCGCGCACGATCAATTCGCCGACGCCATCAATTAAGAGCCATGGTATCAGCCATGGGTTCGAACCAGTTGAACCTGTAGTTCACGCCGAGCTTGAGCGTATCGACCCACTGGCTGACGCCGATATGCTGCGTGTTGATCGTCGCGACCGAAGGAAACGGCACGGTCACGTCGCCAAGGCCGATGTGGTCTTATTCAAAGCTCGTCGTCCAATAGTCTGTGATGGCATATTCAAGCCCGATGCCGGCGGTCCAGCCGGAGGCACCGACCGTGGTGCTACCGGTGTCAAGCGACAGCGCGTTCGTATTGCCATTGAGATTATAGGCTGTGCTGGCAAAGGCGCCGCCGCCTTTGACATAAAACAGCGATCGGCCCCAGGCGAAACCGGCGCGGCCGGTCAGCGTCGCTAGCGCATTGACCTGGTGCTCTCGCAATTGATGCCGCCGAGGCCGGAGAAACAGGTGCTGTCGCCGCGGATCGTCGCATAGCCGGCGTCGGCCTGCACACCCAAGACCCACTGGCCGGTTTGCCAATCCATTCCGGCCTGACCGCCGCCGAGTGGACCATGCGCCTGCGTGCGGTCGCCGAAGCCCGGGAGATTCTCGAAACCCGCGTTGGTCGTGGGGCCGAACGGATCCGACCAGCTCGCGTCGCTCCATGCGCCGCCGAGATGGCCGCCGAGAGAGATGCCGGACCAGTTCATGGGCCGGGCCTTAGTAAATGTATCGGCGCTGCTTGCGGCCGGCCGGTCGTGTCGCCCCAGTGATAGCCCGACTGGACGAAGACACCGTAGCGATCGGTATTGTAATGATCCGGCTCCGGGAACGGCGTCCCGGAGCCAAACGTCCCGAAAATGAATTCGTCGGTCCCCTAGGCGGCGTCAGCAACGAACTTGACCCGGTCGCTCAGCATGAATTCGGCCGAGAGGCCGACGCGCAGCGAGTTGAATTGAATGTCGTTTGAGGTAAAGAGCTCGGTCACCGGGGAGGCCGGGGCGCAAGTATCGTCGCCCGCGACTTGCGTGCAGCTGTGAGCCAGCATCTGCTCGGTGAAGAAATTATAGCCGACAATGCGCCGAGCTTCGCGCCGGGTGCTCTCAGGAACATATAGCCGGCATCGGCAGTCGCGTAGGCCATGCTTCCCGTCACGTTGCTGATGGTATTCGAATAGACCACGCCCCGCTGGAAAATCCTCGTCATGGACGATGCCGTTGAATAGTCCACCGGCGCCGAGGAAGCCTTTCACGAAAAAACCGCTCGAATGATCGACGCGGCCGTAGGTTTCTCCCGCCAGCGAGTTGAGGTTACCCTAGAGCAGCCGCGAGGTTACGACATTCGGCGAATTGATGAGGGGGTTCGATTCGCCGTCGAGGCCGTTGCTGAAAAAGGCGCGCGTGCCGACGTTGAATTCCCAATTGGACGCATTCCAGATCGATGGGGATTCCTCGGCGCTGTCAAAAAGCCGCGGCGATCCGGCGGCGGCATCCGCGCCGCCGAAGCGGTAATTGAGACCAAGACGCACCATGTCGGCTTTGAGTTCGGCGCTCTGCGTGATCAACTGGCTGGCATCGCTGGTCTGCACCTGCGTCGCGGTGGCGCGGCCAAAGCCGTAATGAAGATATTCGGCCTTCACGCTCCAATTATTGCCAATCGCCCGTTCGATACCGCCGCCGGCGGCATAGCCGATCTGCCTTGTTCTGAGTCCGGCCGATTGGAATAATAGACTGCCGCCGAACCTGGTGAGCACATTGACCGAAAAATCATCCTCATATTTCGTTACGGCCGGGCCGCCGATGAGATAAAACAGCCAATCGCCGGCGTCCAGCCGAGCCGCGGCCGCAGCGTCGCCACCCAATTGGTGTTGTTATAGGAATTGATCGCCACCGTGTTGGTGTTCGGCGGCGCGAAAGGAACATAGGTGCGGCCGGAAAATTCAAGTGGAGATAGTCGATATCTCCCTCGATGCCGGCAACCCAATTCCCCGATTGCCAATTATATCCGCCCTCGATGCCGCCGCCGAAGCCGAACGGGCCGGCTTTCTGTTGACCGGCCGCATTTACGAGCGGGACCGTGGCCGATCCGATCACGCCGTCCACGACGGTGGATGTGACGGGATCGAACGAGCCCCACGCTATTCCGGCATTCACCCCGGTATAGAAGCCGCTCCAGTTATGGACAGCGGGCGGTAAGGAGGGCGGCTCGGGCTCGGCCGCCTTGGCGCGCTTCTTCGCGGCTGCGCGCCATCGTTCAACGCCGACACGATCAACACTGCAATGACCGGGCCGCTCACACCGACGCGACGCGAAGCAATCCCGCAATCCGGCACCGCACACCGGCAAGGTGCGAGCGTCGCAAACGCGCGCCGAGGCGGGAAGCCTGCGACCGGGCGCGTTGTCCTACGATTTTTCCGGGTGTTACCAGGCCATCAAGCGATTCTCGCCGGGTGTTGCCAGAGCATCACATGGCCGGGGCGGACGGCGGTATTCGCCTGCGGCGTCCGCGGGCGCGACATCGGCACCGCACCATCTTGGCGAACCAATCGCTACGTGTATCGTTGATATGGGTGGCGCGAACAGCGCTGTGGAAAGGTTCTGCCTTGGCGCGCGCTCGGCGCGGGCGGAAGCTTTTGTTGTTTTAGGAGGAGATAACGATGCGTTGCTCACGCACGATCTTGACGTCGCTCATCGCCGTCTCGCTGACCGCCGGGGTTGCGCAGGCGCAGACGCCGTCGAGTTCCCCGGCCAATCAATCGCTTTCCACGCAGGCGTCGCAGACGGTCACCGACGTGTCGAAATGGACCCGCAAGCAATGGAGTGCCGCGAAGGCGAAATGGGCGGAGGAAAAGGATGCTTGGAACGGCTGCCAGACGCAGGCGAGGACGCAAAATCTCTCGGGCCGCAGAAGCTGGCAGTTTCTCTACGATTGCATGACTAAGAGTTGAGGAAGAGCCAAGAGCTTTTGGCTTCTAGTGCAGCCCGCCGATCAACCGATCGCTGTTGGCATGCACGCAATCGCGCAGCGGCGAATAGGCGCGCTCGGCAACAATCATAAAGCCGAGCCCATCCGACAAAGCGCGTTCAGCGGCGATGCCGGCGGTTGTGAAAGCAATGATCTTTTCCGTCACCATCTGTGCCGCTTCGTCAACGGCCTTCGGCGCGCCGGATGCGAATAGGAAAAGCCGCGCCGACATCACGCCTTGCGCCTCGCAATGAAGCGCATGGCCTCGATCATATTGTCCCAGAATTCGTTCATAGGAAGCCTCGGATCGGCACGGTGCGCGCGAGGAGAGGCGCCACCGTTCGACCGGGCAGGATTGCGCAACTTTTCGAAAATTGCGGCGGGAAAATCCTTAAAATTTAATCGATCGAAATAACCTTCTTTTTCATGCCCGTTGCAGGGAAGGGGTCGAGGGTCTCTTTTCACGTTGCATACGAGGTCGGAAGCCTGCTTCGAAACGCCCGCGAACAGGAGCTGGGA
>JBAUCK010000015.1:0-11138 GCA_049677525.1 Xanthobacteraceae bacterium
CGATGCCGCGCGCATCGTTGCGGTCCGTCTTGTTGATCTGTGCCTTCAGCACCGCCCTCATGTGCCGCGTCTCGACACAGATCACCGGCAAGACTGCTTCGGCGAACGCGCCGTAGGGCCATTGCGACAAAGGCCCGGCTTCCAGTCCAATCCGCTTGAAGTGGTAGGAAGGGTTCTTCAGCACCGCCAGCAGAGCATCCGGCTCGCTCGCCACCTTCGTTTCCCGAACAATCCTACCCGTCTCGTCCACAATGCAGACTCTGGTCTCCTTGACCGATACGTCCAGTCCAGCAAAATGATCCATGCTGCGCTTCTCCTTCTGATGCTTGAGGCCGCACACACGGACCTCGTTGAACCATCAGCCTGAGGCGCAGCACCCAAAATCTTCAGCTATCCACAAGCCGCCGGCCAATTACCCCATCTATGGGTCACTAGCGGAAATGGCCATTTTAAATCTTGGTGCCCGCTTTACCCCGGAAAGCAGACACGGCTTGGCGCTCATGCGATGTCGGCTAAGGGCCGATAAGCGACATCGCACCTTGGGTTTGATATGAAAGAGGCCGCCAACTGAAGTGGCGTTGCTTGGGGAAAGCAACGGTCGATGACGAACGGAAGATTGTTTTTCGGGGCGGTTCTATTCGGCGTGACGATTTATCACTGTGCGCAAGTTGCCACCAACAGCGTGTGCTCGGAGACATTTAATTTTAAGTAATGAAATCAGCGAGCCGACGTCCGCTTTGGACCATAAACTGCTGCGGCGGCTCCAATTCTCGGTTTCCGTTTAACTCCCAAATAACGAGCACTATGCGGACGGACTGCACAGGGATATTGATAGTTCTCATCAAACCCTGGGCAGGAGGCGACCTTGGCAGACTTCAATGAAAATGCGGAGCGCGCTGTAGAGCAGACCATGAACCAAACTCGTGGCGCAATGGACCAGTACTTTGATTTTGTTCAAAAGGCATTTTCATCTTATGCATTAGGCAACACCGAGCTGACTGAAAAAATGAAGAGCTTCACCGAAGAAAATATCGCCGAAGCTCAGAAGTTCGCGCAAAGCCTCAGTCAAGCGAAGGACTTTCAGGATGCCCTTCGCATTCAGACCGAATATATGCAGAAACAATTTCAGGCATTCGGCGAACAGACAAAGAGCCTGACTGAATCATTTACAAGGCGACAACGGGCGTCGTGAAGAACCCGTTCAGAAATTACTAGCAGCGAACTTGCTACACCTTGCTGGCCATATAGTTCGGCAACCAGCTCTCGAAGCTTGATTTGAGATCGTCGACCCGTAGCGGCCGTTCGCCCGCGACAGCAAGAACACGGCCGCCGGTGGCGCCGAGCCGCATGAAGGGCACGCCGGCCTCTTTGGCGCGTCGCGCGATGGGCTCGGAATTCCGCGCCGTAACCGCATAGCGCGCCTGATCCTCGCCGAACCAGAAGGCATGCGCGGGCATTGTCGCCGGCGCTTCCAGAACGGCGCCGACATTCGACGCCATCGCCATTTCGGCGAGCGCGACCAATAGACCGCCGTCGGACACGTCATGCACCGCCGACACCAGGCCGTCGCGAATGAGGCCGCGCACGAATTCGGCGTGACGAAGCTCGGCGGCAAGATCGACCGGCGGCGGCGCACCCTCTTCACGGCCGCAGACGTCGCTCAGATAGATCGACTGGCCAAGCCAGCCGCGCGTCTGCCCGATCAGCATGATCGCTTCGCCTTCGGCAGCGAAGGCAAGCGTCATGGATTTTGTGAATTCATCGAGCACACCGACGCCGCCGATGGTCGGCGTCGGCAGAATGGCGCGGCCATTCGTCTCGTTATAGAGCGACACATTGCCGGACACGACCGGGAACGACAGCGCCCTGCAGGCTTCGCCGATGCCGCGGATGCAGCCGACGAGCTGCGCCATGATCTCGGGCCGCTCCGGATTGCCGAAATTCAGATTGTCGGTGACGGCGAGCGGCTTGCCGCCGACGGTCGAAATATTGCGAAAAGCCTCGGCCACCGCCTGCTTGCCGCCTTCGAACGGATCGGCCTCGCAATAGCGCGGCGTCACGTCCGACGTCAGCGCCAGCGCTTTCGGCCCATCATTGATGCGCACCACCGCGGCGTCGCCGCCCGGCCGCTGCACCGTATTGCCGAGAATGACGTGGTCGTATTGCTCCCAGACCCAGCGCTTGGAGCAGAGATCCGGCGAGCCGATCATTTTTTCCAGAGCGTCAGCGGTGCTCATCGGCGGCTTGACCGAAGCCGCGTCGATCACCGGAAGCTTCGCGCCATCATTGTGCGGGCGATCGTAGAGCGGCGCTTCGTCGCCGAGTTCCTTGATCGGCAGGTCGGCCATGACCGCGTCGGCGTGGCGGACGACAAAGCGCTTGGTCGGCGTCGTCTCGCCGACAATGGCGAAGTCCAAACCCCATTTGCGGAAGATCGTCTCGGCTTCTTTCTCCTTCTCCGGCTTGAGCACCATGAGCATGCGCTCCTGACTCTCCGACAGCATCATCTCGTAAGCGCTCATGCCGGTTTCGCGGCACGGCACCGTGTCGAGATCGAGCGTGACGCCGAGATCGCCCTTGGCGCCCATCTCGACGGCGGAACACGTGAGACCGGCGGCGCCCATATCCTGGATGGCGATGACGCAGCCCTTGGCCATGATTTCGAGACAGGCTTCGAGCAGGAGCTTTTCCGAGAACGGATCGCCGACCTGCACGGTCGGCCGCTTCTCCTCGGCATCGGCGCCGAATTCCGCCGAGGCCATGGTGGCACCGTGGATGCCATCGCGGCCGGTCTTCGAGCCGAGATAGACGATCGGCATGCCGACGCCGGAGGCCGCAGAATAGAAAATCTTATCTTTCTCGGCGATGCCAACCGCCATGGCGTTGACCAGGATATTGCCGTCGTAGCGGCGGTGAAACCGCACCTCGCCGCCGACGGTCGGCACACCGAAGGAATTGCCATAGCCGCCGATGCCGGCGACGACTCCGGACACCAGCGAACGCGTTTTCGGATTCTTGGGATCGCCGAACGACAGCGCGTTGAGACAGGCGATCGGACGCGCCCCCATGGTGAAGACGTCGCGCAAAATGCCGCCAACGCCGGTCGCGGCGCCCTGATAGGGCTCGATATAACTCGGGTGGTTGTGGCTCTCCATCTTGAAGACGACGGCGAGCCCGTCGCCGATATCGATGACGCCGGCATTCTCGCCCGGCCCCTGGATCACCCAGGGCGCCTTGGTCGGCAGCGTGCGCAGATGGATGCGCGAGGACTTGTAGGAGCAATGCTCGTTCCACATCGCCGAGAAAATGCCGAGCTCGGTGAAGCTCGGCACCCGGCCGATGAGTTTGAGGATGCGCTCATACTCGTCCGGCTTGAGGCCATGCTGAGCGATGAGTTCGGGCGTGATGGCGGGCTCGTTGGAAATCATCAAGAGGGCTTTAAATCCGTTGCCTGTGTAGCCGGGGACCAGTTGCCGTCATGCGGCCTTCGTGCCTTGTCAGATAGATGGATTCCCGCGGGGCTGAAATACAGTACCTGTGAGTTATCGAAAACCGGACGCGCATGCTACCCCTGATTGCGCTGGGGCCAATATGAGAATGCCGATGGGCGATGATCCGCGAGTTCGGGGATCGCAACCAGGCGTCGATCTATGCGCGGAAGAAGTGCCGCTGATAAAGGCGGCGGCCGTCACGCCGCCAGCTTGAAATGATCGACGAGCCCGGCGAACAGACCGCGGCCGTCGGTGCGGCCCATTGCAGGCTCAACATGATTTTCAGGATGCGGCATCATGCCGAGCACATTGCCGCGCGCGTTGAGGATACCGGCGATGCCGTTCATGGCGCCGTTGTGATTCCAGTTCGGATCGACGATGCCGTGGGGCGACGAATAGCGGAACAGCACCCTGCCCCCGCCTTCGAGCCGCGCGATGGTTTCGCCGTCGGCGATGTAGTTGCCTTCGCCGTGGGCGACCGGAACGCGGATCACCTGGCCGGCATTATAGCCGCGCGTGAACGGCGTATCGGAACGCTCGACGCGCAGATAAACGTCGCGGCAGATGAAGCGCAGCTGCGCATTGCGCATCAGCACGCCCGGCAACAATCCGGCCTCGCAGGCGATCTGAAAACCGTTGCAGATCGCGAGCACGACCCCGCCCTTTTGCGCAAAGGCGCGCACCGCATCCATGATCGGCGCGCGCGCCGCGATGGCGCCGCAGCGCAGGTAATCGCCGTAGGAGAAGCCGCCGGGGATGACGACGAGATCGGTGCCAGCCGGGAGCGCCGTGTCGGCATGCCAGACCATCGCCGGCTCCTTGCCGGAGACAAGCCGCAGCGCGCGCGCCATGTCGCGCTCGCGATTGATGCCGGGGAAGACGACGACAGCTGATTTCATCTTGGTCCAGACCGGCCGGGCCGGTTCCATTCATCCGCTAATGTCGATCCGATAATTCTCGATGACGGTATTGGCGAGCAGCTTCTCGGCGGCGTTTTTCAGCGCGGCTTCCACCTGCCCCCGGTCGCCACTTTCGATCTCGATGTCGAAAACCTTGCCCTGGCGCACGCTCGCCACCCCGTTCACGCCGAGCGTCTTCAGCGCGCCCTCGATGGCCTTGCCCTGGGGGTCCAAAATCCCCGATTTCAGCGTGACCGTCACTCTGGCTTTCATCGGACACGGGCTTTCATGAAAGGCTGCCTTTGCGCTGGGCGGCGCAAATTCACCCCTTCAATATGGATGAATCGGCCCTCCCGCAACCACCGGCCGCCCCAATACACCGCGGCTTTTCACAATTGCGGAGCAGAACATCAGCCAAGAATGAGCCGCAAGGACGGACGGCAAACGCCGCTGCAGGATCAGAGCTGCTCTTCCTTGCCCGATATCGCGGGCACGGGGTTGGCGGACTCGGGCGCGGCGGGCTGGAGCGGCGGGCCCTCCTCGATCTTCATGATGTCGACGAACTCGTTCAGCGTCTTTTGCGCCAGGTCGCGATTCTGCGACGCCGATTGGATGCGGATCATGACCGGACCGGCGAAGATCAGCGCGGTATTGATATAGACGACCGCCTTGGCCTGCGTGAACCGGCTCTCGTTCACGACGGCGGGATAGGTCTTCAAGGTCGTAGTCTTGGATGTCAGCGTGTCGACCTTGGCGTCACCGTCACTGAGGACCTCGCGCGCCGCGTCCGCGGCGCGGATGCTTTTCGGCAGATCGACCTTGGCAAACTTGTCGAGCGCTTGCGGATCGGGATGCCGCGTCGGGCTCTTTGCCAACAAGATGGTAATGGTCTCGGCGTCGGAACAGGCCAGCGGCTTGCAGTTGAAAATGCGGGTCGCCCCATTGGCCGCTCTCTGCCCGTCCCACTTGTCCGGATCCGGCGCTTTGGTGGTGATGCGTATGCCGCCTGGTTGAGCGGCACCGGACAGGCGCCCGGCGACGGCGTCGAATTGGTTCCAGGCGACACTGGACTCGTGGCATCAGGGGCGGGCTTTGCCGGGTTCACCGCGCCGACGTTTGGCGCCGCGGGATTTGCGGTGTCGCCGCCCGCGGTCTGCGCCCGCGGCAGGCCAAACCAAGGCAGAAATTGCGACCAGGACCGTCGCAATGACGAAGCTTTTCATACGCGTCGACTGATGTCGCGGCGATTGAAACTTAAAGCGGTGACTGAAACAAGACATAACACGAGCGTTCCGGGGGCACCGCGATGCCAAGCCTAATGCGGCTTCGACCCCGCGCGTTCGAACAACTGCCCGTAGCCGCCGACATAGCCGCTGTCGCCGACCAGACGCATCGCCGCCCAGAACGCCGCCGTGGCCGAGGACACCACGGGGACGCCGAATTTCTGTTCGAGCGGCCGCGCCACGCCCAGCGTGCGCAAGCCGCCGCAGGAGATCAGAATGGCATCAGCGTCCGGCGCTTGCGCGGCGGCGCTTTGCGCCAGCATGATGATATCGGCCTCGGTCTTTTTGTGCGGCTCGGCGAATTCGATGATGTTGAAGCAGGTGAGCGCCAGCACATCGATATCGGCCGCGGCCAGAAGCTCCTGCAAGCGCCGGTTCACGACATCGGTATAAGCGGTGGCGACCGCGATCCGCTTGGCGCCGACTTCGCGCAGCCCATCGAGAACGGACTGGCTCATGGTCGAAACTGGAAGCCCGGTGCGGCGGCGCAATTCTTCAAGCAGGCCCTGATGCGCCTGCGGGCCGCGATAGAAAGTCAGTGACGTACCGATCACCATGATGGCGTCGGCGCCTTGGGCGACAAGATAATCGGCAGCAGGGAGAATGGCGTTCCAAGCCGGATCGTAGCCTTGCGGGGTGAGGTCGCGCACCGGCGCCGAGCGCGCGATGAAGCGCACGCCCGGATACATCGCCGGCCCTTCCGGCGGGATCTCGTGGTTTGCGGTCGGAACGACAAGGCCGATGGTCAAGTCGTTCCGCATCTGGTGCGCCCGCGCGAACCCGCTCGCTAAAAACTAGCCCTTGACCAGGATGGGCCCGGTGCCTTGCGGCCGTTCGCCTTCGTTCATGATGCCGAGGCGCTTCGCCACCTCGGTATAGGCTTCAAGGAGCCCACCGAGATCGCGACGGAAGCGGTCCTTGTCGAGCTTCTCGTTCGACTTGATATCCCACAGCCGGCAGGAGTCGGGCGAAATCTCGTCGGCGACGACGATCCGCATCAGATCGTTCTCCCACAGCCGTCCGGTCTCCATCTTGAAGTCGACCAGACGGATGCCGACGCCGAGGAACAGGCCGGACAGGAAATCGTTGACGCGGATGGCGAGCGACATGATGTCGTCGATCTCCTGCGGCGTCGCCCAGCCGAACGCGGTGATGTGTTCTTCCGACACCATCGGATCGTTGAGCTGATCGTTCTTGTAATAGAATTCGATGATCGAGCGCGGCAGCTGCGTGCCTTCCTCGATGCCGAGCCGCTGCGACAGCGAGCCCGCCGCGATATTGCGCACGACGACTTCGAGCGGAATGATCTCGACCTCGCGGATCAATTGCTCGCGCATATTGAGGCGGCGAATGAAGTGCGTCGGCACGCCGATGTCGTTGAGGTGCTGGAAGACGTATTCGGAGATCCGGTTGTTGAGGACTCCTTTGCCTTCGATCACCTCGTGCTTTTTGGCATTGAAGGCGGTCGCATCGTCCTTGAAGTGCTGGATCAGCGTTCCAGGCTCGGGCCCCTCGTAAAGGACCTTCGCCTTGCCTTCATAGATTCGGCGACGGCGGCTCATTGGAGTGTACCAGGGTTTTGTAAAATCCATGGGAATGCCGTGGCTCCATTTCACAGGTTAGGTCCGCGGCGGCGGTAACAGGCTCGCTGTCGACCGTGTGCAACTCGGCACAGGGTGCAACTCAACACAGTTTGCGACTCAACTCAGCGGCCCTTCGAGACACAAAAGCTAGCCGAAGGTGCCGTGGAGTACAATCGACATAGACCCGCGCGCCCACAATCGCAACGACGATCTGCGGGCGCTAGACCGGTTGCCTTGACGGGTTACCCCCGTTATGCAAGGCGGCAATTGGTTTACAATGCGGCAAGAACCGTTCCCCAACCCGTTTCACGCAAAAAGGCCGAATCCATGACCACATTCGACAGGCGCGAAGAAGCCTTCGAACAGCAATTCGCGCATGATGAGGAACTCAGGTTCAAGGCGACCGCGCGCCGCAACAAAATGTTGGGCCTATGGGCGGCCGAGAAGCTCGGCGTATCCGGTCCCGAAGCCGACAGCTATGCGCTGTCGATCGTGATGCTCGATGTCGACAAGAAGGGCGACGTGGCGGAGAAGATCCGCAAGGACTTCGACGCCAAAGGCGTGACGCAATCCGCGCACCAGATCGAGCGCACGATGAACGAGTTGCTGGCGCGAGCCGTCGCCGACATCAAAGCCGGTCATTAGCGCGCCGGTGGTTCACGCAAATTCTACCGGCGGAAATACAGAAAAATTGTTGCGATAGGGAGACATTCATGGCCATTGCCAATTTCACGCTTGCCAACCGCCTGCACGCCGGAGAAACGGTCTATTCCGGCTGGTGCGGCCTGCCCTATCCGATTGTCGCCGAAACCTTAGCGCGCGACGGCTTTTCCGCCGTCACCATCGAAAGCCAGCACGGCCTGTGGGACACCGGCGGCATTCTCAACGGCATAGCCGCGGTGCGCCAGGGCGGCGCGGCGCCGATCGTGCGCGTTCCGCTCAACGATTTCGCTTTGGTGAGCCGCTCACTTGATTTCGGCGCCGAAGGCATCATCGCGCCGATGATCAATACGCCGGCCGACGCGCGCGCCTTTGCCGCGGCGGCGAAGTTTCCGCCGACCGGCGAGCGCAGCTGGGGGCCGCACCGCGCGACGACATTCGCCGGCCTCTCCGACCAGTCGGTCTATCTGCGCGAAGCCAACGACAATATTGTTACGCTGGCGATGATCGAGACCCGGACTGCGCTGAAGAATTTCGAGGCGATCATCACGACGCCGGGCATCGACGGCTTCTTTCTCGGCCCGTCGGACCTGTCGATTGCGCTGTCGGACGGCAAGACCGTCGATCCGCTGTCGAAGGAAGTCGAAGGCCATCTCGACACCATGATCGCCGGCGCGCAGAAGGCGAAGAAGATTTCCGGCGCCTATTGTCATTCGGCCGAGCGTGCCGCCGCGCTCGCCAAGCGCGGCGTGAAATTCCTCGCGGTATCGAGCGACCTGTCGATGCTACGCGCCGGAGCCGCGGCGGCGCTGAAGGTGATCAAAGGCTAGAGCATCAATTGCAACGGTCTACGATGCGCCCGGCAGCATGCGCGTCAGTGAGCGATCGCGCCACACATGGTGGTGAATGATCGCGGCGCAAGCGTGAATGCCGGCCAGGATCAACAGCGCATCCGCCAAATAAGTGTGCAGCCCAAGCATCGTCCTTGCGATGGCGCGATCGGCCGGCCACGGCGACACGAAATTCCAGACGCCGAAGATCGGCAGATCGTGACCGCGTTTGAGCTGCACGATGATGCCGAGAAACGGCACAACAACAAGAAGCGCATACAGCGCGAAATGAATGAGCTTTGCCGCGATCTCGACCAGTTTCCCGAAAGGCGTCGCTTCTGCAGGCGGCGGTGGATCGACGAACCGCCAGATGAGCCGCACCACAAGCAGTGCCAAGACGCATTGACCGAGCGTCATATGCACGAGGAAGCCAAAGCCGCGCACTGGGCCCTTCGGCAAGTCGTCGCCGAACTGGCCGAGTAGCCAACCGCAAATGACAAACAGCGCGGTGAGCCAGTGTACGCCTTGTGGGATCGCGCCATATCGCGACGTCGAATTTCGCAGTTTCATGATTGAGACCTTGATAGGCGACGGCAGATATGTGGCAGGATTTGCGCGCGGCATTTCTTTTGAACTGAAAGAATTCTAATTCAGCCGATCGCTTCATCGATGCGCGCAAGGGCCGCTGGCATATCAGACTCGATCGCCGTGGCAAGCACTTCGACGATGCGATAGTCGTGCGCCGCAAGCCAGGCATGCCGCTCGCGGCGTGCAGCTTCGAGCGCCTCGCTGTTTTCCACCGGCGTGATTTCGACGACGAGGCGCAGCGGGAACGACACGAAGTCGCAAATGTGCTGACCGATCGGCGTTTGCCGCTTGAAGCCGCGGCCGGCGAAGCGGCGATCGTTGGTGAGCGCCTGCCACAACATCCGCTCGGCCTCAGTCGGATTGCGGCGAAGCAGCCGCGCCAGCCCGCGCACCGGGCCGCGCTCTTTCGGCACGAGGCCCGAACCGTGCTCGGCCAGAAGCTCGCGCAGCATTTCGGCCTCCGCGCCGTCGAGCACGCCGCCGCGCGCCGGACCCTTGCGGCCCTCCGCAATCGACATGATCACGCCGTGCAGTGTCTGGATGTCCTGCTGCGTCGGCTGCATGCGCGAAAAAATGTTGCGCAAATTGATCTGCATGGTCTCGCGCTTGTCGGGCGGGCGGAAGAACTCGACTTTTTCCAGTTCGCTTTCGAGCGCAGCAAAGAAAGCTAGCAATTGCTGCTTCGGCGCCGGCGCTGATTTATCGGGCATGCCGAACGGCAATTTCTCTTCCGTTGAGAGCTTGAACCATTCGTAGGCGATAATGACGATGGCTTGCGCCAAGTTGAGCGAAGCGAAGGCAGCATTGACCGGCAGGGTGACGATGCGGTCGGCAAGCGCGACCTCGTCGTTCTCTAGCCCGTTGCGTTCGCGGCCGAACACGATCGCGACCATCTCGCCGGCTGTGACCCGCGGCGCGATCTGTCGCGCCGCCTCGGCCGGCCCGATGACCGGCTTGGCCTGATCATGGGCGCGCGCGGTCGTCGCCAGCACGAAGCTGCAATCGGCAATCGCTTGTTCCAGCGTGTCGTAGAGCTTGGCACCGTCGAGGATGCGGTCGGCGCCGGCCGCCATCATCTGCGCCTTCTCGTTCGGCCAGCTTTGCCGCGGCTTGACCAGACGCAGCCGCGACAGGCCGAAATTGGCCATGGCACGGGCGGCAGCCCCGATATTCTCGCCGAGCTGCGGCTCGACCAGAACCACCACCGGCCCGGGCGTCTCGACCCAGCGCTTGGTCTTGTAGGTGCCGGCGCCCGGCATGCAGTGCTCCCCTCGGCGGGCAAATGCCCTGAACGCGCAGCCCCTGCCCAAGCCAGCCGCTTGCGTCAAGCGGCGGCATCATATCCGGCCGAAACACCGGGCGGCTCCCGCCGGAACCGGCGGTTGTCTCGCACCTGCTGACGAGGCTTTTACCGGCGGAGTACGGATGCTATAGGGCGCGCGCCGAAGTCCCGTCAGTCGAATTCCCGGTTGGCGATGTCCGCGCCGAGAACAATTCATTTAAGGGCCCGCGGGAGAAACCATTCCGCCGCGCCCGCCAATGTTCAGTTTCCGGTCGGCCCAAACAATCACGGCGACCAGAGGTGCAAGCATGCCAGATCTCGAAATCATGTGGACAAAAGTCGATGAAGCCCCGGCGCTCGCGACCTATTCCCTGCTGCCGATCGTCGAAGCCTTCGTGGGCGCGGCGGGTGTGTCAGTGAAGTTGAAGGACATCTCGCTGGCCGGTCGCATCCTCGCCAGTGTCCCCGACAAGCTCACCCCCGCGCAACGAATTAACGACGAACTCACCGAACTCGGCGAGC
>JBAUCK010000016.1:0-15007 GCA_049677525.1 Xanthobacteraceae bacterium
GTCATATAGCTATCCCCGATCTATATCGCACAGCACTTCCCATATATTCACCGTAGAGTTTGCCTCGCTTTTATATCTTCCCGAACCGCTATTTACGTTGCGCGCTCTATATTCTCCGCGCGAAGTAACACTAGTTTTCAGCACCGAAACTCAGCGGCACGACCCGCGGCGTCTCCAAGAACTGGGGTGCCGGGACGGGACAGTTTGGCCGCGATTGGAGGAAGCCAACATGATCAAGCAGACACTCGCTCTCGCCGCCGCCACCGTCGTTCTCGGCGCTTTCGTGCCGGCATCGGCATTGGCGCAGGCGCGCAATCCCAATGACGGCGGCCAAGTGAGCGCTCCCGTCGGCGCCAAGCTCGACGGCGGCAGCAAGTCCGGCGCAACAACGGCCTATTACGGCCGCAACGCCAATGACGGCGGCACCGGCGCGCAGCCCGCGGCGGCCGCGCAGGTCAATGCTGCGACGTCGAAGCCGAGCAAGTCGGCGAGCGCGCCCGCTCCGGTGCATCTCGGCCGCTCCGTCGACGATGGCGGCTCGGTCAACTAAGGACGTGTGCCGCGGCCAGCGCGCTGCGGTGTTTTCGCGACGGGCGGAAGGCGGGGCTGCGGCTTTCGCCCTCCGCCCGTATCGTTTCCGCGATCGCTCCGTTGTGCGCGGCCGATTTTCCATTGTCGTCTCTGTAATAGTTCCGTCATCGTTGCCGGGTAACGCGGCGCTTACGGTATCCAGCCTGCCTGAATCGCGCCTCGCACATCGCGGATCGGCGACGTAGAGTGGCGTTGCGGTTCTCCCTTTTACGGCAATCCAGCGGCCTCCTCTCGCAGCGGACCCCCTTTTGAAGCGGATCTATAGCGCAACCTTCAATTCGATCCGGGGGCTCATCGACGGCGTTCGCACCGAAGCTGCCATACGCGAGGAGGCACTGGCGCTCGCCGGGGCCGTACCGGTGGGCATGGCTTTGGCGCCGAGCGCCGCCTGGTATGTCGCCATGATCGGCGCCATTCTTCTTGTCATGGCGATCGAGTTTCTCAATACGGCGGTCGAGAAGCTGTCCGATCATGTGACGCCCGAGCACCATTACGCGATCGGCCGCATCAAGGATTTCGGCTCGGCCGCTGTGTTCTGCGGTCTGGCATTCACCGGCCTGGTCTGGATTGTCGCGATCGGGCTGCGCTTCGGCTTGCTGTGAAAAATCACGCCGGTTGCCGCGCCGGGCGGAGTGCTTTGATCAGGCCGCTCAAGGCAGGCTTCTCGCCGAGCGGTGTGGCTGCGGCGCGGATCGGGCCGAGGATCGCGGCCGTGGTCAAAAACGTCGCGCCGAGCGTATAGGCCACGGCATAGACCGCGAGGAATCCGACGAGCCCGAGCTTCGACTCGGCAGCAAAGCCGTAAGCGGATGTAGGAGGATCAGAGGTTAACAAAGTCTCACGGCGGGCCGCATCCGGCGAACTTAACCGGATAGCAACCTAAATAGAGTGTGATGAAGACATGCGTATGCCGTTTTTTGGCAGTTTGTCAGTGGGTAGGAGTGCGTCGATGAGCGTTGCGTCACCTTCGGCGGGGATTTCGTCTGACGACCGTATGTCAGACAACAATTCGCCGGCGCGCGATCTCGATATGCCGGCGTTGGGCGCGGCGTTGTGGCGCAAGCGATGGCAGATCATCGTTCCGACGCTGCTGACGGCGCCCGGCGCTTTCATCGTCGTTCAGCTCATCACGCCGAAATATTTCTCCGAAGCGCGCATCCTCATCGAGAGCCGCAGCAACGTCTATTTGCGTCCCGACGCCGACAAGATCACGACTGACCCGACGATCGACGCGGAAGCGGTGGCGAGCCAGGCGCAGGTCATCCTGTCGCGCGACCTCGCGCTCGAAGTCATCAAGAAGCTCAGGCTCGGGGATTTGCCGGAATTCGATTCGACGCTCAACGGCCTATCGCCGATCCAATCGATTCTCGGCATGCTTGGCCTTGTCAAAGACCCGCTGAGCTTGACGCATGAGGAGCGGGTGCTGAACTCCTATTACGATCGGCTGACGGTGTCTCCGCTCGAGAAGTCACGCATCATCAACGTCGATTTCCTCTCCCAAGATCCCGAGCTTGCGGCACGCATCGCCAATGCCATCGCGGAGGCTTATCTGGAGCGGCAGCGTCAGGCCACGCAGGATCAGACCAAGAGCGCAGGCGATTGGCTCGCCGGCCAGATCGAGACTATGCGGCAAAAGGTCGAAGCTGCCGAAGCCAAGGTCGAAGACTTCCGCGCCAAGTCCAATCTCTTGGTCGGCATCAACAATACAACGCTGTCGCAGCAGCAGCTCGGCGACGTCAATGCGCAGGTGGCGGCCGCACGCGCGGTGCAGGCCGACGCCGAGGCCAAGGCCACGCTGATCCGCGATATGATCAAATCCGGCAAGCCTATCGAGTCCTCCGACGTGCTCAATTCGGAACTGATCCGCCGCCTCAACGAGCAGCGCGTCACGTTGCGGGCGCAGCTCGCCGAGCAATCCTCGACGCTGCTCGACAACCATCCGCGCATCAAGGAACTGCGCGCCCAGATCGCCGATCTTGACGGCCAGATCAGGAACGAGGCGGAGACAGTGGCGCGTTCCTTCGAGAACGACGCCAAGCTCGCCGGCGCGCGCATGACGCAGCAGATCGCGACACTCGACCAGCTGAAGAACCAGGCGGCGTTGACCAACGAGCGGGACGTGCAATTGCGCGGCCTCGAACGCGACGCCAAATCGCAGCGCGATCTGCTGGAGTCCTATCTCGGCAAATATCGCGAGGCGACCTCGCACGACACGATCAATTCGGCGCCGGCCGATGCCCGCATCGTTTCGCGCGCCACGGTGTCGAACGTTCCGGCCTATCCGAAGAAGCTGCCGACCATTCTGATCGCGACCATCGCCATGCTGACGATGAGTTCGGGCCTTGTCATCACCAGGGAAATCCTTGCGGCGCCGGGCGGCGTTGTGCCGCTGCGGCGCGCACCGGCACTGGCGGCCGCGGACGACGAGCCGGTGGTACCCAACGCGGTAACCGGCGCGCGCCGCTCCGAGCCGCGCCGTGCCGCCGAAATTTCGATCGGCGCCATCGCCGATGCTGCCTATGACTTGAACCGGCTGGGCGTGCGCCGTATCGCCGTCTTCGGCGCGGTGCCGGGAAAGAATATCAGCCAGGCCGCGGTCAAGCTGGCGCGGGCGCTGGCGGAGGAGTCGCGCGTCATTCTCGTCGGGCTCACGTCAGGCGAGACCGCGATCCGCGCCATTTCCAACGAGCCCTCGGCCGATGGCCTTGCGGAACTGGCGCATGGCATGGCGTCGTTCCGCGACATCATCACCAAGGACCGGCTGTCGCCGCTGCACCTGATCGCGCCTGGACATGCTTCGACCGACCGGCTGCAAATTCTCGGAGCGCGCGGCATCGTCACCGCCTTCGACGCCTTGGCGCATAGCTACGACCACGTTGTGATTGACGCCGGGCCGGTCTCGGGGCCCGGCGTCGACCGCATTGCCGAGGTCGCTCCGCATGCAGTGCTGGTGGCTGAGACGGCCGCGGCTGCGTCCACTGCGCGCGAAGAGCTGCTGACCTCGGGCATCGTCGACGTGACGACGCTCGTCGTGACACCAGCCGGCACGGCCGAGACCGCCGTTGCGGCATAACGGCTGCGTCACGCGCGCCGTGCTACGTTTGTGCTCGTAACGCGGGGCGTTTGATCGCGCCGGTTGACGGCGTTCTTGTTGACAGCGTTCTTGGGCTGGCAAAAAGATTATCGACTCAGTCTTGCGATAGGCAGGTTCAGTGACTGGCCTGAAACAGACGATCATCCGCGGCGGATTGGAGTCGCTATATTTCAGCGGCGCGCATCTGGCGCTGCGGCCTTTCGTCGGCGGTGTCGGCGCGATCCTGACTTTGCATCACGTCCGCCCTCGCCGTCCCGGCCGGTTTCAGCCGAACCATCTCCTCGAAGTGACGCCGGCCTTTCTCACCCGGGTGGTGAGGGATCTGCGGCGTTCGGGCGTCGATCTGATCAGCCTCGACGAATTGTATCGCAGCATGAGCGCGGGCGATTTTTCGCGCCGCTTTGTCTGTTTCACCTTCGACGACGGCTATCGCGACACGTTGCAATGGGCCTATCCGATCTTGAAAGAAGCCCATGTGCCGTTCGCCGTCTATGTGCCGACGAGCTTTCCCGACCGGCTCGGCGAATTGTGGTGGCTTGCGCTCGAGGCCGTCATCCAGCGCAATGACCGCATCGGCGTGACCATTAACGGCCGCGACCGCAAATTCGATTGTCGCAGCGTCGCGGAAAAGCGCGCGCTCTACGACGAGCTTTATTGGTGGCTGCGGTCGCTGCCGACCGAAGCGGAGATGCGCAATACCGTCCGCAACCTTGCCGCGTTCTATCAGGTCGATACCACGGCGATCTGCAACGAATTGTGCATGACCTGGGCCGAGCTTTCGCAGCTTGCGGCCGATCCGCTCGTGACTATCGGCGCGCATACGGTCAACCATCCGATGCTGGCCAAGCTCACCAAGGACGCGGTGCGCTCGGAAATGGATCTGAGCCGCGCGGTGATCGAAGCAGCGCTGTCGGTGCGGCCGGAGCACCTGTCATATCCTTACGGCGATCGCGGCTCGGCCGGCCTGCGCGAATTCGAAGTCGCGGCCGAGCTCGGTTTCAAGACCGCGGTGACGACCAGGCCCGGCGTGCTGTTTCCCGAGCACAGCCGGCGCCTGCTGGCGCTGCCGCGCATTTCGCTCAACGGCGACTATCAGCGCATGCGTTACGTGCGCGTCCTGTTATCCGGCAGCGCCACCGCGATGTGGAACGGCTTCCGCCGCGTCGAAGCGGCGTGAGGCATTGAGTTCTGGCGGACGCGAAGAAATCGAATGTCCGCTTCGATTATCGAAGCGACATTCCCTGGTATGCTCCATCACCAAGCTGTCGAACACGTCGCTCGCTGTGTCGCTCGCGACGTCGAGCACGCCAAACGCAACGCCAATGCAGATGCCGCGTCTTTGTTCCACCACGATGACGGGAGGCTAAACGACGCTGTTGTCCGGTAACGCCACCGCGATATGGAACGGCTTCCGCCGCGTCGGCGCTGCCGGTGTCATGTGCTGCTAAGTCATGCGCCGCTAAGTCAATGTGCTGCTAAGTTTTCGCATGCGGCGTGCCCAGATATGGGAACTCTCTCAGAACGTCGGTGTGGGGCCTGAGGCCTGACGGCGGACACTGTTTTTTGGTCAGAAAGGCGAGGCGGTAATCGATCACGTCGTCGGTGAAGACGCGGCCGTTGGGATACTTTGCCGGCTTCGACGGATTGAAGGTGAGCACGTCGGGAAGGGTGCCCTCGGTGTCGATCGCGGCAATCGCGTCCTCGCGCGAGTAATCGCCGGTGTGCTCCATCAGATGCACGAACTGTTCGAGCCATCGCTTGCGGTCGTTGACGGGCTCGCTGGCGTTGTATTCCTCCTTGGTATCGTCGGTATTGAAGAAGCTTGAGACGCTCGGATGGCCGGCGCGATCGACGTGAAGCAATTTGCCGTCTTTTCTCACGCTGCACCGCCCCCAGATGCGGATTTCGGCCTTGGATTGCAATTCACTCGTCGGCAGCTCGAGCGCGGTGGAAAACACATTGGCTTGCGTGTTCGAATCCACGCCGGTCCATGGCGACTTGCCGCCGAGATGCGGCTCGGTGAAGTTCCGCTTGCCCCTGATGTCGAACAGGCTCTTGATGCCGTCGAAGTCGAAAAAGAACGCGTCGCTGCGGCTGCCGGCGAAAAAAGTGTACGGACCCGATGTGACGATATTCGGCTTCGGTCCGAAGGAGACGTCGGCATCGGCGACGATCTTCGTTCCTACCGCCTCGTCCGAGCGCGCCTCCGCGCCCTTCGCCATGAACACATTAACGGTCTGCTTGCCATTGTTCGGCTTTGAGAACACATAGCTGAATGCGATATCGGTCAAGTAATCGCCGTCGGTATCGATGTTGACGCGATAAATCGCATCGGGATGAAGTGCATCCGCGTTGGGATTGGCATTGAGGATGATCGCGGTCCGGCCGTTGTTGTCGGGCGACTGAAATGCGTACAGGTCGCAGAGGTCGAGGCGTTGATCGCCAAGCGGCGGGCCGAGGCTCAATCCGGTAAAATGGTTTGACATTGCGCGCTCCTGCTAACGAAGAAGGTTCTCATTTCTGGGCTTGGTCATCTCGCGCCCGGCTATGCAAAGATTCTAATCGCTGATTGAGGTAATCCCGTTTCGTAAATGCTATGCCGAGCGCGAGACCAGCGTAGGGTATCCCTTGCGCCTTTGATGAACCATCACAAAGACGCGAGATAACGCTCGCAGCGTTGTGTCAAAAATAACTCAACTCTAAGCGTCAGCGCTCGTCGGCACCGCATCGTCATGCGTTTGTCATGCTTGGCGCAAGCGATTGAGCATCGCGGCTTTCTTCTCGTGCCTTCGAGTTCGGTTGCGAGAAACCGTCCCCGAAGTCCTGCGAGGTCACCTGTCGTTAGTCACCAGAAGCGATTTGCGAGATCGCGCTGATCGTCGATTACTCTCTTCTGACTCCTGGCCGCCCCATCCAAGACACGATCGGCATCGCCGGCAAGACCCAGCCTATTCCGGCGATCACGTAATAGGCGACCGAGAGCACGGAACTGTCGTGGATAGCGGGCGCCTGAGCCAGCGCCATGGCCACCAGCGCCCATGCGACCACCAGCGCGAGCAGCGCCAAGGTCCCGAGAAGTTTGCGCAGACGGATCGGCACGACGAGAGCCTTTGAGAGAAGGTCGGTTGCGAGGGCAGGGGGCAACACTATATGGTCCGCGCGCCCCCGGACAAGCGACCGATCATGAGCATTGCTACATCCAATCGGGATATTTCAGACCGACAAGCGCGTGCGATCCGGCTGTGGCTCTATGCCGTGGCCGCGATGGTGCTTGCCATTGTGCTGGTCGGCGGAGCGACGCGGCTCACCGAATCCGGGCTGTCGATTACAGAGTGGAAGCCCGTCATGGGGGTGAAGCCGCCCTTGAGCGACGCGCAATGGCAAAGCGAGTTCGAAAAATATCAGGCCATTCCGCAATATCGCGAACTCAATAACGGTATGACCTTGGATGCGTTCAAGAGCATCTATTGGTGGGAATGGACGCATCGCTTGGTCGCGCGCACCATCGGCATGATGTTCCTGTTGCCATTCCTGTGGTTCTGGTGGCGCGGCTGGATCAGTCCCGGATTGCGCAACCGGGTGTGGCTGACCTTCGGGCTTGGCGCGATGCAGGGCGCCGTCGGCTGGTGGATGGTCGCTTCAGGTCTCGCCGACCGCATCGAAGTGTCGCAATATCGGCTGGCGACGCATCTCGTCCTGGCCTGCCTGATCTATGTCGCGCTGCTGTGGACGGCGCAGCGCTGGGACAAGCCGCCGTCATCTGCCGTGCCTGCGCGCATTCGCTTCGGCGCCATTGCGCTTCTCATTCTGGTGCTCGTGCAAATCTATCTTGGCGCCATCGTCGCCGGGCTACGCGCCGGACGTATCTATAATACCTGGCCGCTGATCGACGGCGCCTTGGTGCCGGACCCGGCTCGGTTGTTCTTCGATGCGCCGCTGTGGCGCAATTTCTTTGAGAACACGCTCACCGTGCAGTTCGATCATCGCATGCTGGCTTATGCGATCTGGATCGTTGCGCTGCTACATGTGTTCGGCGTGGCGCGCGCGATGAAAAAAGGACTGGCGCTCACCGGCGCCGTTCTGCTCGCGCTTGCCGTGACGCTGCAGGCGGCGCTCGGGATCTGGACACTCTTGATGGTCGCGCCGCTGTCGCTGGCGCTCCTGCACCAGGCGATGGCGATGATCGTGCTGACCGTTGCGACCGTGCACGCAGCATCCGTTGCCGAACGGGTGCCAGGCACTTTTTTGTCTTCAGCGAGGACCGGCGATCCTGTTATCGGCGATGCAACGGGTGCCGCAAGCTAGCTCAGAGCGTTGCGTCTATTCGGCCAGCGCCTGCTCGAGATCGGCGATGATGTCGTCCTTGTCTTCAAGGCCGATCGAGAGCCGCACTACGTCGGGTCCGGCGCCAGCCTGTACTTTCTGTGCATCGTTGAGCTGACGATGTGTCGTCGATGCCGGGTGAATAATCAGCGAGCGCGTATCGCCGATATTGGCGAGATGCGAGAACAGTTTCACGCTGGATACGAGCTTCACGCCGGCGTCGTAGCCGCCCTTCAGCCCGAAGGTGAAGACTGCGCCGGCGCCGTTCGGGCAATATTTCTTGGCGAGGTTGTGATAGCGGTCGCCGGCAAGCCCGGGATAGCTGACCCAGGCCACGCTCGGATGCGCCGCGATCCATTCCGCGACCGCGAGCGCGTTGTCGCAATGCCTTTGCATGCGCAGCGGCAGCGTCTCGATGCCGTTGAGAAACAGGAACGAGTTGAACGGCGACAGCGCCGCTCCGATGTCGCGCAGCCCAAGCACGCGGCAGGCGATGGCGAAGGCAAAATTGCCGAATGTCTCGTGCAGCACGATGCCGTGATATTCCGGGCGCGGCTCGCACAGCATCGGGTAGCGCCGCTCGCGTGACCAGTTGAAGGTGCCGCCGTCGACGATCAAGCCGCCGATCGAATTGCCGTGGCCGCCGAGAAATTTGGTCAGCGAATGCACAACAATGTCGGCGCCGTGCTCGAACGGCTTGCAGAGGTAAGGCGTGGCAAGCGTGTTGTCGACGATATACGGCACGCCGGCGCGCTTGGCGATTTGCGCGACCGCCTCCATGTCGGTGATGACGCCGCCGGGATTGGCGATCGACTCGGTGAAGATCGCCTTGGTCTTCGGGCTGATCGCACGCTCGAACGAGGACAGATCGTCAGGATCGGCCCACACCACGTTCCAGCCGAAATTCTTGAACGCATGATTGAACTGGTTGATCGAACCGCCATAGAGCTTTTTCGATGCGACGAATTCGTCGCCCGGCTGCATGAGGCAGTGAAAAGTCAAAACCTGTGCCGCGTGGCCTGAAGCAACGGCAAGCCCTGCCGTGCCGCCCTCGAGCGCGGCGACCCGTTCCTCAAGCACCGCCGTCGTCGGATTGCCGATGCGCGTATAGATATTGCCGAAGGTTTGCAGGCCGAACAGCGAGGCCGCGTGATCGACGCTTTCAAAGACGTAGGACGTCGTCTGATAGATCGGCGTCGCACGTGCGCCGGTCGTCGGATCGGGCTGCGCGCCGGCATGAATGGCGAGCGTGGAAAATCCCGGAATGCGTTCGGTCATAGGTGGTCCCTGCCTGTCTTTTGCCCGCCCTTTGGGGCCTTCCTTTTGGGCCGATGCGCTTGAGAACAGGCGGACCATGCCGGGATCGGGGCAAAGCCGTCAAGGCGCGCAAAACCGTTGCATTAATGGGTGACGGCCGCAAATACCGGCGCCTCCGCAGCCGCTGTTGGCAGAAACTTATGCTCGCCCATGGGTGGCGCGCGAGCTACCTGAAGTGCTTGAGCGCCACGCGGCAGGCTGGAGAGACGCGGTTGCGATTGGCCATGAGACAACGCGCGACCTGTTCACGATCGGGAATGTATCGGCCGCAGACCGTCATTGCGTCGCTCATGCACGCATAGTGGTCGTCGTCCTGGGCCCGCGCGGGAACGCTCGCGAGCTGAGACACAAGGCAGAGGAGGGCAAGAACTGGGGTGCTACGAAAGTTCATGGACCTTTTCCAATCTCCGGCAAGTGACACAGGGATGAGCGACACAGGGATAGGCGACACAGAATGAGCGGCGGGCGAAGGTGATACTTGAAGAGCTGATGTGTTAGGAGCGGAGCGGAGGAGAGAATTGGGATTGCGGATCACGTCAGTGGCCACCCTCCTCGCGCTGGACGCGGTCGGCAGCTCCGGTCGCGCCGCCCGGCGCGCTGGTCCGGTTCAGCGACATCCGTTGGATGCCGCCGATCGGTGCGCGCTTTGAGCTCAGCGTGCGGGTATTCACGCCCATCCAGGCGATCTCCGACGATAGCCGGCCATATTCGATCTTGGGACAGCGATTCATCACGACCTTTAGACCATTGGCCTCGGTGAGCGCTGCGGCCTCGTCGTTGCGCACGGAGAGCTGCATCCAAATCGCTTGCGGCCGCGGCTTCAGCGTAAGCGCTTCCTGAACGATGCCAAGCGCATATTGCGGACCGCGGAAGATATCGACCATATCCACCGTGACGGGAATGTCGGAGAGCCGCGCGTAAATGCGCTGACCGAGGATGGTGTGGCCGTCGTGGCCGGGATTGACCGGGATCATGGTGTAGCCGCGCTCGAGTAGATACTTAAAGGCGAAATAGCTCGGCCGATTCTCCTTCTCCGAAGCGCCGACCATGGCGATGGTCTTCACCGTGTTGAGGATGCCGCGGATATAGCTGTCCGGATAGGAATCGTGGTTCATCGCGAGTTTCAACGTGTCCCTTGCCGCACCATAGTCGGCCCTGCAGGGCTGCGAAAGGGCGCTACGAGGTTACCCTACTCAGGGCGATGACCTAGCCTCCCTGGGCTTTTGCAGGATTAGGGCCGACCGTTCCCGGCCGCGCCGATATCCTGGCCGACATATGGCCATGCGCCGGCTATGTGCCGTGAACCGTGTCCCATAAGCCGCATCCGACAACCGACTTCCGATCACCGATTCCGAAATCTTCAAGCATCTGCTCGAACACGCCCGATTCAACACCCCGCTGTGGGATCTTTATCGGCAGCTCGATTTGCAACGGTATTGGGATGACGAACTCGCCAAGCCGCGCAACGCCGATCCGAAGCGTCTCTTGCGCTATGGCTTCAAGGTTTATTCGCAGTGCGACGAAGACGGAATCATCCAGGAGATATTCCGGCGCGTCGGAGCCACCAATCGCTGTTTCGTCGAATTCGGGGTCGAGATCGGCATTGAATGTAATACCGCCAAGCTCCTCGTCGAGGGCTGGCGCGGACTTTGGATCGAGGGCAACGCGCAACACGCTGCGCGTATCCGCACGAGTTTTCGGCCGCTGTTGGCTGATAGCGGACTGAACCTGGTCGAGTCTTTTGTCGTCGCCGAAAATATCGACGGCTTGCTCGAGAAAGGCGGCGTCTCAGGCGAGATCGATCTGCTCAGCATCGACATCGACAATAACGACTTTTGGGTTTGGAAAGCCATCACTAGGATCAATCCCCGGGTGGTGGTGATCGAATACAATGCGTCGCTGCGGCCACCGATGTCGCTTGTGGTGCCGTATCAGCCCGAGCGCACGTGGGACGGTACGTCGAACTATTACGGCGCAAGTCTCGAAGCCTTTGTCCGGCTAGGGCGCAGCAAAGGGTATCGCTTGGTCGGCTGCTCGATTTCAGGCGTCAACGCGTTTTTTGTTCGCGACGACATTGCCGGCGACCGTTTCTTCGACCCGGCCACAGCCGAGGAACTCTACGAGCCGCCGCGCTACTTTTTCGGGATGATGAAATCCGGTCATGCGTCGGCGCCGGGACATTATCTAACGGTCTGATTTTAGGGATCGATTTGCAGCGGAGTCAGCGACCGCTCGCTACCGATCTTGCCATTTCGGCTCGCGCTTTTCGACAAAGGCACGGATGCCTTCTTCGGCGTCGCGCGCCAGCATGTTCTCGACCATGACTTCGGAAGCGTATTTGTAAGCCTCGGCAAGCGGCATTTCAGCCTGGCGATAAAACGCCTCTTTGCCGATTTTCACGGTCAGGGTCGATTTCGCTGCGATCTTTTGCGCCAGCGCCAACGCCTCCGCATGCTCGCTGCCCGGCGCAACGACGTGATTGACGAGACCGATGCGCAATGCGTCTTCCGCTGCGATCAGTTCGCCGGTCAGCAGCATTTCCATTGCATGCTTGCGCGATACATTGCGCGACAGCGCCACCATCGGCGTCGAGCAGAACAGGCCGATATTGACACCCGGCGTCGCAAATTTTGCGGCTTGCGATGCGACGGCCAAATCGCAGCTCGCCACGAGCTGGCAACCGGCCGCGGTCGCGGTCGCATGAACGGCGGCGATCACCGGCTGCGGCAAAGTCACGATTTGCTGCATCGCCGTGCTGCACAGCATCATGATGCGCTGGAAATAGGCGCGGCCGCGGTCCGGGTCGGCGCGTCGCGTCGTGATCTCCTTGAGATCATGGCCGGCGCAGAACGCCGGACCGTTCGCGGCCAAAATGACGACGCGGACCGAGCGCTCACGCGCGATCGCGGTGAGCGCGTCGCCAAGCGTCTCCAGCATCGTCTCCGACAGGCTGTTGCGGGCCTGCGGCCGGTTCAGGGTCAGGATTGCAATCCCGCCTTTATCCTCGCGCAGCAGCATCGGGGCATCGGCGGCTGGTTTGGCGGCGGCTTGAGCGTTCATCGGCATATCCGGCTTCTTGCGTTGCTTTGCAGAGCGCGCTGACTTTGCAACCTGTCCATTGTATCTGACTATCCGGCTGCCGGGGAAATTCGAAAAGGAACACGGGGAGGAGCGCGATGGCGAAGGTCGATAAGACGGCCGCACCGAAGCTGACGCGTGAGCGGCTGTTGCAGCTTCTGGAGGCCGAATTCCCGGAAGCGACCCACGCGGTCGGCGACTACGAGATCGAAGAGATGTGGCACGGCGGCTGCCGGGTGCGCCGCCGCCATCACGAGCGCTCGCTGCGGCCGGGCGGAACCGTGTCCGGGCCGGTGATGATGGCGCTTGCCGATTTCACCATGTACTTGGCCGTGCTCTCGGCGATCGGCTGGGTTCCGCTCGCGGTCACCACCAATCTCAGCATCAACTTTCTTAAAAAGCCCGGCGCGCGCGATCTCCTGGCCGAGGCGCAATTATTCAAGCTCGGCAAACGGCTTGCGGTCGGCGAGGTGGCTCTGCGCTCAGACGACGACGACGATCTGGTCGCCCATGTCACCTCGACCTATTCGATTCCGGCTGCATGAGATAAGAGGTAATTTTATACCTTCTAGCCAACTGATTGAGAAATATCTGAAATAAGCATCGAAATGATTGACCAGCGGACGGTCGCCAGCTACAAGCCTGCGCCACGGCGCCAAAATTGCGCGAAATATGGCGCACGATACTGACAACACAGTATCAGCGCACAATCTCAAACGGATGCGGATATGAAAACCTTTTCTGCCAAACCCGCAGAGGTGGAGAAGAAGTGGGTGATGATCGACGCCGAGGGTCTCGTCGTCGGCCGGCTCGCTTCGCTCGTCGCCATGCGGCTGCGCGGCAAACACAAGCCGACATTCACGCCTCATGTCGATTGCGGCGACAATGTCATCGTCATCAATGCCGCCAAAGTGGTGCTGACCGGACGTAAGGTTCAGCAGAAGATCTACTACAAGCACACCGGCTATATCGGTGGCATTAAGGAGCGTAGCGCCAAGGCGATCCTCGCTGGCCGCTTTCCCGAGCGGATCGTCGAGAAGGCCATTGAGCGCATGCTGCCGCGCGGCCCGCTCGGCCGCCAGCAACTTTCCAACCTGCGGGTTTATCCGCGCGGGGATCATCCGCACGAGGCGCAGCAGCCGGAAAAGATCGATATCGGCGCCATGAACCGCAAGAATAAGAGGGTCGCCTATGGCTGAGACCATGCAGACGCTCGAGGATCTGTCCTCGCTGAAGACCGCAGCGCCAGCAGAAGCGCCCAAATACGTGCAGAAGCTCGACAAGCAAGGCCGCTCCTATGCCACCGGCAAGCGCAAGGACGCGGTCGCCCGCGTGTGGGTCAAGCCCGGTGGCGGCAAAATCGTCATCAACGATCGGCCGGTCGAGACTTATTTCGCCCGCCCGGTGCTGCGCATGATGATCCAGCAGCCGCTCACGGTGTCGAGCCGTCAGGGCCAATTCGATGTGGTGTGCACCGTGTCCGGCGGCGGCCTTTCGGGCCAGGCCGGTGCGGTCCGTCACGGCCTGTCGAAGGCGCTGATGCGCTACGAGCCGGAACTGCGTGGTGTTCTCAAGCGCGGCGGCTTCCTTACCCGCGACAGCCGCATCGTCGAACGCAAGAAATACGGCCGCGCCAAAGCGCGTCGCAGTTTCCAGTTCTCGAAGCGGTAATAGCGTTCTTCTTCAACATTGGCTCGTCCCCGCGAAAGCGGGGGCGAGCTTTTGTTTGCGCCGGCTCAGAAAAACGCCAGCGTTCGGATCTCGATGCTCTCGCGCGGCCGGGCGTTCGGCGGCGTAGTCGGGTCTTCGAACGCGGTATGCGCGGTCCAGCGGGCGCGGCCGTCTTTTTCCGAGTCGAACACCTTGAAGACATAGGCCTCCTCGCGCCGCATGCGCGGGAACCAATACCACTTATGCTTTGGATTAAATTTAATGGCGTAGGTCTGGCCGATACGGCCGGGGGCGCGCCGCTCCGATACGATCATGTCGCCCGGCGACAGCGTTTGTGCGTCCGCGATGGCCAGCGGATTGGTTTCGACCGGATGGCGGATCGGCCGCCACACCTGGATGATGGCGAAGCGGCGCTTCAACAAGTTTTCCGCCTCGTCGGGAAGGATGTCGCGCACGCGCTGCGGCGCCGACCATTCGGTGTAGTCGTTATGCACGCGGCTGACGACTTCGCGGATCCCCTTGGCCTGGCGCATGCCTTTATCGGCGGTGCGTAGCGTGTGGTCGAACACGACGACGCGCTTGGCGCCGCTTTCCGCCTTAATCAGCGCTTCCATCTCGGGATAATAGACGCGCCTGATCTCATCCTCGTCGTAGAAATCGGCCATCTTGGTGTCGTGACGCAGGAAACGGAAGCCGTTGCGCTCGAGCGCAAAGTCATCAGCGTGGGGGCGGCCGTTGTGGATGAGAACGCGGCGGGGATCGGGCGTGCCGCCGGAGCGCGTGTCGCTGCCGCCGGGGGCAGCGACGATGGTGAAGACCCGGGTTCCATCATCAACGATGTAATTTAGCGTCGCCTCGATCGTATCGGGAGCCATACCGGAAGCAGTGTCGAGTTCTGCAAGCTGCGCCATCGGATCCTCCTGTCCCTGCTCA
>JBAUCK010000017.1:0-11305 GCA_049677525.1 Xanthobacteraceae bacterium
TCCGCTCCCACTGATCATCCCGAAGTTCTTCGCCTTCCAAAGCTGACCGCCGCCAAAAGCCAGCTTTGAATCTGATTTGCACCCCGTTGGGAATCCCCCCAACTATTAAATCGTCACTACAGCCTAGTGCGGCGCGTCATCGGGACCCGATTGTAAGGTTGCCTATATGCAGGCACTGTGCATGATAACTAACGTATCCCTCGAAAATGAACGGCCGATGAACACGCAATCAGCAGACATTCAGAGAGACGCATTCACCGTTCTCGGCGACGCAACGGCGTGAAACCGATAAACCGCTCTCCCATTATAATATATATGTGAGTTGCGCGTTCCGACCCGACCGACGACAGGCTGTGTTGGGTGGTTGGCAAAATGAAGAGAGCAGAACGCTCAAACCGATTGCCTGAGGGACCAAGGCAGTCATTCTGCTGAAGGGAGTCGAACTATGATCGTCGAGTCACCGTTGCAGTTGCTTTTTCGTGATTTATTTTATCGTCTTCCAGCTTTTGTCGGCAGTCACGATGTGTTTCTAAAGTTGGAAGGGTTCAATATAACGGGCTCGATAAAGGTCAAGACTGCGATAGGGCTTGTTGAGGACTTGGAACAGCGAGGCATTGCTAGGCCAGGCGAAACCGTATTAGTCGAATCGTCATCAGGAAACCTTGGACTAGCGCTTAGTTTGGTATGTGCCATCAAAGGCTACAAATTTATTTGCGTGACCGATCCAAACGCCAATCGCGCGACCATAAGAGGTATAGAACTCTATGGAGCAAAAGTAATAGTAGTCGAAGATCGCGACTCCGCTGGAGGTTACCTGGGGAGTAGGTTGAAGAAAATCGATCAAATATTGCAATCGGACCCGAACGCAATCTGGCTTAATCAATATGCCAACATAGCCAACAAGAATGTGCATGCTGAGCAAACGGCAAATGAGATTGCGAACGAATTTGATAAAGTCGATTGGGTATTTGCCGGGACCGGCACTACCGGTACGCTAGCCGGGATCTCAGAACGACTTCGTCAAGAATTCCCAAGGATCAAAGTTGTAGCCGTCGAGCCGGAAGGCTCAGTCACATTTGGAGGCGCCCCCGGCAAAAGAAATATCCCTGGCATTGGCGCGAGCGTGAAGCCAAAGCTTGCGGACCTCGCCAAGCCGGATAGAATCATCGCAGTGAACGAAAAAATAACGGTTGAAGCTTGTCTTTCCTTCGTTCGAGATTATCACTTACTTGTTGGAGGAAGCACCGGAACAGTCCTGGCCGCCGTACAACAACTAGCTCCAGAATTCAGGCACGACGACACTATTGTCGCCATATCTGCAGATCTCGGGGAAAAGTACTTGGACACTATTTATGACCCCGCCTGGGTAGAGAAAGTCATCGTGCCCGAAGAGGTTGGGCCGGCGCGTACTAATGCGTTCCTCGCGGCCGAGTGAGACGCAGAGAGGTTTTGATCGCAGCGCTCACAACGGCTGCCCTGCAGAACGGGTATGCCAGCTGAACTGTCACCGCCGGAGGACGTCGGCGAACTGACTGACACTCGTCGCCGAACAATATCGCATTCGGGCGTAAAGGTGAGGATAAAAACGTGCCATCCGCTCCCACATTCTATGTTATTCCCGGTTCGACAGTTAAGCGCGTAATTGACGATAATAAGAAACAAGTTTTCGATGCTGTTGAGGCGGCATACCGACTTCACGGCTCCGGAGATACTGTAAATCCGGACAGCTACTTCCTCCGATATCCAGATAGACCCAGCTCTCGCATCATCGCGTTGCCAGCCCATCTCGGCGGTGCAGTTCAAAAAAGCGGCATCAAATGGATATCGAGTTTCCCGGACAACAGGGCCAGCAACTTAGCCCGAGCGTCGGCAGTCCTGATTCTAAACGACGCCACGACAGGTTATCCCTTGGCCTGTATCGAGGCATCGCTAATCAGCGCTACACGCACCGCTGCCTCCGCTGCGTTGGCGGCAGAGCATCTTTCCCCTAATCCCTTTAGAGGGACCCTCTGTATAGTCGGAACCGGGGTAATCGCCCGTACGACAGTCGAGTGGTTTTTATTTCGCGATTGGAAGTTTGGCAAAATTAGTTTGTATGATGTGGACCGCAAGGAGGCGGAGTACTTCAGCAAATGGCTTCGCGATCGGCACAACCTGCAGGCCGATATTCAAGATTGTTTGGAGGGAGCCATAGTGGACTCTTCTCTAATACTATTCACCACGACTACGCTTGACCCCTATCTTGCCGATGAAAAACTGTTCGAGGACTGCCCCACCGTCATACATTTGTCGCTGCGCGATATCTGCGTGAATGTAATTATCGCATCGCAAAACATTGTCGATGATGTAGATCATTGTATGAAGGCAAAAACTTCGCTCCATCTAGCGGAAATGGCGACGGGAAATAGGAACTTTGTCTCGGGTAGCCTAGTGGACGTTCTGGAGAATAAGTTCAAACTAGACCATGATAGGCCTCGCATATTTTCACCATTTGGGCTTGGCGTTCTCGATCTAGCAGTAGGCAATTTTGTACTCGAGGCGGCAAAATCGTCCGGCGCGGCAATTGCGCTAGCTGACTTCTTTAGCAATTCTACCCGCTGGTGAAGATGACGTCAGATTCTTCGAAGCGGAATACATCAACTTCGAGCGGGGAGAACTCAAGCTAAAAGTAATTTCGAGCGGGGAGTACTCAAGCTAAAAGTGTTTCAAAATAAACACAGCCATTCCAGAGAACAGGCGACGGGGCAGATTACGGATGTCAGGTGTATGGAGTTGCAATGAGTGGGATCAACTGGAAGAGGTCATTATAGGCAACCCGCTGAAGGCGCGGTATCCAACCCCAGACCGAAGCACCCAGCTCGCAGAATTTCCTGACCGTTCTTTGGCCGAAATTCCGTCCGGCTCTTTTCCGCAACAGATTATTGAAGAGACGGAAGAGGATTTGAATGGATTTGCCAAAATCCTGGAAGGTTTGGGCATCATCGTCAAACGTCCGGACACGTGGCCACACGAGGCCAAATTTTCCACGATCCATTGGGAAGCTCAAGGGTACTACAATTATTGTCCCCGCGATGTTTTGTTGGTCATCGGGGACCACATTATCGAAACGCCCAATGTCATCCGCAGCCGCGCCCAGGAGACATTCAGCTATCGCACTTTGCTAATGGAATACATGAAGTCAGGTGCAAAATGGTACAGCGCCCCCAAGCCCATGCTTTTGGACTCACTCTTCGAGGGGGTTGATCTAAACAACCCCACGCCACGCGACATTGAGCCGGCCTTTGATGCAGCTAACGTCCTGCGTTTTGGCAAAGATTTAATCTATCTGGTCAGCGCCACCGGTAATGAATTGGGTGGCCATTGGCTCCAGTCGGTTCTAGGTGACACATACCGGGTTCATTTCCTCAAAGATGTTTATTTTGGCAGTCATATTGACTCCACCCTTGTGGCCTTACGTCCTGGTTTAATTCTCGCCAATCCTGCTCGCATCAACGACGAAACCCTGCCCGAAATCCTGAAGCAGTGGAAGGTCGTTTACAGTTCACCGATGGAGAACACGGACAGGTACGACGCCCACTATCTGTCCAAATGTATCGGTAGTGACTGGATTGACATGAACGCATTCAGCATCAATCCCAATTTGGTCGTGGTCGATCGAAATCAACCTTCACTCATAAAACTCTTAGAGAAGGAGGGTCTAGATGTAATCCCCCTGAAATTACGGCACTCCAAACTGTTGGGGGGCGGACCCCATTGCGTTACCTTAGATGTCCGCCGAACTGGAAGGCTACAGCGATACTTCGATTAAAAGCAGTGGCCTCGCGATTCGCGATTGCGGACGCCTTTGACGTTAAAGTCAAGAAACCAGGCGTCTCGGAGAACTTGGGAGTCTCTGATAACTTCGGAGTCTCGGCTTACGGGCATGTGAGGAAGAGTTTTGGCAGCAATTTTTGTAGTAACTGCCGTCGTGATTTTCTGTGCGCTGACGTTTGTGGCTTGGAGGCGCTACCTTTGGGCTGGGGAGAAGGTACCGTGCGGCCAAACAAATACCTGCCAATACACATTGACGGATGTCTTTGGGGACCCTCCCCTCGTAAATGTACCGCATCAGAAGGGAATCCGGTGGCTCACAGAGGTCTTCAGCCGCTCCGCCGAAAAGTTTCCGGATCTTACGGCCTTACAGATCCCCCACACCGGAGAATCTCTGACCTTCGCTGAGCTCGACCGGCGAGCGGAAAGCCTGGCCGCGGCCCTTTCTCCCTTCCTCACAGGCCCCGATCAGGTCGTGGCCGTGGCCATGTCGCAAGACAACTGGCAAATCGTTGCCGCCCACCTCGGCATTCTTAAGGCTGGGGGCGCTGTTATGTTTCTCGATACCACCTTGCCCGACACCCTTATCACCCACATGCTTACCGACGCACAGCCGGTAGTCATTCTCACGCGGGGGCAAGATAAATTCCGCGACCTGCCGACGCTCGACGTTCTGACGTTGCCGGAGGGGACGCCACGAAGAGAACCGCCGTCCTGGTTGGACGACCCAACACAGCGCCTTGCGACCATCTTTTACACGAGTGGCACCACAGGGATGCCCAAAGGCGTGGAGTGCCCTCACGCAGGTTACGTAAACCTAGCCCTGAGCTACGCCGATTACTTCGATCTCCTTCCGGGCATGGACGCGACCTCGCTTACTTCATCGTTGGGCTACGACGGCAGCATACCCGAAATGTACAGCGCCTGGGTGTCGGGCTGCGCTGTGGTAATGCTCACCAAGGAGCAGATCCGATCCGGCCCCGAGCTCGTCCCTGTCCTCCGCGAAGCTGAGGTCACGGTGCTCTTCTGTCCTCCGGTGCTACTCACCACCCTTACACCAACCCCCGAATTAGATCTGCCCTATCCACTGTGCCGCTACATCGTGCCGGCGGGCGAAGCCTTCCCCAGCGCGCTGGTGGAGCCTTGGACCAGGGCCAGACGCCAAGTCATCAATACCTACGGTCCCACAGAGGCGAGCAGCGACACGAGCCGCCAGAACTTGCGGCGTGGGGAGCCCATCACAATTGGCTCGCCATTCGCCAACGTCACCTACGTCATCCTTGAAGTCGACCGACTCCACCCACTGCCCCACGGGGAGGTTGGAGAGCTCTGTATCGGAGGGGTCCACCTTGCACGCGGGTACCGAAACTTGCCGGAGCAAACCGCCCAGAAGTTTATCACGCATCCTCAATTCGGCCGCCTCTACCGCACCGGGGACAAATGCAAAATCGACATGCAAACGCAGCGCGTACACTTCCTCGGCCGAATCGACACGCAGGTCAAAGTGCGCGGGCATCGCGTTGAGGCGCAGGCCGTTGAGGATATTCTCCAGACGCAGTTCCGTGACATCGAGGCCGCCGTTTTGGATTACCAGAACGAGACGCTCGTCGCCTTTGTTGTCGCACCTTCGGTCTGCGAAGCAGTGATCTCGGTTGTCGCTCCCGCGCCGGCGGAGTGGGCCGCCCGAGTGACGGCGACGCTAGCCAAACAACTCCCAGCGCCGTCGGTCCCGACCAGAATCTTCCTCGTAGAAAAATTCGTTATGAAGCCGGTTTCAGGAAAGATCGACCGGAAATGCTTGCCAAACCTGTCGCGTTTACTGAGTAACGCCGAGCCGGAAGATGAGGACGCCCGTCGGGACACTCCGGCCAGTGCGCACAACACAGCAACGGGGGACGCTAAGGCGCCTGGCGCCGCGGGCATGAATCCCGAGTGTGAGGAAGTGCTGTCGATCTGCAGGGCCGTGTTTGAGACTCCGTTGGGGTTGGACGATGGATTCGTTGAGGCTGGTGGGCATTCGATCCTCATCGCGCGGTTGGCGCAGAAACTACAAGCTGCGGGATGGGTGGTACAGGTCCGGGCGCTGCTCAGTGACTGCGACACTGCTCGAAAAGTGGCCGCCCGCCCGCGGGTCAACCAGCAGACCTCCAAGGCCCTAACGGCCCTTGTGAAATCCGACGAGAAGATCGCCGAGCGGGACGAGGCCGCGGCAGAGGTACTCTCCACCGGATATTTTACCACCCTGCAGGTCCTCTTCGCGACTTTACTGTATTTCCCCGGATTAGTGGTCTTCTTCGCCGTCTTCGGCGGCATCGACATCGAGGCGTACTTTGCGACCGGCAACCTTTGGGCGTTCATCGTCGCCGGCTGCTTGCTTTACCTAGTTGGTCTTGTCGCGCCGTTCGTCAACCTGCTCTGGGTCATGATGATAAAGTTCTTTATGAGCGGTGACCTCTACAAGAACAGTGTGACACCGGGTGTGTACCCCAAGTGGAGCAAGATGCATCTGCGAATCTGGTGCATCGGACGGCTGGAGACCATGGTGCTCGTGCCATTGGCTGCGATGTATCGGAGCGCGCCCCTTCGCGCATTCGCGTTGCGGCAGCTCGGCGCGACCGTCGGCGATAACCTTCAGTGTGCGCACGATGCTTACCTATCCGGCCCCCTGGATTTGATCTCCATCAAGGATAATGTCGCTATTCAGACCGGAGCCTATATCCAAACGACCAAATGGTCGGGACAGCACCTCCACGTCGGCCCTGTTCACCTCGAGAGCGGTTGCAAGATCGGGATGCGAGCCGCCATCGCCAACAATGTGACAGTGGGCCGCGGCACGTGGATTACTCCGTTCACTCCCATCTTAACCAACGTAGGCTCGCAGGAGATGTGGGAAGGAGCTCCCGCGCGCCGCGGCGGCCGCTATACTGAACTGAAGCGTACCGCGATTGTCTGCCAGTACGTGTGTCCGATCTGGCTACTGGAGACCCTCAACGTCCTTATGCAAATCTTCCTTTCCTTGTGGCTTATTGTGATCCCCGCCGCCGCAATCTCCTGGTTCGCGCGCACCTTGATACCCGCAGGCGCAGCTGAACTCTCCGGCGAATATTTCACGGTGACGCCGCTGATCGAGATCGCCTGGCAACTTACTCTCTACACGTTCATCACCACCTGGGTTGCCGTCGTCGTCACCTCTTTGCTTGGCTGCCTCTTCATCCGCTGGACGGCCGCCTCACCAGGACTGTACCCCTCGCACGGGCTCAGGGGCGCCCTCCTCATGTACAGAATGAATAGGTTGAATGGCATCCAGAGACAGTGGACCTGGACCATCACCGGACAGTACTTGCGAGCGCTCGCCGGCATGCGCTTCCCGCGATTTGGCGGTTCCGAGTGCGACGTCATGTTCAACCTCGTCCCGGAGCTTGCCACTGCCGACTCCCAAGTATTCTTCGCCAATGGATGTTTCACGAATATGCTCGATTACGGCGCTGAGCATTTCAAGCTCCGCCGCCTCGACATGCCCCGAAATTTCTTCGGTGGGAACAATTGCGTGGCGGAGTACGGGAATTTCCCGTCCAACTTCATGTTGGGCGTCTCCACGCCGAGCAATGATATACAGTTCCGACGACAGATGCGGTCCCGGCTTGGCGAGCCAATCACGGTGTCGGGAAACCCGCCAGTGAAATTTGCGAGTGCGTCATTTGAGGCAGAGAACCACACTCACAGACTGCCGGACTTTCTCATGTTCCTAGTCCGAGTCTTCTTGTTCGACTTCTTCAGCATCGGCATACTGCGCCTCACAGAGGTGATAATCTTCGCGATTATGTACACTTGTCTGCTGCGATTTGGTGGAAACCCAATCGCAAGCGCGGCGATTGCTCTGATCCTCGTAGAACTCAATTTGGTCTTGTTCAGCGCCGCGGTCAAAAAATCCCTCATCGGCAGCGAATGGGGAGCTCGTCACTCAACGACCTTCTGGTCCTGGCGCCACTTTGCCTATTTCTTCGCGCAGGACTGCTTCTTCGTCTGGTGCAGGAGGCCTCTGGCATTCTGCGCCGGGACTATTCTCTCAAATTCCATCCTACGGCGGATGGGATGTCACATCGGCCATCGGACAATCGTGAGCCAGCCAATGCAGTGTTCCGATTGGAACGCGGTGAACTTCGGCAATGACTGTGTTGTCGACGGTTTCCTGCAGTTTCACACCTTCGAGAATATGATGCTGAAGGTAAAGCGAACTCACATCCAGGACGGCTGCACTGTCGCTTTCGGCGCAACGGTGATGGCTGGCGCAGTCATTGAACGGGACACGACGCTCTTGCCGTTGTCGCTGGTCCTCAAGGACATGAACATCATTACAGGCACCTACGAAGGGAGCCCCGCGGAGCCTGTGAGCGGTTCAACCCTCCTTCCCACTGTCGCTTCGCGACAACAAGGCGGCGAATATTCCGAGCTCCCTGGAAAAAGTAGCTATCGACGGAACGGATCAGTTTACGCAGTAAACGTGGTTTCAGATGGCACGAAGCGGTAGCGAGTGGGTCAACGATCTGTTCGCCGCCAGCGCATGCGATTGGACGCCGGCGCCGGCCAATCATGCGGCTCAGGTTCTGTATGCGCCGGTCTCGCGCGATCCCGAGACATCCCGGCGTTGCGAGTCAGTCCTGTCGGATAACGAGTTGCAGAGGGCAGATCGCATCATAATAGAGGGCGGCAAGGCTCATTTCAAACAACGGCGTGCGTTTCGTCGCTATTGCGGAGCCTTCGTGCTCGGAACACCGCAGCGCCTATCGCGGATCGTTTTCAAGGAGACGGAGAAAGGGCGTCCCTACCTTCCGGATTTGCCAGATGTCTGGTTTAGTTTCTCCTCCTGCCGATTCGGTTTTCTCGGCGCATGGTCGTCGACGCACGAGATCGGTGTTGACCTCGAAGATCAAACGAGAAACTTGGAGGCGGCAGAACTCGCTCAACAGTTCTTTTCGCAAGCCGAGGTGAAGGCTGTTAAAATGGTAGGCGGATTCGCGCGCGTGCAGACTTTCTGTCAACTCTGGAGCCTCAAGGAATCAGCGCTGAAATCCATCGGAGAGGGATTACCGTTCGGCCTCGACGCGTTCGAATTCGAATTAGCTCCGGCTCTACGTGTCGTTCATGCGCCCTCTGGTTATGGCGGCCCGGACCGATTTAATGCGCAGCTTATCCAAGGAACTGATATCTGTGCTGCGCTTGTCGTTCGTGGCCTAAAGTAGCAGCAAGATGGCCATTTGCACAAATACAGTTGCGGCAAAGTGAATGCGAACTTAGGATGCAGCATGGCCTGGTCATTAGTTGTTATAGTGACCGCCACTGATAACGCTCAACTCGCACAAGCTTGAGCGCCGAAATGCGCGCCATTCATTCGACGAACACTTCTTATCGAAATCCACAAAAAGTTCACGTCGTTGACAATACCGACTGGCTGAAAACCTCGGCAATCATTTTGGTCGCGGTTGACCATTTCGGCTATTTCTTCATGGAAGACGATCGCTGGTGGAGCGTTTTCGGACGTTTGGCGGCTCCGACGTTCTTCTTCCTTATGGGCTACGCGCAGACCAGGACTGTCCCGCTCCGCTGGATCTGGCTCGGTATCATCTTGACCCTGCTCGAAAGCTGGAACGCCAACTGGACCTGGGTAGCACCGAACATTCTTTTGAGCTTCGCACTCATTCGCAGTGCACGGCCCTACGTGCAAATCCTTTTGCAACGTCGCGGATGGACAGCCTTCGCTTTCCTTGTCTCGGCACTTGTAGCGGTGTTATCGATATCGGCCAAGCTTGTCGATTACGGCTCGGAGGGCTGGCTGTGGGCCCTGTTCGGATTATGCCAACGTACTTATGTCGACAGCAGATCAGCTACCGACGTGGATAGCCCAGCCCAAAGCTCGACACCGCCCGCGCCCGCGCCTGCGATGACGAAGAACGCGGGTCTGATGCGACTACTGGCCTGGATCGCAGCGGTGGTCATCTACGTCTGGCAGGAACAAAGGGAATACTCGTTTCATCAGATCCATTTCGCAGCCTTCATTTTCGGCATCGCAGTTTGGTCCGCAAGCCTGTGCCTGTTTTTGCGCGGCCCGAGCCGCATCCAACCGCCAGAAGCCATAGGCGGTGTCCTCCGCTTCATCGGCCGGCACACTTTGGAAATCTATGCCATCCAGCTAGCGGGCTCGGAACTCCTTGTAAAATTAGTGCCCGATCTCGCTCCCTGACCGGAGACCGAATCCTCACCAGGGCAAGAGGAGCCGTCGTAGCGGCGAAACAACCATGATTACTCAGGATCTCCGCGCGTTTATTGATGCTGGTTGAGTTCGCTCGACGTGATAGCCAATATTACGCCCGCGTGTAGAGGACACCGTCGGACATTCGATAGGTGCCGAACTCGCGTAGCGTCAATTACACTTGGAGGACGGGCGACGGTTCGATTGCTTCCGCAGCCCCCCGGCGATGGTCATCTCATTCGCCTCCGCATAGTGGCCCGCAGGCTTCCTGCCATGACGCGCGAGCATTGTGGGGTGGTCGGCCAGGACGAACGATGCTCGGTGGCAAGCTTGGTCTACACTTAGACGAATTGCCGCTCCGACGGGGCGCCCGGTCTTATGCCGGGACGTCGAATTAATCCCAGGCGCCACCAGACCCTAGCCGCCAGTCGCAAAGCCCGGATACAAAGTCATGCCACCATCGACAAAAAGCGTAGCTCCCGTCACATAGTCCGCGGCATCAGAGGCAAGCCACACTGCTGCTCGAGCTATGTCTTCGGGTTCCCCGATTCGCTTATAGGGAACAAGTTTCATCAAATTGCTGTAAGCGTCCGGAGTGCTCCACGCCGCCGTGTTAATTGGAGTTCGAATAGCACCTGGCGCAATGCTGTTCACGCGGATGCGATAGGGAGCAAGCTCCTGCGCAATACTTTTCATTAACAGCATTACTCCGCCTTTTGAGGCGGCATAGTTCGCATGGCCGGCCCAAGGAATTTCTTGGTGCACAGAGCTCATGCACAGAATCTTGCCGGCGGCAGTCGATACCGTTTCTACCACGCCTCGACGCTTGAACTCGCGCGCAGCTTCTCGGGTGCAAAGAAATTGTCCAGTCAGATTAACACTGATCACAGTATTCCACTGTTCAAGTGTCATCTGCTCGAAGGGCGCGTCACGTTGAAGCCCTGCATTGCTGACGACCACATGCAAAGTTCCAAAGTGGTCGATCGCCCGCGCGAACATGGCAGTCACATCGTCTTCCCTACTGACGTCGGCTTTTAGTGCGATTGCACGTCGGCCCATCTTCTCGATTGTATGTGCAATCTCATCAGCGGAATTGGGATCTACAACATAATTGACGACGACGTCGGCTCCAGCGGCCGCAAGCCCCAAGGCTACTGTTTTGCCGATTCCCGAATTGGCGCCGGTTACCAGTGCCGGTTGGCCCCTTAAAACGGTGGGGTAATCAACGCGCGGAAGGGTGCGACTGTC
>JBAUCK010000018.1:0-7865 GCA_049677525.1 Xanthobacteraceae bacterium
TCAGGCAACCAAAGCTCAGCACTGCGCATTCAGTGCTGCGCGGTCTGCGACCAAGGCATCACCATCCGTTCGGCGACGACGACAGCCGCGAACAGCAGGAAGCCGAGCGCGCTCAGCCAGACCAGCGCCGCCCAGGCGAGCGGGCTGTCGAGCTGCGAATTTACCGATCACGGCGAGCGTCACCGCGACTTTGGCGCCGGTAAAGATGAACGGCAGAGCCGCAGGAAACTGGATCTTGAGAAAGATCTGCGGCGGCGAAGCGCGCAACGAGCGCGCGAGCTCGAGAAGCCCGGCCGGCGTCGCCCGTATGCCCGCCGCCGTATCTACAACAATCGGGAAGAGTGCCACCAGGAACGCGATCACGAGCTTGGATTGCATGCCGAGCCCGAACCAGACCAGGATGATGGGTGCGAGGTCGCTGAAAGGCATCCACGAAGAGATGCTATGGCGCAACGAGCAGACCGGCGCCTCGATCGCCTTGATCAAATTCGACAAGGGCGCCGGGATCCCGCAGCCGCATCTTCATGCCGCCAATCAGTTCATGTTTTGGCTCAAGGGCAGATACGAATACACCTCGACTGGTGTGGTGCTGACGGCCGGATGCTTCTACTGCAATCCCAAAGGCAACGCGCATGGGCCAGCCATCGCGCATGAAGAGACCGCCGTGATGGAAATGTATGATGGCCCGCATTATCCGCAGAAGCCGTCCTGGTATGCGGACGAACGCGACGCGCATTGACGGCGGAGTATCAGACCAGTGCCAGGAGTCCGGCGCGCGGCGCCTACTGTCCGCTCGGCGTGCGCACGCCGACCCAGGCATCGCGCACCTGCTGATAATGCACCGACGGGTCATAGACCTTCACCGGCAGCGCCAGGTCTCGCGCCGACAACCGGCCCACGGCCGATAAAAGGCTGTACGAGGAAACTACCCGGTCGTGCTGCGCCACGATCAGGCTCTGCCGCGCATTCACTAGCGCCTGCTCGGCGATCAGCACATCTTGCGTCGTGCGCTGGCCGACCTGGGCCTCGTTGCGCACGCCGTTGAGCGCGCGTTCGGCGGCGGCGTTCTGCCGCTGCGCGGCCTCGATCTGCGCCTTCGCCGCCTGCAATTGCGCCCAGGCCTGTACGACATTGGCGCGCGCCTGGTCGCGCACTTGATCGACATCGATCTGTTGCTGCCCGACCGCTTCCTTGTTGGCGCGGATCGACGCGTATTCGCCGCCGCCCTGATAGAGCGGCACCGTGAGGTTGACGGTCGCGGAATCGGTGAAGAGCTTCGGTGTGACGATATTGGCGCCGTATTGCTGCTGCACGCTCGCTTGCGCCGTCAGCGTCGGATAGAGCGCGCCTTCGGCGATCTTCACCTGGAGCAGCGCGACGTCAACGCCGTATTCCGCCGCCGTCACAGACGGGTTCTGCGCCGTTCCCATCGCGATTGCGGAATTCAATGTCGATGGCGCAAACCGCTCGACCGATGAAGCCGGAGCCAGATTCGCCGGATCGACGCCGACGATGCGCCGGTAATTGGCCTGCGTGATGGCGAGCTGCGCCTCGGCCGCGTGCAAGTTCGCTTCGCCTGCGGCCAATTGCGCCTCTGATTGCGCAACATCGGTATCGGTCACCTGGCCGGCGGCGAAGCGGTTTTTGGTATCGGTGAGCGTGCGGTCGAGCACGCGCACATTGTTGCGTTGGACTTCGAGATTGGCGGCATCGCGCGACATGTCCATGTAGATGGTCGCCGCTGCCAGCAGTACGGATTCTTCCATGACGCGCAGCGTTTCCCGGGCCGCCGAAACCTGGCTCTCGGCAGCGCGCACTTTGTTGCCGGTCTGGTTGCCGTTGAACAGCGTCTGCGATGCGGTGGCGCCGTAACTATAGGGCTGCGTGTGGCCGTTGATCTTGATCGCCGCCCCTTGAGTCAAAGCCGTGCCGGGGATCGGCGGAAAGATCTCCTTCTCGGTGGTATATTGGTCGCCGGCGCTGGCATTGGCCGTCAGCATCGGGCGATAACCGGACAGCGCCTGCGGCACGCTTTCGTCGGTCTGGCGGACGATAGCGCGCTGCGCATTAAGCTGTGGATTATTCTCGTAGGCGCGGGCCAGCGCAGCCTCGATGGTTTCGGCATTAGCCTCGCGTGGCGCGGCAAACTGCCACGCTGCGAGTGCAGCACCAACCGAAACCATCACTCTTATCGGGCGCCGGGCCCATTTCCGCAGGAAGTTCCGCCCCCGCGGAGCCCTGTTCTCACTCGTCACCATCGCTCCAGTCCGCCCGATAGTGACTCTAACGGCGGTAGGGGGGCCTTACAAGGTTGGGGCGGTTTCCGCACGCCTGCTTTGCGCGCGCCGCGCAACCAGCCGCAGTTCGCGCAACCCAAACATGATCGTCGCCAGCATCAGCGGCAGGAAGAAATCGAGCACGCGGAATGTGAGCAAGGTCGCCAGCAACTCCTCGCGGTTGAATTGCGGCAGACCGATCAGCATCGCCGCCTCGACGACGCCGAGACTGCCCGGCGTGTGGCTGATCGTGCCGATCAAGGTGGCGACCAGGAAGATCACCAGCAAGCTCGAGAAGCTGACGCCCGGATAATCGGGCAGCAGCATAAAGAAGGACAGCGAGGCGAGGAGGCGGTCCGTTGTGCCGATGCCGATCTGCAACAAGGTGCGGCGGACATTCGGCAGCATGATTTTCCAGTTGGCGCGGCCGACGGTGCGCGGCCGTTGCGCCAGCCAGACCAGATAACAGCCGATCACAAGGAGCCCGCACAGGCCGAGCAGCCGGTTGAGCGGGGATGGCAGGTGATCGAAAACGATCAGCGCATGCGGCGCATAGAACACGCCGGCGCCGAGCACGAAGATGTTGCCCAGCCAATAGGTCAGGCCGGTCATGAACGCGATCTTGGCGATGTCGACGACGGTCAGATTCCAGAACGAATAGATGCGGAAGCGGACGAGCCCGCAGGTGAAGGTCGCGGCGCCCAGCGAGTGGCCGATCGTGTAGCTCGTGAAGCTCGCGAAGGCGGCGACCCGCCACGGCATATAGCGCTTGCCGATCGTCTGCAGCGCGAACACGTCGTAGAGGACGAGATTAGAATAGCCGGCGGCGACGAGAGACGCGGCGATCAGGATCTTCCATCCCGACTGCGCTTCGATCGCGGCGACGACTTTGCCGATCTCGATGCCTTGCAGCAGATGATAAAGCAGCGCGATGGCAATGGCGACGATCGCCAGGCTGATCGCGAAGCTGATCTCGCTCCGTCCGAAGCCGCGGATGATCGACGGATTGGGGGGACTCGTTTCGGCCAGGACGTTAACCACTCCCATGTTCCTGAAAAGTGGACACGGTTTCCGACGAGGATATGCGCAAGATCTGGAAATCAGCGAATCGTGCCGGAACCTCCCATCCATTTGTAACAGCATTGTTACGGCCTGACCGCGCTGCGTCGTGTGGCCGCGCCGAGACCGTCACACGATTGAGATATGAAATGGCAATTCTCGCCGAATGCGATTCGAACAAATGACGCGGGCGACAAGCGGCCGGGCGAAAGCAACCCCATGAAAATCCTCGTCGCGACGGACGCCTGGCGTCCGCAAGTCAACGGCGTGGTGCGCACGTTGGGTTCGCTGGCGCGGGCCGCCGGCAAGCTCGGCGTCGATATCGAGTTCCTGTCACCGGACGGTTTCTGGACGTTTCCGGTGCCGACCTATCCGGGGCTTCGTCTTGCGCTGCCCAGCCGGAAGAAGATCGCGCAGCGGATCGAGGCAGCAAAGCCCGACGCCATTCACATCGCGACCGAAGGCCCGATCGGACACGTCGTGCGGGCTTATTGCCTGCGCATCGGCCGGCCGTTCACGACGAGCTATACCACGCGTTTTCCGGAATATATCTCGGCGCGCTCGCCGATCCCGGCGCAATGGGTCTATAACGTGTTGCGGCGTTTCCATGGCGCTGCAACCGTGACCATGGTGGCGACGCCGTCGCTTACGACCGAGTTGCGCGAGCGCGGCTTCACCAATCTCGGCATGTGGACGCGCGGCGTCGACATCGATCTGTTCCGGCCGGACCGCGCCATCGATCTCGGCTTCCCGCGGCCGATTTTCATGTCGGTGGGCCGCGTCGCCGTTGAAAAGAATCTGCCGGCCTTCCTGTCGCTCGATCTGCCGGGGACAAAAGTCGTCATCGGCGCCGGCCCGCAAGAAGCCGAGCTCAAGCGCCGCTTCCCGAGCGCGAAATTTTTGGGACAGCTCGACAACGGCATTCTTGCTGCGCATCTCGCCGCGGCCGACGTATTCGTGTTTCCGAGCCTGACCGATACATTCGGCATCGTGCAACTCGAGGCGCTAGCGAGCGGCGTGCCCATCGCGGCATTTCCGGTGACCGGGCCCGAGGACGTTATCAGCGACAATCCGATTGGCGTGCTCAACGAAGACCTTCGTGTTGCCTGCATGCAGGCGCTGTGGATTTCCCGCGAGGCGTGCCGAGAATTCGCATTGCGCTATTCGTGGGAGAATAGTGCCCGTCAATTTATCGGCCATGCGCATAAGGTGGCCGTCGGCCGCGCACGCGAACCGGAGCCGGCGACGCAACAAGACACAGCCGGGCAGCCTCTAGTTCCCGGCTGCAACACGAGGGTTACGCATGAGGTCTGAAGTCGACTTGGACGCGCAAACTGTCACTAAAGCCTATGGGCGCTGGGCGCCGTTTTACGATTTCGTCTTTGGCGCGGTTTTCGAACGCGGCCGTCAGGCAGCGATCGCCGCGGCCGAGCGCATCGGCGGGCACATCCTCGAAGTCGGCGTCGGCACCGGAATGTCGCTTCCGCTTTATTCGAAGAAGTGCCGGCTCTCCGGCGTCGATATTTCCGAGCCCATGCTGCGCAAGGCGCAGGAGCGCGTCCGCGAGCTTGGCCTGACCAATGTCGAAGGCCTTTGGGTGATGGACGCCGAGCGTCTGTTGTTCCCTGACAATTCCTTTGACGTGATCGTCGCCCAGCATGTCATCACCACGGTGCCCAATCCGGAGGCCGCGCTCGACGAGCTTGCCCGTGTGCTCAAGCCCGGCGGCGAGATTGTCCTGGTGAGCCGCGTCGGCGCCGACGCCGGCCTGCGGCGATCGTTCGAACACTGGTTCCAGCCGGCGGCACGCAAGCTCGGCTGGCGCTCGGAGTTCTCCTTTGAGCGTTATTCCCGCTGGACCGCGAAAACCCGAGGCATCCATCTGATCGAACGGTACACCGTGCCGCCCTTCGGTCACTTCAATCTCATCCGCTTCGGTAAAAATGGCGGTGCGGGCAGCGGCTACGCTTCCGAAATCCGCGCGGCCGGCTGATCTCGACAGCAGCTTTGTGACGCAATCGGTCACGCATCTGTCACATGAGCGCGCTCACGGACGCCTTCTGTGCGAGCGCGGATCACCAGTGATCAGATTGCAGGAAAGCTGTCACAAGGGATTCACGGAATCGCCATACCCAGATCGAACGCCTGCATGACGGGGGTTAATAAATGGAAAATTTTCTAGAGACGCTGCGGACTCAACGGTGGGACGATCACCGCTACTATCATCATAGCCGCATCAATCAGTCGCTGCATTTCGTCAGCGCGCTGAGCTTTCTTTTTGCCTATGTGATGATCTTCAAGGATCCGGCGATCTCGGCGCTTGCGGGCTGGCTGGTCGCGATGACGACCCGGCAAACCGGACACTTCTTCTTCGAACCGAAAGACTACGATCACGTCAATCATGCGACCCACGAATACAAAGAAGAGATCAAGGTCGGCTACAATCTGCAGCGCAAGGTCGTGCTGCTGACGATCTGGACGCTCTCGCCGCTGCCGCTCTATTTCAGCCCGAGCTATTTCGGCCTGTTCGCGCCCGCCGTGACAAAGTCCGACGTTATCCACCACATCGGGATCATTTGGCTCGTGCTCGGCATCGGCGGCGTGCTGTTCCGCACCATCCAGCTGTTCGTCATCAAGGATGTGGAAACCGGCTTGGTCTGGGCGACCAAAATCCTCACCGACCCGTTTCACGACATCAAGATCTATCACAAGGCGCCGTTGGCGCTGTTGCGCGGCGAGCTGATCGACCCGGAAATCGGCTTGCATCATTGGGACGAGGAAGACGCCGAGGAAGCGCCGCGGCCGAGCTGAGCGCGTCAGCGAAGCGTTCGGCGCATCTGATATGCGCCGAACGGCGTAGCTGCCGACGACCTGCGACCTTTGCTAATCGTCTCGACCAAACAATTTTCGGCGGATCATCTCCTTCAAGATGGTCCGCCCGATTGCTTTATTGGTGAGGTCGGGATTATGCCACCACCAGCCGTCGCGCTGCATGGCCTGCGCGGCGGCGACGAAGCGGTCGGCGACGGCAGCAAAATCGGCCTCGGTGTAATTGAGGCTGAAAATCAGCCGGCCGGTGCCGATCCAGCTCAGCGCCAGGCCTTCGGCCCCCAGGTAATATTGCAACATCCAGTTATAGCGCGACGGTTCGGTGTAGCAGACCGTCCAGATCGACGACAGGTTAGCGACCTCGACCGGCAACCCCGCCGCGGCGAGGCGGGCGTTGAGCTCGTTCGCGCGCCTATTCCAGATCGCATCGAGATCGCGGTAGGTCGCGTCGGCCTCCGGCGTCTTCATATAGCGCAGGAACTCGTTCATCGTCGCCATGACGTAAGGATGCGAGTTGAACGTGCCGCGGGCAAAGCAAATATCCGCCGGACGATCGTCGCGAAAACGCTTCATCAGCTCGTGCCGACCGCAGACGACGCCGATCGGCAGGCCGCCGCCGAGCGTCTTGCCGTAGGTGACCAGATCGGCGCGCACGCCGAAATAGTCCTGCGCGCCGCCTTTGGCGATGCGGAAGCCGACAAAGACCTCGTCGAAGATCAGCACGATATTGCGCTCGGTGCAGATCGCGCGCAGGCGCTTGAGCCATTCGGCATAGGCGTCTTTGTCGAAATGCGCGCTGCGCCCGCTGTCGAGCAAAGAAGAATCGCCCGGCGCCGAAGCATTCGGATGCAGCGCCTGCAGCGGATTGATCAGGACGCAGGCGATATTGTTGCGCGTGCGCAGGACCCGCAGCGTGTCCTCGGACATGTCGTTGAGCGTATAGGTTTCGTGCGCCGGCACCGGATTGCCGACACCGGGCTGCACGTCGCCCCACCAGCCGTGATAGGCGCCGCAGAAACGCACCAGATGCGAGCGCTTGGTGTGATAGCGCGCCAGCCGCACCGCCTGCATGACGGCCTCCGTGCCCGACATGTGGAACGACACCTCGTCGAGCCCGGAGATCTGCTTCAGCAACTCGGCGTTCTCGACGATCAGCGGATGATAGGGCCCGAGCACCGGGCCGAGCTCGTGCACCCGCGCGGCGCCGCGCTCCATCGTGCCCTTGTAGAAGTCGTAGCCCAGCACGTTGACGCCGTAGGAACCGGTGAGATCGTAGGCACGGTTGCCATCGAGGTCGGTCACGGTGACGTCGCTCGAGGATTGCGCGAAGCTTGCCGACGGCAGATAAGCGCGCACCACGCGACGATATTGGAACGGCACGCGGTAGGCGTCGGTGAATTGCAGATCGGAAATCGATTCGCTCGCCTGCGCGGTGCGCATGATCGTCTCAGCAAAGCGGGTCTTATACTGCGCCGACAGCCGGGCGAGGCCGTCGCGCCGGCGCGCGGCGATCTCTTCCGGCGCGCCGTCCGAACAGAAGAATCGCTCCTCGCTGTAGTCGTAGAACGGCACAAAGCCGGCCAGCCAGCGCGATATCCGGGCATGGCCGGCAAGCGAGCGGTGCTTGGCCTGCGACAGTTGCAGCCGCTTCTTCAGGGTCACGACCGAAGTCGCGACGGCTGCGGCGCCGAGGCCATAAAA
>JBAUCK010000019.1:0-14833 GCA_049677525.1 Xanthobacteraceae bacterium
GCGGATTACAAAGGCTAAACTAATAGTCGCGGCTTGTCCGACAATGCGCGCGATTCCGATTGGTCCGCTCAGTTGATTGGCGGATTTATTGCCAGCGAAAACGCCGCCGATATAGCTGAGCGTCTGATCTACGACCTCCCAGGTCTCCTGCACTCCCATCCAAAGAGCCTGCGGTGGTGAAACCGGTTGAAACTTGGCGTCCTCTGGCGCCACCGAGCGCTTGATTCCAAGCACGCCGAGGCGGCGAACATTTCCGAGGATGTCTTTTTCTTCGGTCAGCCGAGGCGTTGCCTTCAGCACGAGCTGATTTCCGTTCCGATCCACCTTGATATCGAGGCTTTGGCCTGCGTTCTCGCTGACGATCTGCTGCATATCGGCGAAATCGGCAACGGACTTGCCGTTAATCGCCACTACCAAGTCGCCGGACTCGAAGCCGGCAGCAGCAGCGGCGCTGTCCGCCTGCACTTGGTCGACCCGCGCGCTCATTGATTGCTTGCCGTAGATCATAAACATCGCAGTGAAAATAACGATAGCGAGGATGAAATTCGCCATCGGCCCGGCCACGACGATGGCGGCACGCTTCCACACCGACTGAAAGAAGAAGCTTTGGGCGCGTTCGCCGGCGTTCATCGCCTCGAGCTGCTGCGTTTCCGGCACGCTCGCGGCGTTCTCGTCGCCAAAGAATTTCACATACCCACCGAGCGGAATCGCCGAGACTTTCCAGCGGGTACCATAACGGTCATTGAAGCCGGCAAGCTCGGGTCCAAAACCGATCGAAAACACGAGCACCCGCACCCCACAGAGGCGCGCAACGATGAAATGCCCGAACTCGTGGATGAACACCACGACGCTGAGCACAATCAGGAAGGGGAGAACAGTTCCGACCACGCCGCCCCCCAGTGCATGCAAATGCGACAGCAAATACGACCCCATACGATGTTTTCTACGCCCCCGTTTTGCTGCGTTCCCCGATCCGAAAGGCTAGGATGCCATTGCGGCAATTTCGGGCAAGAGGTCGGCCGCTACCCTTCTGGCATTATGGTCAACGGCGAGCGCTTCTTCCACCGTTTGCGGCTCCTTGGTTTCGCCGCGCCGTTCCATGGTCTCGAGGGTTCTTTCGACCAGAGCGGGAATACCGCTAAACCATAGACGTCTCTCGACAAATTCGCGCACTGCGACCTCATTTGCGGCGTTGAGAACGGTCGGCGCCGCGCCGCCGGTTGCAAGCGCCCGGCGCGCCAGCGCAAGCGCCGGGAATCGCACCATGTCAGGCTCCTCGAATGACAGTGTCGAAACCTGGGCCAGATTAAGCCGCGCCGCGGGGGTTCCCATGCGCACCGGCCAGGCCAGACAATGCGAGATCGGGATTCGCATATCCGGCGAGCCAAGCTGCGCGATCACCGAGCCATCGCGGAATTCGACCAGCCCGTGAATGATCGACTGCGGATGGACCACGACATCGAGCTCTTCGGGCGCCAGTGCGAACAGGTGGTGCGCTTCGATGAGTTCCAAGCCCTTGTTCATCAGGGTCGCGGAATCGATGGTGACCTTCGGACCCATCGACCAGGTCGGGTGCTTGAGCGCCTGCTCCAAGGTGACATTACGGATCTGCTCCGCCGTAAACGTGCGGAACGGCCCGCCGGAGGCGGTGAGTATGATGCGGCGGACGTCCTCGCGCCGGCCGGAGCCAAGCGCCTGGAAGATCGCATTGTGCTCGGAATCGACCGGCAGCACATTGGCGCCCGCGGCAGCCGCGCGGCGCATAAACAGGGCGCCGGCGCAGACCAGGCATTCCTTGTTGGCGAGGGCAACGGCTGCGCCGCGCTCGGCGGCGGCAAGGGTCGGCGCGAGGCTTGCCGCGCCGGTGATTGCGGCCATGACCCATTCGGCCGGCCGCAGCGCGGCTTCGACCAGGGCTTCCGGGCCGGCTGCGGCTTCGATGCCCGAGCCCGACAACGCGCATTTAAGCTCGGCATAGGCGTTCTTGTCGGCGACAGCGGCAAAGCGCGCGCCGAGTTCCCGCGCCAATTGCGCCAAGGCGGCCGCGTCGCGATTGGCCGTGACGGCCTCGATCGCATAGCTCGCGGGATCGCGGCGCAACAGATCGGCCGTGCTCGTGCCGATCGAGCCGGTGGCGCCGAGGATCGTTATCGTCTTCGGCGCCATGTCAGTCCGCGGCACGCGTTCAACCTTCGCCAAGGGCCGTTCCTGCTTCATCGAAGTCATCGATCAAATCCTACCACGCCAACAAGCCGCGGGCTGGAGCAGCCACGCCTTGGCGCAAAATGCCGATCAAGACGGCCGCAAGCGCTGCGACCAGAAATCCGTCAAGCCGGTCCATGACGCCGCCGTGGCCCGGAATGAGGTGACCCGTGTCTTTAACGCCAAATCGCCGCTTGATGGCTGACTCGAAAAGGTCTCCGCACTGCGCGACGAGCGAAAGCGCGAATGCCAGAGCGCCTGCGACCGCCCCTCGGGTACCCCCGCTCGCATAGGCGACCGCAACCCCTGCGGCAACCCCCCCGAGGAAGCCGCCAAACGCTCCGGACCAGGTCTTGTTCGGGCTCAGACGCGGCCAGAGCAACGGACCACCGATCGAGCGGCCGACCAGATAGGCAAAAATGTCAGTGGCCCAGACGACGGCGAAGAGGAAAAGCAGCGCCTGCAGACCGTAGTCCGGATCGCCGCGCAACAATGTGGGGCAGAGTAAAACAATGCCGGCATAGATCACTCCGCCCGCGCCCCAAGCCGGCGTAACTTGCGGCACTTCGCGACGCGGCCAGAACGCGACCATCACGCCGGCGAGAACGGCGCCGATGGCGATGGCGCAGGTTGCCGCGGAGGCCGCGCTCGTACCGGCGAGCGCCGCAGCAACCGCGAGCGCCGCGAGCCCAGGCGCGAGGATACGCGGCTCCGCCCCGCGCGCCACGAGTTGCGTCCATTCCCAGAGCACCGCGCCGGCCGCGAGCGCGCAGACGACGATGAAAACCCAGCCGCCCAGATAGGCCGCCACGATCGCCATCGGCGCCAGCACCGTTGCCGAGACGACGCGGCGCTTGAAATTTCGTCCAGCGCCTTCCGGCGCGACAGTTCCGCCGGCGCCACGATCCTGATTGTTTGCCGTAGTCACGAGGCGGTCTGAGCAATCAATCCGCCGAAACGGCGCTCGCGCCGGCGGAATTCCGCAATTGCGGTCTCGAGGACACTACGGTCGAAGTCGGGCCAATTGACCGGTACGAAAACGAGCTCGCTATAAGCGGATTGCCAGAGCAAAAAGTTCGACAGCCGCTGCTCGCCGCTGGTGCGGATAATGACATCGGGATCCGGTACGTCCGGCGCATCGAGATGACGGGTCAATAGTTCGGGCGTGATGTCGCTGGCCGCGAGCCGCCCCTGTGCAACTTCCATCGCGAGGCGGCGCGCCGCGCGCGCGATCTCCTGCCGCGCGCCGTAATTGAAGGCGACAACGAGAAGAAGCCCTTCATTGTGTCGCGTCAGAACTTCGGCTTCTTCGAGCAGGCCGCGGATATCCTTGGCCAGATCCTCGCGCTCGCCGATGATGCGGACGCGGACGTTGCTCTTGTGCAATTCGGCGAGATCGTTGCGGATGAAACGACGCAGCAGCGACAGCAGGTCGCCGATCTCCGATTGCGGCCGCGACCAGTTCTCCGAGCTGAATGCGAAAATCGTCAGCACGGCAACGCCGAGTTCGCCGGCCGCGCGCACGGTCTTGCGCAATGCCTCGACGCCGCGCCGGTGGCCCTCCACCCGCGGCAGGCCGCGCGCCGCGGCCCAGCGTCCATTGCCGTCCATGATGATGGCGACATGCCGCGGCACGTCAAAACCGCTGTCGGTCGTGGTGTGCGGCTGCGTCGCCTCGGTTATCGAGACTGCGTCACTCAAACCGTCATGATCTCCTTTTCCTTGCCGGCCAGCATTTTCTCGACTTCGGCGATGGTCGAGTCGGTCACTTTCTGCACTTCGCCGGCTTGATGCTTGTGTTCGTCCTCGCTCATCTGATGGTCTTTTTCCATCTTCTTGAGCAGATCGAGACCGTCGCGACGGACGTGGCGCATCGCAACGCGCGCGCCTTCGGCGTATTTGTGCGCGACCTTAACGAGCTCGCGCCGGCGCTCTTCGTTCAGTTCAGGGATGCGCAAGCGCACATTTTGTCCTTCGGTCGATGGGCTTAATCCCAAATTGGCGGCCGAGATTGCCTTCTCGACCGCATGCACCATCGAATGGTCCCAGACCTGAACGTTGAGCAGGCGCGGCTCGGGCACACTGATCGTGGCGAGCTGATTGAGCGGCATGTGGTTGCCGTAAGCGTCGACCTGAATGCCTTCGAGCAAAGCGGTCGAAGCCCGCCCGGTGCGCAGGCCTGAAAGCTCGTGCTTGAGCGAGCCAAGCGCGCCCTGCATGCGGCGCTTGAGATCGTTCATGTCGAATGCGGCACTTGCCATGTTGCGGTCTCCTGGCGGTCTCTTGGCAGCTTCCCGGCGGTCTTCTCGCACCTCTCCAAGACTCTCATGGGAGCTTCAAATCCAACACTATTCTACTTGGAAAACTGGTCGATCGCATGATCCGGTCGCGCGTCATCTAACCGACCGTGGTGAAATGCCCTTTTCCGCACAAGACGTTCTCGATCGCGCGCGGCTCCCGGATCGAAAACACGATGATAGGCATCCGGTTTTCCTGGGCAAGCGCGAAAGCCGTCGCATCCATGATCTTGAGCCGCCGGTCGAGCGCCTCCTGGTGGCCGAGCCGCTCGTAGCGGGTGGCTGCCGGATCCTTCTTGGGATCCGCTGTATAGACGCCGTCGACATCGGTCGCCTTGAGGACGGCGTTGCACTCCATTTCGGCGGCGCGCAGGACCGCCGTCGTGTCGGTGGTAAAGAACGGATTGCCGGTGCCGCCGGCGAAGACGATCATGCGCTCGTTCTCGAGATGCCGCAGCGCGCTCTGCCGTTCGTAGGTTTCGCAGACCTGCGGCATGATCAAAGCCGACATGGCGCGCGCTTCGACGCCGGCGCGCTCGATCGCGGCGACCAGGACCAGTGCATTCATCACGGTCGCCAACATGCCCATGGCGTCGGCCGTGGGCCGTGACAGGCCGTCTTCGGAAATCTGCGCCCCGCGCAGCACATTGCCGCCGCCGACCACGACCCCGAGCGCGATGCCGAGCTTTTGGGCCGAGACCAAATCAGCCGCAAAGCGGTCGATGGTCGGCTGATGAATCCCGAACTTCTCCGGTCCGCTGAGCGCCTCGCCGGACAGCTTGACGATCACCCGCCGGTAGTTCGGTTTGTCCATTGGAGGGCTCTTGATACGGCTCTAATGCGTGCCGGCGAGCGCGGCGACTTCGCCGCCGAAATCGTCGGTCGGCTTGTCGATACCTTCACCGAGCGCAAAGCGCACAAAGCCCGTCACCTTGATCGGACCGCCCACTTTGCCTTCAGCCTCTTTAATGGCCTGTGCCACGCTCTGCTTGCCCTTCTCGTCGAAGATGAAGGGTTGCTCAAGCATGCAGACTTCCTTGTAGAAGGTCTTAAGGCCCGACTCGACGATTTTTTCGATCATAGCCGCCGGCTTGCCCTGTGCCTTGAACTTGTCGGCGAGCACGTTCTTCTCGCGCTCGACGGCGGCGGGGTCGAGGCCCGAAGGATCGACGGCTTGCGGATTGGCCGAAGCGACATGCATCGCCAAAAGCCGGCCGAACGCTTTGAGTTCGTCGGTCTTTCCTGCCGATTCCAGCCCAACGATCACGCCCATGCGGCCGAGGCCGTCGGTGACCGAACTGTGCACGTAAGTGCCGACCACGCCTTTGCCGACCGAAACCTCGGCGGCGCGGCGCAAAGTCATGTTCTCGCCGATCTTGGCGACATTGTCCGAAATCGCGTCGGCCACGCTGATGCTGCCGGCCTTGGCGCCGAGGATCTTGTTGACGTCGGGACCGGTGCCGAGCGCCACATCCGCGATCATTTTGACGAGGCCCTGGAACAATTCATTGCGCGCGACGAAATCGGTCTCGGAATTCACCTCGACGACGACGCCTTTGGTGCCCGACGTTGCGACGCCGATCAGGCCCTCGGCGGCGACGCGCCCGGCCTTCTTGGCGGCCTTGGACAGGCCTTTCTTGCGCAGCCAGTCGACAGCCGCATCGATATTGCCGCTGCTCTCGTTAAGCGCCGCCTTGCAATCCATCATGCCGGCGCCGGTCTGGTCACGGAGCTCCTTGACCATGGAAGCGCTGATATTCTCTGCCATTGAAGTTGGTCCCTGATATCGGTCCAGTATTCGCCCAAACCCTTATGCGACTAAGCTGGTCGTCGTCGCCGCGCCGTAATCCTGGACGGGCCGGCGCGGCGTCAAAGTAGCGCCATCGGTACGCGAGACAGCCGCCGCAGAAGAAAACGCTAGCGGCCGTCCTACACTTCCTCGGCCGTCAGTTCCTTGGCCTTGGCGATCCAACCCTCGACGCGGCCGGGCAGTCCCACCTCTTCGCCGACCTTATGCGCCGCCGTGGCGGACAGTTCGGCAATCTGCTGATAGTGGAAGATGCCAAGGTCGTTGAGTTTCTTCTCGACGGTCGGCGATACGCCCGTCAGCTTCTTGAGATCGTCGGCGACGCCGCGCGGGCCCGACAGCGGCTCGAAGCCAAGCGTGTTGGTTTCGGCCGGCAACTCTTCCGCGATCGGTTCGGCCTGGTCGCCGGCATCGATGCCGTGCGAACCCTGGGCGCGCGAAATGCCGTCGAGCGCGGCACGCGCGATGAGATCGCAATAAAGCGTGATGGCGCGGCTGGCGTCGTCGTTGCCCGGCACCACGTAAGTGATGCCGTCCGGATCGCAATTGGTATCGACGACGGCCGCGACCGGCACGTTGAGGCGTCGCGCCTCTTTGATCGCGATGTCTTCCTTGTTGGTGTCGATGACGAAGACCAGGTCGGGAAGCCCGCCCATGTCCTTGATGCCGCCGAGCGCGCGGTCGAGCTTGTCGCGCTCGCGCTGCAAGGTCAGGCGCTCTTTCTTGGTATAACCCTGCGCCTCGTTCGACGCGAGCATCTCGTCGAGCGCACGCAGCCGCTTGATCGAGTTCGACACCGTCTTCCAATTGGTCAGCGTGCCGCCGAGCCAGCGCGAATTGACGTAATACTGCGCCGAGCGCTTGGCGGCCTCGGCGATGGCGTCTTGCGCCTGCCGCTTGGTGCCGACGAACAGGATACGCCCGCCTTGCGCCACGGTGTCGCTGACCGCCTGCAAGGCGCGGTGCAGCATCGGCACCGACTGCGTCAGGTCGACGATGTGAATGTTGTTACGGGTGCCGAAGATGTACTCAGCCATCTTCGGATTCCAACGGTGGGCCTGATGGCCGAAATGCACGCCGGCTTCCAAAAGCTGGCGCATGCTGAAGTCTGGCAGCGACATAGATCGTTCTCCGGTTGATCCGCCGCGGACCGTGAGCCCGGCCGGAATGGCCGGACACCGGACGGCATTAAGCCAAGGTCCGCGTGTGAGATTGCGGCGCTTATATAGGGACGGTGGGCCGGAAGCAACAACCTGTAGCAGTCGGCGCTCCAGACCTTGCCGGACCTTGCCCCAGCCTCCCTTAATGGGCTCGCCGCCGCCGCTTCTTGGCGGCCTTTCTGGCGGCAAAACGGGCCTCTTGGGAGGCCTGCTGCTCGGCGGAAAGGACGGTTTCGGCATCGCCGAGATCGTCCGCGGCCGCCCGATGGTCGGCGCCTTGCGACGGTGCCCTGCCCTCGGCCTTGGCCCGCTCCAGGACGAAACGGGCGTAATCGTCCATGTCGCCCTGGAACGGCTTGATGCCGCCGTCGGCGGTGAGCCAGAGCCGGTCGGCGACCAGCTCGATGAGCGACCTGTCGTGGGTGATCAGGATCACCGCACCTTCATAGTCGTTGAGCGCGTCAAGGAGCGCACGGCGGCTGTCGATATCCAGGTGGTTGGTCGGCTCGTCGAGGATGAGCAGATGCGGCGCGCTCATGGCGACGAGATTGAGCAGTAGCCGCGCCCGCTCGCCACCGGAGAGATGGGCAACGGTGGTGTCCTGCTTGTCGAACGACAGGCCGAATTGCGCCAACCGCGAACGCCGCGACGACTCGCTGTCGTCCGGCCGCTCGCGCCGCATGATATCGAGCGGCGTATCCTCGGGGTCAAGCGCCTCGATCTGGTGCTGGTGAAACCAGCCGACTTTGATGCGGCTTTCGCGCCTCATCTCGCCCGCCTGCAGCGACAGCGCACCGGCGACCATTTTGGCGAAGGTCGACTTGCCGGCGCCATTGACGCCAAGGAGCCCGATGCGATCGTCGACATCGAGCCGCAGATTGAGTTTGCTCAAGACCGGCTTGTCGTCATAGCCGACGGAAGCGTCTTCAAGCTGCAGGAGCGGCGGCGCGAGCGGCCGCGCCGGCGACGGCAGCGTGAACGGCGTGACGCGCTCCTCGACCACTTCCGCGATCGGCTCGAGCTTGGCGAGCCGCTTGATGCGCGACTGCGCCTGCGTAGCCTTGCTCGCCTTGGCGCGGAAACGGTCGATGAATTTCTGCAGATGCGCGCGCTCGGCATCCTGCTTGACTTTGGTGGCCACCTGCAGCCGATTCTTTTCCGCCCGGCGCGTCTCGAAATCGTTATAACCGCCGGTATAAAGATCGAGCTTGCCTTGGCTCAAGTGCAGAATGGCATCGACCGAATTGTTGAGCAGTTCGCGATCGTGGCTGATGATCAGCGCGGTGTTGGGATATTTCTTCAACCGCGCCTCAAGCCACAGCGCGCCTTCGAGATCGAGATAGTTGGTCGGCTCGTCGAGCAGGAGAAGCCCGGGCTCGGCGAACAGAGCGGCGGCCAGCGCCACCCGCATGCGCCAGCCGCCGGAAAATTCCGCCATCGGCCGGGCGAGATCGTCGTTGGAAAAACCAAGCCCGCTCAAGATTTCGGCGGCACGCGCCGGCGCGCGATCGGCATCGATGGCATTCAGCCGCTGATAGATTTCAGCCAGATCTTCCGGCTCCGCCGTTTCCAACTGCGCGTTGAGCTTCTCGCGCTGTGTGTCGGCGGCAAGCACCGTGTCGATCAGCGTGACCGGCGTCGCCGAGTGTTCCTGATCGACCGAACCGATCCGCGCATTCTTAGGCAGCACGATCTCGCCGGCTTGCGCCTGAAGCTCGCCGAGAATGAGCTTGAACAAAGTCGATTTGCCGACTCCGTTACGCCCGACAAGGCCAACTTTGGTGCCCGCCGGGATAGCGACGCTTGCACCATCGAAGAACTTTCGGCCCCAGGCACTGAAAACAAGATTGTCGATCCGAAGCATGTTTCGGGGTCCGAACACCGATGAATTGAAGGAAAGAACGCGCCGTTCTTTAGCGCGGCAAAGCTGAGATAGCGAGCGAAGATGTCAGCGCAAGACCGGCGTGCAATTTCAATGCATTTCGCCGCAATATCCCTGTCATCGTGCCGTAGCAGCGAGCATTGAGATGGCCAAGCGCCGAATCAAGACCGAAATCGATATCAATGCCCCCGCCGCGAAGGTTTGGGCGGTCTTGACGGACTTTTCCAATATGCCGCTTTGGAACCCGTTCATGACTGCGATCGCGGGTCGGCCCATGGTAGGCCAGCGGCTTACCGTCACCATCCGCCCGCCCCGGCAAATCGGCCATTACGCTGCGCCCGACACTGCTCGTGGTTCAGCCCGAACGTGAGCTGCGCTGGCTAGGCCATTTTATCGTCTCGGGAATCTTTGACGGCGAACACTATTTCCTGCTCGACCCGCTCGACACGGACCGTACCCGTTTGACGCACGGCGAAAGCTTTTCCGGTCTGCTGGTCGGCTTCCTCAACGCCACGCTCGATGCCACCGAGACCGGCTTCAATGACATGAATGCGGCGCTGAAACGCCAAGCCGAATGGAGCTTGGCCTGATATTTCTCTTGAGCATGATCTTTTCGGAAAAACGGTTTCCCCTTTTCGGGATCATGCTCTGATCGCGCGATATCTCAGAGTGCCTCGACCGTGACCACGCCGGTCACGGCCTTGATCGCGCCGGCGATCTGCGGCGAGACCTTAAAACGCCCGGGCAGTTTCACTTCAACCTCGCTGCCGTTTTGCAACAGCAGCACCACCGAGACTTCGCCATCGCCGCTCTGCTCGGCGGCGCTCTTGCCATTGCGCGTCGGCTCGAGCCGCTTGGCCACGCCGGAGAGCGGTTCCTCGTCGCGCAGAAAGACGCGCAAGCCCCGCTGCATACGAGCCGCGGCCTCGTCGAGTGGCTCGACCGACTGAATGCGCGCGCGCACTTCGTCGCCCTGCACCTCGGCGGTAAGAAACAACAGCACGGCTTTGCCCGGCTCCAAGAGGTCGCGATATTGCGCGAGCCCCTCGGCGAACAGCACGGCCTCGTAATGGCCGGTCGGATCGGACAGGCCGATAATGCCCATCTTGCTGCCGGTCTTGGTGCGCCGTTCGGTGCGCGCCACCACGGTGCCGGCGACACGGCCCGCCCCTGCCCCGCCTTTCACCGCGCGCGAAAACTCCGACCATGACTGCACGCGAAGGCGTTTGAGCGCTGCGCCATAATCGTCGAGCGGATGCCCGGTGAGGAAGAAGCCGACGGCTTCGTATTCGCGCTGCAGGCGATCCGCCGGCAGCCACGGTTCGAGCGCCGGTACCATGATCGGTGCCGCTGCAGCCGTGCCGCCAAACAGCTCAGATTGACCGCGTTCGGCGTCATCATGCGTGCGTTGCGCGGTGGCAAGAAGCGTATCGCAAGCGGCAAAGGCGCGGGCGCGATTGGGCTCGATCACATCGAAGGCGCCAGCGGCGGCGAGACTTTCCAGCACGCGCCTATTGACGCTCTTCGGATTGATGCGGTGGCCGAAATCGGCGAGGTCCTTGAACGGGGTGTCGCCGCGCGCGGCAACGACGGCGTCGACCGCCTGGCGGCCGACGCCGCGCAAAGCCGCGAGCGCATAGAAGATCGTATTGTCGGCGACTTCGAATTCCACCGCCGAACGGTTGATCGACGGCGGCTCGACTTTGATGCCGAGCCGCTCGGCCTCGGCGCGGAATTCGGCGAGCTTGTCGGTATTACCCATATCGAGCGTCATCGACGCCGCCAGGAACTCCACCGGATAATTCGCCTTCATATAGGCGGTCTGATAGGTGAGCAGCGCATAGGGCGCCGAGTGCGATTTGTTGAATCCGTATTCAGCGAATTTTGCACAGGTATCAAAGATGGCTTCCGCATCGGAGCGCCCGATACCCCGTTCGACTGCGCCGGAGATGAAGCTGTCGCGCTGCGAAGCCATCTCCTTTCGATCTTTTTTACCCATGGCGCGGCGCAGAATGTCGGCTTTGCCGAGACTATAGCCGGCCAGATCACGGGCGATCTGCTGCACTTGCTCCTGATAGGTGATGATCCCGTATGTCGCCTGCAGGATCGGCTCGAGCTTCGGGTGCAAATAATCAGTGCGCTCGTGACCGAGCTTTCGCGCGCAGTAGGTTGGAATATTGGCCATCGGCCCCGGCCGATACAGCGCCACCAGCACGATCAAGTCCTCGAAACGGTCGGGGCGCATGTCGATCAGCGCACGGCGCATGCCCTGACTTTCAACCTGGAACACACTGACGGTTTCGCCGCGAGCCAGCATTTCGTAGGTCTTGGTGTCGTCGAGCGGCAGGTTCGACAGATCGATATCGACGCCGCGGCGCTCGACGAGTTTCACCGCGAGCTGCAGCACCGTGAGCGTCTTCAGGCCGAGAAAGTCGAACTTCACCAAGCCCGCAGGCTCGACCCATTTCATGTTGAATTGCGTCACCGGCATCAGCGATTTCGGATCGCGATAGAGCGGTACCAGCTCGGAAAGGGGCCGGTCGCCGATGACAATGCCGGCGGCATGGGTGGATGCGTGGCGGTGCAGACCCTCCAGCTTTTGCGCAATGTCGAAAGCGCGGCGCGTCACCGGATCGCGATCGCGTTCGGCTTGCAATCGCGGCTCATCCTCAATGGCACGACCAAGCGAGATCGGATTCGCCGGATTCTGCGGCACGAGCTTGCACAGCTTGTCGACCTGCCCGTAAGGCATTTGCAACACGCGGCCGACGTCGCGAAGCACGCCGCGCGCCTGCAAGGTCCCGAAAGTGATGATCTGGGCGACCTGGTCGCGGCCGTACTTCTTTTGAACGTATTGGATGACTTCGTCGCGGCGGTCCTGGCAGAAATCGACGTCGAAGTCCGGCATCGACACGCGCTCGGGAGTGAGGAAGCGCTCGAACAGAAGCCCGAAGCGGATCGGGTCGAGATCGGTGATGGTGAGCGCGTAGGCGACCAGCGAGCCCGCGCCCGAGCCGCGGCCGGGGCCGACCGGAATGCCTTGTGCCTTCGCCCACTGGATGAAATCGGCGACGATCAGGAAGTAACCGGCATATTTCATGCGCGAGATAACCCCGAGCTCAAAATCGAGGCGCTCGTTGTATTCTTCCTCGGTATGGCCTTGCGCGACGCCGTGGTGCGCCAGGCGCGCTTTCAATCCCGCGACGGTCGCTTCGCGCAGAGCCTGCGGCTCGTCGGCTTCGCCTACCGTAAAGCGGGGCAAAATCGGCGCCTTTTTGTACGGCCGAAACGCGCAGCGCTCGGCAATCTCGACCGTCGAAGCGATTGCTTCCGGCAGATCGGCAAACTGCGCCGCCATCTCGGCGCGGCTTTTGAAACGGTGCTCGGGCGTGAGCTGCTGACGCTCGCTGTCGGCGATCAGCTTGCCTTCGGCAATGCACAGGAGCGCATCGTGCGCCTCGTAATCCTCGCGCGTGGCAAAGAAAGGTTCGTTCGTGGCAACGAGGGGAAGACCGCGCGCATAAGCGAGATCGATCAGGGCGGCTTCGGCGGCGCGCTCCGCCGGCATACCGTGGCGCTGCAATTCGACATAGAGCCGGTCGCCGAAAAGAGTCTGCAGCGCCTCGCAACGCGATTGCGCCAGAGGGTTCTGCCCGCCGGCGACGGCGATATCGAGCGGGCCCTTCGGTCCGCCGGTCAGCGCGATCAGCCCTTTGGTCTCGCCTGCAAATGCCGCAAGCTTGAGGTGCGGCCGCTCCTGCACCGAGGTGCCGAGATAGGCCTGCGAGACGAGCCGCATCAGGCTGCGATAGCCTTCCTCCGCCGCAGCCAGGAGCACGATGCGCGGCCAAGTCTGTTCCAGCGCCGGATTGCGGCTTTCCTGATCGGCGAAATCGATCCCGAGCGAGCAGCCGACGATCGGCTGGATACCGTAACCGGCAAGCTTTTCGGAGAATTCCAGCGCACCGAACATGTTGTCGGTGTCGGTCAGTGCCAGCGCCGGCTGGCGGTCCTTTTTCGCGAGTTCCGCCAAGCGGGCAATCGTCATCGCCCCTTCAAGGAGCGAATAAGACGAATGGACGTGCAGATGCACAAAGCCTGGTACGGAGCCGGATTTAGCGGCCATTATCTCAACTCACCCCGCGCAAAACGCCGTTGGATCGAAAGTCGATCCAACGCGATTGCTGTGCGCGATACTTGTGCGATTCTTGGCGAGCCGGCCAGAAGCCCCGACCGCCTTTCCCCGCTGTCCGCAGGCAACCGGGCTAGATAACTCCCAGCACCTGCGCCCAGACCGCAACTGTGGCCAGAAACAGGCTAATCGACGCTAAAGCCAAAGCCTCTTCGACAACCGAGCGAACCATGATCTGTCCCCTTATCCTGACGCCTCCGCTCCCGGATACTAGGAACGGATAGGGAACATAGTTCTCTTTATGTTCGACGTCAAGCGCCAGGGCGACGTTACACTTGACAACCCCAGACACTAGGGATAGGCTTGAGTCCATGGGAGATTTCCGATGGCTAAGCCCGTTCTCACCAAAGCCCATTTTCACAACGAAGAAGCGGCTTTTGCCTATGTCGAGGCTCACCTGTGTCCGGAAGGCCCGGTTTGCCCGCATTGCGGCAATTGCGATGGGAAGCGGATCGGCCGCTTGAACGGCAAGACCGCCCGTGCAGGCCTGCTGAAGTGCTACGCGTGCCGCAAGACCTTCACCGTGCGGATCGGCAGCATCTTCGAGGACAGCCATTTCCCGCTGCACCTGTGGCTGCAGGCCATCCAACTGATCTGCGGCAGTAAGAAGGGCATCAGCACCCGCCAAATCCAGCGGACCTTCAATTGCAGCATGAAAACCGCTTGGTTCCTCACCCATCGCATCCGCGAAATTATGAAGCCTGCGGACAGCGCTGGCCCGCTGGGCGGCGAAGGAAAGACCATTGAGGCGGACGTGACCTACGTTGGCCGCAAACCGATGACCAAGCCGAAACGTGGCGGCGGCAGCAACATGAACCCCGTCTTTTCGTTGATCGAGCGCGAAGGCGGCGCGCGCTCCGTTCACGTGCCGGACGTGCGCGTTCAGAACCTTGGCGCGGCGCTGGAAAACCTTGCATCGGGCAAGAGCGATCTTATGACCGATGAAGCACGTCACTCACAGCAAGGACGAATACGTTCGCCGTGAAGGAACCCGCGTCATCACCACCAACGGCGTTGAAGGTTTTTTTTGATCCTTAAGCGCGGAATTTACGGCGTGTATCAGCACGTCAGCGAAGCGCATCTGCAGCGCTACCTGACTGAGTTTGATTTTCGGTACAGCAACCGCGAGAAGCTTGGCATCAACGATACTGACCGCGCTTCGATTGCGCTGAAAGGCGCGGCGGGCCGTCGCCTGACTTATGAAACAACTCTGTTCGATGGGCGCTAAAGCCGAACGATATATTCGGTATCGCAAACGTCATTGGCAGTGGCGGGACGACCGGCGGCAACTTA
>JBAUCK010000020.1:0-2729 GCA_049677525.1 Xanthobacteraceae bacterium
GCAGGACACCATTCAGGCGATCGTCGAGGCGGCGCGCCAGGTCGCCGGCGCTTCGACGGAAATCTCGAGCGGCACGACCGATCTGTCGCAACGCACCGAGTCGCAATCGGCCGTTCTGGAAAAGACCTCGTCGTCGATGGAGGAAATTTCCTCGACCGTGCGCCAGAACGCCGAGAACGCCCAGCACGCCAACGCAATTACCGCACAGACGCGCGACATCGCCAATCGCGGCAGCGACGTGGTCGGCAGGACGATCAAATCAATGGCGCATATCGAAGAGTCCTCGCACAAGATTGCCGACATTATCGTCGTGATCGACGAGATCGCGCGCTAGACCAATCTGCTTGCGCTCAATGCCGCGGTCGAGGCGGCGCGCGCCGGCGAGGCCGGCCGCGGCTTTGCGGTCGTCGCCTCCGAGGTGCGCAGTCTCGCCGAGCGCTCCGCCCAGGCCGCCAAGGACATCAAGACGCTGATCACCAACAGTTTCGGTGAAGTGCAGGAGGGCGTGACGCTCGCCGGCGAGGCCGGTGCGGCGCTCAATGAAGTGGTGGCCTCCATCACCAAGGCCGCCAAAGTCGTCGCTGAAATCGCGAAGGCGAGCCGCGAGCAGGCCGGCGGCCTGGCGCAGATTACGAGCGCATTGTCGCAGATCGACGATGCTAATCAGCAGAATTCGGCGCTGGTCGAGGAAAGCGCCGCGTCCGCCAAGACGCTCGAAATCCAGGCGGCGGCGATGGCCAACCAGGTCGGCTTCTTTCGCATCGGTGGCCGCAAGGCCCGAGGCGGCGATGCCGAGCAATTGGTTGCCTAAGGCTCAATAGCGGCGGAACAGCCCGACCACCTTGCCCTGAATGCGCACCCGGTTAGGCGGCAGGATCCGGACTTCATAGGCGGTATTGGCCGGCTCCAGCGCGATCGAGGCGCCGCGGCGGCGGAAGCGCTTCAGCGTAGCTTCCTCGTCGTCGATCAGCGCGACGACGATATCGCCGGTGTCGGCAGCGTCGGTGCGCTTCAACAGCACCATGTCGCCGTCGAGGATGCCGGCTTCGATCATCGAATCGCCGCGCACTTCCAGGGCGAAATGTTCGCCCGAGGTGAGAAGATCGGGCGGCATGTTGACCGTGTGGCTGCGGGTCTGGATCGCCTCGATCGGCGTGCCGGCAGCAATGCGGCCCATCACCGGCACCGCGACCGGGCGGCCGCCTTCGTCCTCCGACGCCGTCCGCACCCGGCCGAGATTGCCTTCGATGACGCTCGGGGTGAAACCGCGGCTCCGCCCGCCAGCGACGCCCTGCGCGACCGATTCCGGCAGCTTGATCACTTCAATGGCGCGCGCGCGGTTGGGGAGGCGGCGGATAAAGCCGCGCTCCTCGAGCGCGGTAATGAGGCGATGAATGCCCGACTTGGAGCGCAAATCGAGCGCGTCCTTCATCTCGTCGAAGGAAGGAGGTACGCCGGCCTCCTTGAGGCGCTCATGGATAAAACGCAAGAGTTCAGCCTGCTTGCGAGTCAACATCGACGCTCTCTCCCCAATAACCCTAAAGCGAGTGCAGGTTGGCGGTAAGCTCGGCGGCGAGTTCTGGATATGGATCACTTGCTGCCGAAACAAATCATGAACGGACACTATCCGTTCCATATGTGTTCCGCAACCATTTAATTTGAGGTGAAGAAAGCAGCGGCTTTCACGAACCGCCGCTTAACGCTCGAATTTAACGGTGTCATTTGATCTGCTTGGTTTTTTCAGATTATTTTACAACTGTTTTACAATCCGCTGTTCTTGCGAAGTTCGGCGAGCGCGATCACAGCCGCTTTGCCGTTTGCCTTCTTATCGGCGAATCTGCAGTAGCGCTCGATCATGCCCGGTGACATTCCGACCTGATCCTGGATCTGCAGCGTGGTCGCGCCGCGCTGGCGCAGCTCGATGACGCGAGTGGCGCGCAGGCCATGAAATGTCGCCCCGGCAAGCTCTGGGATTTTGTCGCGCGCCTCGACGAAGTGATCGTTGAGGAGGTCCTTGCCATAGACCCTGCCATTACTTTGCCGGACATACGGGCCGGGCAAGCGCTCCCACGTCGCCATTTCGGCGGCGAGCGGTTCCTTGCCCTACGGGGCGTCCGAGCTGCCGCTACCGGCGGCGATACGACGGAGTTTTGGGCGGCGCTGCAGATGGTGCTGCAGTTGGAAAAGGTCGAGTACCGGCTGAAATAGCGCGTGGCGGAAATCGCACTTAGCTCATTTTGAATGCCCGAACGACCCGGAAGCGTCTGCACTGTGTGCCGCCACAGTCAGCCATTGCTGGCTGAGGATGACTGGTATGGCAATTGCTGTGAGGGTGCCAGCGAGCACGGCTAGGGCGATTGCACCCAGAAATAAAAGGTCCTTCATGGGGCACACAAGGACGGTAAGCAGCTACAGCTGCCACGGGTCGGCGATGGCCGACTGAGAATGAATGATAGTTGCTGCTAGCAACCAAAGCAAACGCGACCGCCGCGAGAACGAGAAGGCGCGGGGCAAGCGGATGCCGCGCAGATCATGTTAGTTGCAGTTCGCCATGTCGGTCTCCTCGGCTGGCGTCAAGTCGCGATACTGCTTTGCTGCTAGAGGCTCTCTGATCTCGCGGCAGGTTTGCCCGGTGTGCAAAAAATTCTCGGTCGGATCGGAATACCGCGCCAGCGCGACAAGGGCTGCGATAGCCGCAATAATAAGCAGTAATTCTTTCAGAGCGCCCC
>JBAUCK010000021.1:0-3563 GCA_049677525.1 Xanthobacteraceae bacterium
CATCCTCTTTGCGACCGGCGCGACCGGCCTCGCTTTGTTGTTTTTCCGCGAAACCTCGTTCATGGGCACGCTGCTCGCGCTGCATCTGGGCGTCGTCTTCGCGCTGTTTCTGCTTCTGCCCTACAGCAAGTTCATGCACGGCATCTATCGGTTCCTCGCGCTCACCCGCTACGCCAAGGAGCGCGCCACGCATCAGCCGATTTCCGAATGAGCGGACTTGTCGCTGTAAAGGAGACTGACTTGTCGAAACTGCCGTTGACGCTGGCTTGCGGCGACTACGAGATTGTTCGCGCGCTCAAAGAAGGAACGGTGAAGCCGGAAGGCATCGATCTGAATGTGCTGACGGGAATGGATTCGACGACCCGCCATTGGCGTTTCCTGCGCAATGGCGACTTCGACGTCGCGGAAGTGTCCGGCTCTTCATATCTCGTCGCGCGCGATCAAGGCATGGCCGTCGACGCCATCCCGGTCTTTCTCCATCGCCGCTTCCGCCGCGGCTTCATTTTCATCAACACGACGAAAGGCATTCGCAAGCCGTCGGACCGCGCCGGCCCCAAGATCGGCCTCAAGCAATTCCAGTCGACCGCGCTGGTGTGGCTGCGCGGCATTCTCCAGCATGAATACGGCGTGCCGCTTGAATCAATCGAATGGTTTTGCGAGCTCGACGAGACCATCAATATCGATGGCGCCTCTCGCCTCAACATCGTGCGACTGCCGCACGACAGTTCGGTCGAGCGGATGCTGGCCGAAGGCGAACTCGATGCGCTGTTGCATCCCGACCTCATCCGGCCGCTCCTGGAAAAGGATCCGCGGGTGGCGCGGCTTTTTCCGGATTATCGGCAAGAGGAGCTCGGCTATTATCAGAAGACCGGTATCTTCCCGATCATGCATGTGCTCGGCATCAAGCGAGAGATCATCGAGAAGAGTCCCTGGGTGGCGATCAATCTGTTTCACGCCTTCGACGAGTCAAGAAAGATCGCGATGAAGCGAATGGCCAATCCACGCGTCGTGCCGCTGGTCTGGTATCGCGAGGCCTGGGAAGAGCAGGAAAGTATCTCTGGCGACGATCCGTGGAACTACGGCCTGTCGAAGCAAAACGAAAATACGCTCTCGACCCTTGTCGGATACGCGCATGAGCAGGGCCTGACCAAGCGTCAGCTTCCGCTCGACGAATTGTTCCTCGACGTCTTTCAGGGACGCAAGCGCGGGGTCGAATTTCGGGTTTAAGGCCGGACTGTTTCGTCGCATGTGCGGCGACGGTTGGGGTTGGGCCGTACGCTACCTACAAAGCCCCTCTCGCCGCGCGACGCTTACCCAGCGGCAGCGATTAAACGATAGCTTTCGCACGCGAAAGGTGTATTCCGCTCGAACTGTCCGCCAACGGTTCTTCGATCGGCCGTTCTATCGCACATTTTTAAATGGCTGGCTTAGGCCGGTTAGTGTTCGCCGCGAGCCATACCCGACGAAGCGTCCCGGGGCGGCAGTCCGCATCAGACCGGTCTCCACCGACGCGCCGACCGTCGGCTTTGCCTCTCGTGGCGGCGATTCCTGCCATCAAAAACGCGGCAGTTAAGCCGGTCTGTTCAGCAAAATCCGCTGAACCGCCCATCGCGCATTCTTCCGGACTTCGGGATCTGGATCGTTCAGAACGGTATCGAGATAAGGCGTAGCCGTAGGATCAGCAATCTCACCAAGCGCGGCCGCGGACTCTTTTCGCAAATTGGCTTGCTCGTGGGTCAAGTTGGTGGCAGCTCCCGCGACGGCCTCTTTTACTTTCATTTTGCCGAGACCGGGGATCACGGCATTGTTCAGGCCGTCCATTCCCATCGAGATCGCGCCCGAGCGCTTGACGTTCGCTTTCTCCATCAAAATGACGCTCGCCTTGGGATTTTTCATTTTGGCCTTGAGCGCCGCCATGGGACCCGCGGTGCCGCCGCCGATCACCAGCACGTCGCACGACACTTCGGAAAGGCTGTCAACGATGTCGTCCATCGCGAATTCCTCGATCATGACGTGGCCGAAGTTTTCCGGGCGCGAGAAGGCTAGGCACTAGGATTGCCCAGCTACTCCGGGTCGCCGAGCAATTAGTTGACTGCAAGATCACGCTATAGGGCCTAATTTATAAGCAGAAGCGCCCAAGCCGGAGGCAGCGTACATTTGCCGCCGCGCTTGCCCTCATCACCGCTCGACAAAGGCTCTCTCGATGACGAAATGGCCGGGATCGCTGTGGTTGCCCTCGACAAAATCCAGATCGCCGAGCATCGAGCACAGATCTTCCAGCATGGTCGGGCTTCCGCACAGCATGGCGCGGTCGGATTCGATATCCAGCGGCAGCTGCCCGATGTCGGAGAACAGCTTTCCCGATGCAATGAGATCAAGGAGCTCGTCGAGAAGCTGCCCGACCTGGCTGAGGGCTGGTTGAGCCGCTACTGATTGTCCGGCGGGTGCTTCGCCAGCAGATCGGCGTCCTGCACCGCCGCTTACTGGCCGTCGCCCGGGACGATGCCGTGTGCCGGCGCCTGATGACGGTCCCGGTGTTGGCCCTGTCGTGGCACTGACCTTCCGTGCCACCGTCGACGTGCCGGCTCGCTTTAAGAACTCCAAGGCGGTCGGGGCGGTGTTTGGACTGACGCCATCCCGGCATCAATCCGGCGACAGCGACCGCGCCGCCCTGTAACGACCACAGAAGCCCGGTGCAGTGCCTTGCTGGGGCGCCGGAAAAGCCAAAAATTCGCGCCCGCTTGGGGTTCATAATGGGGCATTCCGGTTCAACGCAACCAGGAGGAAAAGCCGATGATGAAGGTCCTCGCCATCGCGTGCATAGCCGTGCCGGCTATCGATCACTTCGCCACGATCAATTGACGCGTTGCGAAAGGATCATTCGATTACCGCGTCGGCGGTAGCGAGCGTGCCGCGAAGTCAGGCAAAAGGACTCTCGTATTGGCGAAGGATCTTCAGGAGTGGCTGGAAAAACTTCCGGCAAAATCTTGGACGCTGCGTCGCCGCGCACCGTGTTGCTGCTGCGCGGCCGCCGAACGAAGTCCGAATTTCGCGTCCGAATTTTCCGTTCGATGTTACCCCAGGCGTTACCCTGAGGCGATTTTTGTGTCAAACAACCGTTTGAATCATGCCATATAAGTCATTGAAATCATTTGGTGACCCCGGCAGGATTGAACCTGCGACCTTCAGCTTAGAAGGCTCCCAGCGCCGCAGTGGCACCTTCCTCACCGGCTTTATCGCCCGGCGTTACGGTCTTCGGCCAGCCGTTTTACCTCGGCACGCTCGTGTCACTTTCTGCATTATCGTGTCTTGCGGGATGATCGAAATCGCGCAACTATCGATCGCTTCAGGTTAGTGCGGGGCTCGCCGAGGGTGTTGGCAAAATGCTGCCGCTTCCACCGTGGCTATCACGCTACCTGACAAGTCGAATTTTCCGACGGTGAGTACCAGTGTAGGGAGAGTGTCACGGTGTTTGCAAAAAAAGGAGACGAGTCACATCGCGATCGAGTCGTCGCATCTGCGCAGGAGGAAATCCGCCGCCTGGCGCGTGACGGTGATGCGTT
>JBAUCK010000022.1:0-39172 GCA_049677525.1 Xanthobacteraceae bacterium
TCCATTGTGGGGTGCTTCATCTACGGGGTGGCAACTGAACAGGGCCGGACCGCCCGTTTATTCCGCTGGGCGGCTCCTACGTTCCTATCCCCCGGAGAAGCGCGCTCCGAAAATTTGTCGAGGAAGGATCGCCGAAGCCGCGGGGTAAGATAGGCGGAAAGGCATCGGCTGATTGTTGCTTTATCATTATGATGACTTGCGTTTTTGGCGAGCGATTGCATGCGTAGCACGTTGGGCTAAAGTACCGCAAATGGGATTAGTACCAATTTTGGTACACCTGGTTCGTCAAGGAATAAAATGGGTCATCAAGGAATAAAATCTTACCGGCCAAAGCCTTTTACGCTGCGGCTGGCGGCGGAGCTCGCCGCGTGACGACGAAGACGATTGGCAGGCGCATTGCGCGTATCGAGGATGCCGATCTGATCCGCGGCAAAGGCCGGTTCGTCGACGACATTCATGTCGACGGCATGCTGAATGCGGTGTTCGTCCGGAGCCCGCACGCCCATGCCAAGATCATTTCCATAGCCAAGGAAACAGCGCTGGCGGCGCCCGGTGTGCGCGCCGTGCTGACCGCCGACGATATCGCACGCCACGTGACCACCGATCTGCTGTCGGTCGCGCTGCCGGACCGCACCTACAAGCAGCAGCGCGATCGGCCGATTCTCGCCAGGCACGAAACCGTCTATGCCGGCGAGGCCGTCGCCATCGTCATCGCCGACGCGCCTTATCTTGCCGAGGACGCTGCGGCGCTCGTCGAAATCGATTATGAGCCATTGCCCGCAGTTCCCGACTGTCATGCTGCGCTGGACTCGAACGCGGCGCGCGCGCATGCCGACGCCAGCACCAATCTGCTTGCCGAATTCGCCAGCTCTTATGGCGATGTCGATGCTGCCTTCGCCACAGCCAGGCACATCTTCAAAGCCTCGATTGAGCAGCACCGAGGCTGCGCGCATTCGATCGAGTGCCGCGGCGTGGTCGCCTATACCGATATCGAAGGCCGCCTGACGCTGTGGAGCTCGACACAGACACCGCTGGTCGGCGCCCGATTGCTCGCGGACATTCTCGGACGCGATCAGGCGTCGGTGCGCGTCGCGGCGCCGGATGTCGGCGGCGGTTTTGGGCCGAAGCTCGTGTTCTATCCGGAAGAGGCCGCCGTCGCGGTGGCCGCGATCGCGCTCAACAAGCCGGTCAAATGGATCGAGGATCGCCGCGAGCATTTCGTCGCGACCACGCAAGAACGCGATCAGTACTGGAACGCCGAGATCGCGCTCGACGCCGACGGCAAGATTCTCGGTGTGCGCGGCGCGCTCTTGCACGATCACGGCGCCTATACCGCGCGCGGGCTCACGGTGCCGCAAGGATCCGCGGCGTCGCTGACGCTCGCTTATGTCGTTCCCACCTATCGGCTCGACGTCAAAGTCGTGCTCACCAACAAAGTGCCGGTGACGCCGATCCGCGGCGCCGGCCAGCCGCAGGGCGTCTTCGTCATGGAACGCCTGTTGGACATCGCGGCGCGCGAGATGGGTCTCGACCGCGCCGAAATCCGGCGCCGCAATCTCGTGCCCGCTTCCGCCATGCCGTTCAAAAAAGGCTTTGTCACGCGCGGCGGGATTCCGATCGAGCTCGATTCAGGCGACTATCCCGCGTGCCAGTCGGAAGCCTTGCAGCGCGCGGCCTGGCAATCGTTTCCGGAACGTCAGAAGGCCGCGCGCGCGGAAGGCCGCTATATCGGCATCGGCATCGCCAATTATGTCGAAGGCACCGGCCGCGGTCCGTACGAGCAGGTCAATGTCCGCGTCGAGCCATCAGGCATGATCCATGTCGCGACCGGCGCCTCGGCCATGGGGCAGGGGATCAAGACCATGCTGGCGCAAGTTGTCGCCGAACAGCTTGGCGGCGCCATGGAGCGCGTGATCGTTTCGACCGGCGACTCGGCAAAGGTCGCTTTGGGCTTCGGTGGCTTCAACAGCCGGCAGACCGTCATGGCCGGATCGTCGGCGCATGTCGCCGCCGTCAAAGTGCGCGAGAAGGTGCTCAAGATCGCGAGTCATCTGCTCGAAGCCAACGAGGCCGATCTCGACATCACCGGCGACCAGGTCCACGTCAAAGGCGCCGACCTGAAAATATCCATGGCGCGGATTGCGAAGGAGATGATCGGCTCGCCCGGCTTTCTGCTGCCCGGGAACATGTCGCCCGGGGTCGAGGCGAGCGAGGCCGTGATCATCAATGCCATGACCTATGCCAACGGCTGCACCGTCGCCGAGGTCGAGGTCGATCCGGAAACCGCCGAAGTCAAAATCCTGCGCATCGTCTTCGTCCACGACGCCGGCAAGATCATCAATCCAAACATGGTCGATGGGCAGCTGATGGGCGCACTGGCGCATGGCGTCGGCAATGGTCTTTATGAGTGGATGGGCTTCGGCGGCGACGGCCAGCCGCTGACCACAAATCTCGCCGATTATCTGCTGGTGACATCCACCGAAATGCCGCCGATGGAAATCGCGCATAGGGAATCGCCGACGCCGCTCAATCCGCTCGGCGTGAAGGGGGTCGGGGAGTCGGGCGTCATTCCGCTGCCGGCGGCGATTGCGTCAGCGGTCGAGGACGCACTGTCGCCTTTCGGCGTGCGCATCGCGCAAGTTCCGATCAAGCCCGGCGCGTTGTTCGCGCAGCTCAATGGACGCGTGTCGTGTTAGGTGCGGCCCGCTACGGCGGTGCGGGCTTTTTCGATCAATTCCCACAGGCGCGGCGGCGTCAGCGGCAGTTCGGTCGGCTGGACGTTGAGACTGCTCAGCGCCGATGCGATCGCATTGGTGACGGCGCTGCCGACAGGGATGATGCCGCCTTCGCCGGCGCCCTTAGCGCCGAGCGGATTATGCGGCGCGGGAAACTGCTCGAGCGTAATCGCCCTGATATGCGGATAGTCGGTGGCGAGAGGAATCTGATAATCGGCAAGCGATCCGACGAGCAGCTGGCCGTCGGCGTCATAGACGAGATTCTCGCTGAACACGCTGCCGAAGCCTTGCACCGCCGCACCGACGACTTGGCCGTGAAGCGTCAGCGGATTGATGGCGCGGCCGACATCGTCGACCACGACATAGTCGAGGACCTGAACCGATCCGGTTTTGGGGTCGACCGCGACATGCGCTGCCGCGGTGCCGTAAGTGTATGTCCTTTTGTCGCTGCTGAAACTGCCTTCGCCGGTCAGTTTGCTGGCCGCTGCGGCCTCCGCGAGCGTCAGCGAACGGCCATCGCGCGCGCGCGCCACGCCTTCTAACACCGACACGTCTTCAAGAGGAACGGAGAAACGCTCCGCCGCGATGTTGCGGAACGCCTTGAGCATGTCCTCGACCGCCAAAATGATCGCGGAGCCGCCCATCACCGTCGCGCGCGAGCCGTAGGAGCCGAAACCTTCTTTGAGATAGTTCGTCGAGCCGTGCAGGATGCGGATATCGTCCATCGGGATTTCCAGCGCGTCGGCAGCGATCTGCGCCATGATGGTCTCGATGCCTTGGCCGATCGCCGACGATCCGACATAGACGTCGACCTTGCCGTCCGGCAAAACCTCGAGGCGCGCGCCTTCACGCGGGCCGGACGCGCCGCCTTCGATGAAGCAGCCGACGCCGATGCCGTGATAGCGGCCATCGCGCAACGTGCCGGCAAGCGCCTTCTTGTCCTCCCAGCCGAATTCCTTCAGGCAGTGATCGAGGGTCACGCGGTAATCGCCGCTGTCGCATTCGGAATCGCCAAAACCGTCTTCCGGCGCGATGCCGACCAGGGGGTAGGGCATGTCTTTGTCAGTGAGCAGATTGCGCCGCCGCATCTCCAAATGATCGATGCCCAGTTCGCGCGCGGCGATGTCGAACATGCGCTCGCAAAAGAAACAGCCTTCGAAGCGGCCGGGACCGCGGTAAGTTCCAGCCGGCGTCTTGTTGGTGACGACGCCGTGGGCCGTGAAGTCCAGATTTGCAATCCGATAAGGCGCGGCGGTGAACTGAATGACGTTGCGCACCGGCGTCATGCCGTTGGGACGGACATAGGCGCCGATATCGACATGCATGGTGCCGCGCATGGCGAGCACGGTCCCGTCGTTCAGACAGGCGATCTCGATCTCGGCGTCCATTTCACGGGCATGGCCGATCGCGGTGAAGTGCTCGCGCCGGTCTTCGATCCATTTGATCGGATGCCCGAATTTCCGCGCCGCGAAGGCGACCAGAAAATCCTCAGGATAGAACTCGCCGCGCGCGCCAAAGCCGCCGCCGACATCGAGCTCGATATAATCGACGGACGTTTCCGGCAGTCCCATCATGCCGGCCATGGCGCGGCGATTGAAGAATGGCAGTTTTGCCGCGCCCGACACCGTCAGGCGGTTTTCGCTCCCGTGCCACTCTGCGAGCAGGCCGCGTGTTTCCATCGGCAGCGCGGTGTGCCGCTGCACGCGGAAGCGCTCACGCCGGACATAAGGTGCCGTGACGAAAGCGGCACTGGCGTCGCCGCACTGCGCCGTAAAGGTAGAGGCGATATTGCCGCCGGTTCCCGGGAACAGCAGATGGGTGCCGGCAGCCGATGTTTGCGCATCGACACAAGGCGCCAGCGCTTCGATCTCGACGGCGACTTCACCAGCCGCGTCTTCGGCAAGTTCGGCGCTATCGGCCAGCACGACGGCAACCGGCTCGCCGACATAGCGCACATATTCATTGGCGATCACCGGCTGAGCGTAAGGCGCGATGGTCGGGTTCTTGCGGCGAAACGGGATCGTCGGGATCGGCTTCTCGATATCGGCCGCGGTGATGACGGCGTGCACGCCGGGCATGGCCAGCGCCGCTGTCGTATCAAGCTTGACGATGCGCCCGAACGCCGTGGTGCTGCGCACGATCGCCGCGTGCCACTGTCCGTCGCGCTTGATGTCGTCGATATATTGGCCGCGTCCGCGCAAGAAGCGCCTGTCCTCGACGCGCTCGATCGGCTGTCCAATATAGGTATTGACGGACCTCATCCGGCCTTCGATCCCCGCTTCTTGGCATAGTGTTCGCGCGCTTCGAGCGCCGCCTCGACGATCGGAATGTATCCGGTGCAGCGGCACAGATTGCCCGAAAGCACGTCGCGGATGCGTTCTTCATCCGCATCAGGTTCGTCGCTCAACAATGCGTGGAGTGTGGTGAGCATGCCCGAGGTGCAGAATCCGCATTGCAGCGCGTGATGTTTCTGGAAGGCTTGCTGCAGCGGCGACAATTTATCGCCGTCCGCCAATCCCTCGACCGTAACGATAGATGCGCCCGAAGCCTGCACGGCAAGCAGAAGGCAGGACCGCACCGCTTCGCCATTAACGATCACCGTGCAAGCGCCGCAGACACCGTGCTCACATCCGGCATGCGTGCCGGTGAGGCCGAGGTGATGCCGCAGGCAATCGCACAGCGTCGTGCGCGGCGCGACATCGGCTTCTACGGAGCTGCCGTTCACTTCAAATCGGACTTTCACGATGCGCGCCCCCGGCTGGCGGCCGTAATAAGTGAGCGTTCAACCAGGGTGCCGACAAGCGCGCGCCTATAGGCGGCGCTGGCATGGATATCGTCATCAGGCTCGACGGACGACGATGCGGTCGTCGCGGCGAGCGCAACGATAGTGTCGGAAAATTTCTTGCCGTCGAGCGTGTCCTCGACCGCAGCCAGACGGCGCGGGATCTGCGTCGCTCCAATGACGCCGACATGAGCATTCTCGATGATGCCGCCCGGCCGTTCGTCGTAGTAAAGCGCGATGCCGGCAAAGGCGAAGTCGCCGCGCCGCTGCGAGAATTCCTCGAAGGCCCAGCCCCGCGCGGCGGGCCAAGGCGGAAAATGGATCGCCGTGATGATTTCGTCGTGCGCCAAACAGGTCGTGAGTGGACCCAGGAAGAAATCCTGCGCGTCAACCTTCCGCGTGCCTGTCCTGCCCACGATATCGATCCGCGCGTCGCAGGTGACGGCAATGCCCGGCATTTCGGCGGCCGGATCGGCATGCGCGAGGCTGCCGCCGATCGTGCCGCGGTTGCGGATCTGATAATGGGCGATGTGACCGACGGCGGCGGGGATCAAAGGACAGGCGCTGCGCAGACCGGCGTGGTCTTCCAGCTCGCGCCACCGCACCATCGCGCCGATCGATACGCCGGCTTCACCGATCGCGATGTCGTTGAGTCCCGCGATGCCGCCCAAGTCGACGAGCACACTTGGATTGGCCAAGCGAAAGGCCATGATCGGAATAAGGCTCTGGCCGCCAGCAATCGCTTTTGCCGCGCCCGCACCGTTCGACAATATTTGCACAGCCTCCCCGAGCGTCGCCGGAGCCTGGTAGTCGAACGGCGGCAGCTTCATGTGACGATTCCGGCGCGGCCCGTTTATTGCGGCAGCAGGTTTCCGAATTTTGCCCGCACATTGCGTTCCAGTTCCTCGCTGGCGCGCACCACGATCGGGAAAGTGGCGCGCCGGCCGAACGGCTTGCAGGCGTCGATCACGACGCGCGCATTGCGCGGATCGGTTTCGGAATAGGCCATCGGATCGAGCGCCGAGCTCCAGCAGCCGCGCAGGATTTCCATGCCTTCGCGCGGATCGCAGCGCGTGCACATCGCCCAGATCACCTTGTCCATGTCGGCGGGATCGATGTCGTCGTCGACGACGACGACGAAGCGGTTGACGTAAGCGCCGGCGTGGCACTGCGACGCGATAAGCCCGGCCTGTTTGGCGTGGCCGGCATATTGCTGCTTGATCGCGACGGTGAGCCAAAGGCGGCTGCCGCCGGCGGCATGCGACCAGACGCCTTTCACCTCGGGAACGCCGGCGGCTTCGAGCTGATTCCACACCGCGCCCGAACGGTACGAGCCGCGATAAAACGAATCGTCGTCAGGCGGAATGCCTGGGATTGCGCCGAGCAGGATCGGATCGTTGCGCATCATCATGGTTTCGATGCGGATGGCGGGCTCCTTCTTCAAGCCGCCGGCGTAATAGCCGGTCCACTCGCCGAGCGGGCCCTCGTCGATCTTGTCGTTGGGATGGATGAAGCCCTCGAATGCGATCTCGGCATGAGCCGGGATCGGCAGGCCGGTCTTGGGACCGGCGATCACCTCGATGGGCTCGCCGATCAATCCGCCTGCGGCGTCGTATTCGTTCTTGCCGTGAGGAATTTCGAGGCCGGCGATCATGAACAGCGCCGGATGCATTCCGCACACGACGGCGACCGGGCAGGGCAGGCCGCGCTCGTGATATTTGCGCTGGATCATGTCGCCGTGCTTGCCCTTCGAGCACATCACGGTGGCAAGCCTCTTGTCGTGCGCCTGCACGCGATAGGCGCCGTAATTGATCCACCCGGTATCGGGGTCGCGCATGATCACCATGTCGCCGGTGCCGATGTAAAAGCCGCCATCGTGCTCATGCCATTTCGGCACCGGCACCTTGAACAGATCGATGTCGTCGCCGGTGAACACGTTGTCCAGAAGCGCGCCCGACTTCACCTCGACCGGCGGGATGGTCTTGGCCTCTTTCATGTAACGGCGCCAGTGCTGGACGAGCTCGATCTCGCTACCGGTGCCGGGATTTCCGAGCGTGAGATTGATGCGGCGGATGGAGGTGAGAAGATTGGCGAGAATGCGATAACCTTTGGGATAGCCCGGGATATCGTCGAACAGGACCGCGGGATTGCCGATCTTGCGCTGATAGATATCGACGATGCCGCCGATCTCGCGTTCGCGATTGGCCCCCTTGATGTGCCGGATTTCGCCTGCCGCATCCATCTCGCTGAGCCAGGACCGCAAGTCCTGCTTGGAGATGTTGCGGGTCACGTGGGACGGCTTCACCATCGTATTCATGCCTTGCTCGATCCTTTTGCCTCGGCTGTTTCCTATTATAGCCGGATCATCACGCCGGATGCGCCCGTTGTCTGCTCAATCTCCGGCTTGAATATTGGCGTCCTTAATCACCTTGGCCCATCGGGCGACCTCATCCTTGATCCGCTGTTCGGAGTCCTCGGGCGTCGTGGCCAAGGGGCTGAAGCCGAGCGTGTCGAACTGGCTCTGGATTTCGGGCGAGGCGACGATCTTGCGAAACTCGGTGCTCAGCGCATTGACGATGTCCGGCGGTGTGCCGGCGGGCGCCAGCACGAACAATAATGTCTCGGCCTCCTGCCCGAGAAATCCTTGCTCCGCCAGGGTCGGCACGTCAGGCAGCGCGCTGACGCGCTTGGCGCTGGTCACCGCAAGCGGACGCACCAGCCCGCTTTTGATCAAAGGGATCGCTGCCGGCAGACTCGAAAACGTGATCGGCGTGTAGCCGCCGACTGTCGATTGCAAAGCCGGACCGGCGCCGGAAAACGGCACATGAACGAGCTTCAATCCGGCGGAGAGCCGAAACAATTCGCCGGAAAGGTGCGTCGTGGTGCCGATACCGGCCGAGCCAAAGCTGTATTTGTCCGGCTCGCGCCGAATGAGGTCGGCGAGCTCTTGCATGCTTTTCGCAGCCACATTCGGATTGACGACGACGACATTCGGCGAAGACGCCGCGATCGTTATCGGGCTGAAATCCTTGACCGGATCGTAAGGCACCTGCGCGTGCAGGCTCGGATTGACGACAAAGCTCGAGCTCGTAATTACGATCGTATAGCCGTCGGCGGTGGCGGTCGCGCCATCATGCGTGCCGATATCGCCGCCGGCCCCACCCAGATTTTGCAGAAGAAAATTCTTGCCGAAATCCGCCGACAGTTTTTGCGACAGGAGCCGGGCCATCACATCGACCACGCCGCCGGGCGCGAACGGCACGATGACGCGCACGGCGTGGTCGGGATAACCGGCTTCGCCGCGCGCCTGAGCGAATGTCGAAGCCAACAGAGAGGCGGTGAGAGCAACCCTTCGGAAATTCAACATCATCGCGGCACTGCGACGTCCTATGGCTTCCGGCGCATATCGCCGGTGAAACACCGTCGTCCGAAAATGTGCCCTGTGGCGGGAGCCACAGGCACAGTCTAGGGAGGACACACCCGCGAGGGAGAGAGTCAGACCCCGCTGGGACATGGAAAATCATACCAATTTTGGTACATTTCGCAATATCCGTACAGTGCGCATAATTTAACCGCCTGTACCAAAAATAATCGCCCATAAGGGGGGACGTGAGGGGCGACGAGGCCGGCTCAAGGCGCCGGTTTCTGCGCTCTCAGCCGAGCCGCCGCATCGAGGGCGGCGACGACAATATTCTGGTAGCCGGTACAGCGGCACAGATTGCCGGAAATCGCGATCCGCACCTCTTCCTCTGTCGGACTGGGATTGTCGCGCAACAGCTCGATCAGCGTAGTCAATATTCCGGGCGTGCAGAAGCCGCATTGCAGGCCGTGATTGTCGCGGAACGCCTCCTGCAACGGGTGCAGCGTCTTGTCGTCTGGCGCGATGCCTTCGATCGTCACGATCTCGTGGCCGTCGGTCTGGACTGCGAGCATCAGGCACGAGCGGGCGGAGTGGCCGTCGAACAAAATCGTACAGGCGCCGCACACGCCGTGCTCGCAGCCGAGGTGAGTGCCGGTCAGGCCGAGCTGATGGCGCAGGAAGTCGGCAAGCGTCACCCGCACCGGAACGGTCTCGGTGTACGTTTTGTTGTTCACCGTCAGAGTGATTTGGCGCGTTTCGCTCATGCCGCTGCTCCGATGAAGCGCTGATGCGCTTTCAGAAGCGCGCGGCGCGGCAGCACCGTCGCCAATTGCTGGCGATAGGAGGCAGGTGCGTGAATGTCGTCGACGGCATCGAGCGCGCGCAGTGTCTCGCAGATTTCCGTCAGCCGCTTTTCCTCGATCTTCTCACCGATCAGCGCGCGCTCGACGTCGTGCGCTCGTACCGGCGCCGGGCCGATGCCGCCGAGCGTCACCGAGGCGCGCGTGACCTTGCCGCTTGCGTCCTCTTCGATCAGCGCCGCCGCCGAGACAATGGCAAAATCGCCGTGACGCCTGGCGAATTCGACGAAGGCATAGCCGTGGCGCGCCGGCCAGCACGGCAACGAAACGGCTGTGAGCATTTCGTCGAGCTCGATCGCCGGCGTCATATAGGCCACCGGAAAGTCCTTGAAGTCGATGCTGCGTGTGCCGGTCTTGCCGATGACGGAGATCTTGGCGTCGAGTGCCGCGGCGACCGACACCAGCTCGGCGGACGGATCGAGATGGCACAGCGAGCCGCCGATCGTGCCGCGATTGCGCGTCTGGCGGTGGCCGACTTGCGCGATCGCTTCATGCATCAGCGGACACTTCTTCTTCACGAGATCCGAGAATTCGATATCGCGTTGACGTGTCATCGCCCCGATTTCGAGCGTGTCGCCGCGCGCGTCGATATAGTTCAAGCCCTCGACGCGATTGAGGTCGATGACGTGGTCGGGCAACACGAAGCGCATATTGAGCATCGGCATCAATGACTGGCCGCCGGCGAGGAGTTTTGCGTTCTCCAGGCTCGAAAGCAGACCGACCGCGTCAGCCGTGGTGCGCGGGTCGTGATAAGAAAAATTAGGCGGCTTCATGCAGCAATTCGGCCTTTAGGAGCGGGGCGGTCATGATCACATCTGTCCTTATACTTATCTTTCCGACGATGGCGGCGCTAGCGGCGACCCACCGGACCTCGATCTTCGACCTTTAGTAGGTGCCGAACATTCTTTGGATGGCGTCGGCATCCGACGTCTTTGTCAGCGCAAGCGACAGCAGAATGCGCGCTTTCCACGGCTGCAGATTGTCGGCGGCAACAAAACCGCGCTTGGCGAGGCTCGGGCTTCGCACCACGCGGCCGGAGACGACACGGCTCGATAGGCACATGAGGAGGCCATGTTCGCGGTGCGCTTTGTCGAAGGCTATGTCCTCGGCCGGCGTCGGGCGGCCGCCGCCGGTCGCGGCGCTGACAATGCCTTTCGCGCCGGCCGCGACCGCTGCCGCGATCATGGCGCCATCGGCATTGGCATAAGACAGCGTGATGTCGACGCGGGGCAGCGCTTGCATGCCGCGGACGTCGAACGCGGTTGCGGTCGTGTGTTTGCGCAGCGGCGCGTGGTAGTAGATCACTTTGCCGTCGGCATCGGCAAAGCCCAGCGGCCCGAGATCGCGGGACGTGAATGCGTCGACGCGGAACGTCGAGTTTTTGGTGACATCGCGTGCGCCGTAGATCGCGTCATTCATCGCGACCAGACAGCCCAGGCCGCGTGAACTCGGCTCCGCGGCAACTTTGACGGCATTGAAAACATTGAGATAGCCGTCCGCGCTGAGCGCGGAGGAGGGGCGCATGGCGCCGACAATGACAACGGGCCGATCGGTCTTGAGCGTGAGATTGAGAAAATACGCCGTCTCCTCGAGAGTATTGGTACCGTGGGTGATGACGAGGCCGTCGGCGCGATCTTGATCGAAGATGTTATGGATCTCGCGGTTGAGGTCGAGCCAGTCCTTGTCGACCAGAGCCTGGCTCGACAGCGCACGAAACGGAATCTCTTCGACCGCGGCAATGGCTGCCAGCTCCGGTAGCCGGTTCACCAACTCGCCGTGACCGAGGCGCTGGGCATTTTCGAAATACCAGGCCAGATCCAGCCGGTCGGCGCCGACGGAATCGATGGTGCCGCCGGTCAGGATCAATCCAATTCGTGGTCGCTCTGCCATGCTTAGATTGTGTCCTGCTCGCCGGTCATTGCGGCTTTCCAACCAACCCGGCGTGTTCGATTACAGTTTTCCACTTGGCGTTTTCAGCGGCGACGAAATTGGTAAATTCCTGCGCCGTCATCGGTTGCGCCAGGAATCCGTTGTGGCGAAACCGCTCCTGCACATCGGGCAACTCGACGGCGGCGACGACGGCCTTGTTCAATTTGGTTACGATATCGTCCGGCAATTTGGCCGGGCCGGAGAACGAGAACCACGTATTGTCGAGCAGCTCCGGGTGGCCGAGCTCCTTGAAGGTCGGCAGATCGGGAAAATCCGGAAGACGTTCCGGCGAGGTGACCGCGATGCCGATCAGCGTATTGGCGTGCAGAAATCCCGACGTCGACGACAGCGTGGATGTCGAGAACGGGACCTGTCCGGAAACGACATCGGTCAGCGCTTCTGCGGTTGATTTGTAAGGGACATGCTCCGGCCTGACATTCAGGGCGGTGGCGATCGCGACCCCCATCAAATGCCCGTCCGATCCCACTCCCGACGATGAGAATGTGAACGCGTGCCCGGGCGCATTGGCATAAGCAATAAAGTCCGCGAGCGTCTTGGCGTGTGTCGATTGCGTCGCGGCGAGCACCACCGGCGAGCCGCCGATGAAGGCGATGTGCCTGAAATCGCCGAGCGGGTTGTAAGTCGCCGAGGTATTGATGACGGGAATGAGTGAGAGCGTCGACAGGTTGGTGACACCGATCGTGTAGCCGTCGGGATCGGCACTGACGATCTGCTGCGTGCCGACAATGCCGCCGGCGCCCGGGCGGTCTTCGACAATGAACGGCTGGCCCATGCTTTCCGACAGGTGCTGGGCGACGACGCGGGCCAGCGTGTCACCGGCGCCGCCGGCACCGAACGGAACGATGATCCTGACCGGATGCGACGGCCATTCGTCCGCGCGCGCCGGCGCCCACAGCAACGACGTCAGCGTCAGAGCGATAAACAGAGAGGTCATGAACGGATATCGCGCAGAATGCCTGAGCTGGCTCATCCCTTCCTCATTTTCAGTCCGGCGCTGCATTCTGTACAGTAAGTGGCATAGCGTCAACAATTTGGTACATGTGCAAAAATTGGGATGCCACGGCGGAGATTGCTCCTCCGCACATTATTGTTTGCTTCACCTGCGAAGAGAGGCGCCAAGCGGGCTTGAGCGGCGCCGCAGATGCGACGCCGCTTGATGTCGGTTGGAGCCGCCCAGTGCGGCATGGTTGAGTCCGGCGGCTCCCCGCGTCAGGCCGGCGGGAAAATGTGCGGAAACTTCGCCCGCAACTTTGCGCGCAAATCACTGCTGACATCGACGACAGTCGGAAAAGTCTTCTTGAGTTTCATGTCGTAGGGAATGCAAGCGTCGATCAGGATGCGGTTGTTGAAGTTGCCGGGCAGATAAAGTGGGTCGCGCTTGGAGGCCCAGGCCTTCTGGATCAGGTCGATATCGACATTCGGATCGAACCGCGTGCACATTGCCCACAGCACCTGATCGAGTTCACCGGCATCGATGTCGTCGTCAACCACGACGTTCCACTTGCCGGCATAGGCGCCGCCCTGGCAGGCCGCCGCGATGTGCAAGGCCTGGCGCGCATGGCCGGGATAGCGCTGGCGGATTTGCACGACAGTGAAGCGTGTCGCCGGTCCGGCTTCGTGATTCCAGACGCCGAGCACGTCCGGGACGCCGGCCGCTTCGAGCGCGCGCCAGATTTGCGCGGCGCCGGCGATGCCTTTGAGCAATCCGGTCTCGTCGACCGGCTTGTGCTGCGGCGCGCAGCAGATGATCGGGTCGTTGCGATAGAGGATTGTTTTGACGTTGATATAAGGACGCGGCTGCGTGTCGTCGGAGTAATAGCCCATCCATTCGCCGAACGGACCTTCCGGCAAAGTCTGCCCCGGCACAGTTTCGCCTTCGATGGCGATCTCGCAATCGGCGGGGATCGGAAAGCCGGTATAGGGGCCGCCGATCACGTCGATCGGTTCGCCACGCAGGCCGCCGGCGAGATCGTATTCGCTGACATCGGGCATCGGCGCGCCGGACAATAAGAACAGCAGCGGATCCTGGCCGCACAGGATCACCACTTTCATCGGCTGTCCGCGCTCGAAATAGATGTCGCGGTGGATGCGGCCGTGTTTACCTTCGGTGATCTGACAGCCGATGGTCTTGCCGTCGTAAACCTGCGAGCGATAGGCGCCGAGATTGAACCAGCCCTCGTCGGGATCCTGGGTGATGACGCAGTCGGCGGTGCCGATGAAGCGCGCCTTGTCCTGCTCATGGTGGCGCGGCACCGGGAATTTGAGAACGTCGCAGGCGTTACCTTCCAAGACGTTCTGCAAAATGGGGCCGTCTTTCACGAAGCGCGGCGGGATCGACTTCATGTTCTGCATGCGCGCGTGGAAGCGCTGCACGATGTCGACCTTGCGCTTCTGCTCCAGCGGCAGCCCGAGCGTCAGCGCCACGCGCTTCACCGTCGAGAAATGTCCGTAGAGGGTGCGGAAGCCTTTCGGATAGCCCGGCACCTCGTCGAACAGGATCGCCGGCGCGGTGTTGTTGCTGCTCTCGGTCAGCATCTGCGTGATGCTGCCCATTTCGGTGTCCCAATGGGCGCCGTTGACGTGAAGCAATTCGCCGATGCGCTGCACCTGATCGATCCAGCCCCGCAAGCCGTCGCGATAGTGGATTTGGGGCTTGATGTCGGTGTCGGCGAAAGCCATGAATGTCTCCTCGACGTTGCGGTGAGGCTGGCACAAAGCGAACGGCGGTCTGTTCTTCAAAGCCGGGCGCATAGGCAATTGTATTCGGTTGTATACAATTGTAAAGCGCCCCGTCCGGGCCGTCCTGATCCCAGCCGTCCTAGCGCGCGGCTTGCTCAATACGCCGCCTGATATATTGCGGAGAAATCGGCACCTGCGAAATCCGTATCGCGAACTCGCTGAGCGCGTCTTCGATCGCCGAAATGACCGCCGCCGCGGCCGGGACGGTGCCGACTTCACCGACGCCTTTGGCGCCGAGCGGATTCAAGTGGGTCGGGCTCTCGGTATAGACCGTCTCGATCGGCGGCAGCTCGGTCGCCGTCGGCAGCAGATAATCGGCAAAATTGGTCGCCAGCGGCTGACCGTCACTGTCGTGGACGATGTGCTCGAAGATCGCGTTGCCGATGCCGTGGACGATGCCGCCTTTGATCTGGCCGTCGACGATCATCGGATTGATGCGGCGGCCGGCATCCTGCACGGCGATATAATTTACGAGCGCAATGCCGCCGGTTTCGCAATCGACTTCGACCTCGGCGATATGACAAGTATTGGCATAGGCAAGCGCATCGGTACGAAAGTTCGCGGTCGCATCCAATCCGGGCTCCATGCCCTCCGGGAAGCCATAGCCAGGGGCGCCTTGGAGAATGCGCGCCAGCTCGCCGAGGCTGACGCTTGCATCCTTGGCGCCGGCGACGTGGACATTGCCGTCGCTCAGTTCGAGATCGCTTTCATCGGCTTCGATGATACGCCCGGCCAGCGTCTTGGCCTTGGCGGCGACCGAACGTGAGGCAAGCAGCACCGACGAGCCGGCGGTGATGAGTTGCCGGCTGGCGAAGCCACCTTGGCCGAGCGGTACCGTTCCGGTGTCGCCGGCGATCACATTGATGTCGGAGGCTTTGAGGCCGAACTCGCCGGCGCAGATTTGCGCAAGCGCGGTTCTCAAGCCTTGTCCCATCGGCGCGGCGCCTGTGTAGACCGACACCTGACCGGTCAGATCGACGCGCACGATGCCGGTTTCGAACGGACCGCGCCCCGTCCCTTTGACGGCATTGGCGATGCCGAGCCCGATATGTCGGCCGGCGGCGCGCGCCTGCGCCTTGCGCTCGGGAAAGTCCTGCCACTTGGCGATATTCAGCGCAGTCGCCAGCGTCGCCGGATAGTCGCCGGTGTCATAGACGATCGAGAGGCCCGAGCGCGCCTTGATCGGCTTTTCATAGGGCATGTCGTCGGCGGCGATCAGATTGCGGCGGCGCAGTTCGGCGCGGTCGAGCTTGAGCTTGGCCGCGACCAGATCCATCAGCCGTTCCATCGCAAACGCCGACTGCGGATAGCCGGCGCCGCGCACCGACGACACCGGGGTCTTGTTGGTCAGCACCACGCGAACATCCATGCCGAAGGCCGGCACGACGTAGGGTCCGGTCACCGCGGTCGCGGAATTGTAGGGCAGGTTGACATCCTGCAGTGCATAGGCGCCCTGATCGTGAATAAGCGTGCCGCGAATGCCGGCAATAACGCCGTCCTTGTCGGTCGCGATGGCAAGCTGCCAAATCTGATCGCGCTCCTGTACCGCATTGGTGAAGTGCTCGCGCCGGTCCTCGATCCATTTGATCGAACGCCGCAGCAGCTTAGCGGCCGCCGCTACCGCAATATCCTCGGAATAGACGCAGAGCTTGGCGCCAAAGCCGCCGCCGACTTCAGGCGTGACCACTCTGATTTTGGAATCGGGCAGCCCCAGCAGCACGGCGATGGAATTCTTCAGGTCATGGGCCTTCTGCGTCGAGGCGGAGACGAACAGCGAGTCGTCCATGCTTCTGTATTCGACGACAATTCCCCGCCCTTCGATCGAATGCGCGCCACCGCGACATTGGACGATTTCTTCCTCGAACACATGCGCGGCGTTCTTGAAAGCCTGATCGACCTCGCCGTAACCGACCTTGTAACTCGCGACGACGTTCGATTTGAGCTCCGAACGCACGCGCGGGCTCGCCGCTTCGCTCAGTCGGCAGTCGACCGCCGGCTCCAGAACGTCATAGGTCACGTCAACAAGCGCGGCGGCGTCTTCGGCGACATAGCGGTTATCGCCAAGCACGACGGCGACCGCCTCGCCGACATAGGAGACTTCGGTGTCGGCAAGCGCAAAGGGCCAGACCAGATCGAGCTTGGTGCCGGAATTCGAATGGCGCTTCATGCGCCGCTGGCGCATGGCCGCGTTGATGTCGTTGAGCGTGAGAACGGCGTGAATTCCGGGCGCTGACGCGGCGTGACTGGTATCGATGGCGCGGATTGCGGCATGGGCATGCGGGCTGCGCACGAAGCTCGCATGCAGCAGGCCGGGAAGAGCGATATCATCGACAAAGCGGGCGTATCCCTTCAACAGGGGCTCGTCCTCGATCCGATGAACGCTCTGTCCGATCAAGCTCGCGCCTTTGTTAAGTTTTTTTGTCGCTTTTTTCCTCTTCTGTATTTAATTGTATACAATTGGGCTGGCCTGACAAGCCGAAGCCCTGGGCGGCGCGGTCCGACAATGGCGCGGGCTAAAGCTTCGTCTCGTGCGCCGCGAAATATTCAAGCCGGCATTTGCGGGCTTGCTGAATATGATGGCGCGCCGCTTTCTCGGCGCCGTCTTGGTCGCCCTTCTCGATGGCGCGAACGATGCAAAGGTGCTCGATATCGGATCGGCCATGACGCGAGGGCATCAGCACGGTGAGATTCTGCAATAGCGCCATCGAGTCGTTGAGGACTTCCAGCATTTCCAGCAAATATTGGTTATGCGTGGCTTCGTAGATGTGCTGATGGAAACGGCGGTTGAGCGTTACCAGGGCCAAGAGGTCGTGCCCCTCGTTGCTGAGCTGCTTTTGTAATTGATAGAGGATCGCGATCTCGCTTTCGGTGGCATGCTGCGCGGCAAATCGCGCAGCGGAGCCTTCGAGGATCTCGCGTATCGCATAGAGGTCGAAAATCTGCTTGTTGGACAATTGCGCGACGGCAAATCCGCGCCCGGGGCGGACGACCAGCAGGCCGCGCTGCTGCAGCCGCTGCAAGGCCTCGCGCACCGGCGTTCGGCTCACCCCGAGGCTTTTGGCGATATCCTCCTCGCGGATCCGCTCGCCCCGCGCAAAGCGTCCTTCCCAGATCGCGTTGCGCAAGCTGTCATAGACGAAATCTGCCCGCGATCCGGTGTGCAGCGAGCGATCGAGTGTCGTGAGAAAGCGCGCGCTCTTCGCCGTCGGGCTTTCCGACGCCCGCCGCTCCGGGGTGCGCTTTCCGGAGCGAAGTTGGCCCTGAGTCGATTTCAATGCTCTCGTCCTTGCGCCGCCGTACAGACTCATCATGCTCAGTAATGGCCGCACCGCTTTCATAGATCAATGCTTCCAGGAGGAGACTTTGCACGTGGGAAGCGGATACCGGTCGCACGCGACAGTGACGATGGGCGACATCGAAGTGCGTCTCGCGGCGCAGGTCTACCGTTTGCACCCTATACCGTTTTTATTACAGAGACGGCAGTAAGGCGGCTCGATCTCCTGGGAGGCGTCAGTAACTACGGTAAATTGCTAGCTTTCGTGCCGAAGCCAACGACCAAGAGTTAGAAGCGAGTGTAACATTAAGTGTACAAATGGCATGATGGCTGCTAGATCGGAACCATGAAGCCCGCACCGTTTTCGTATCATGCGCCTACGGAATTGCAGGAAGCACTGAAGTTGCTTGCCGCACTGGCTCCGCAGGACGGGCGCATTCTGGCGGGCGGACAGACGCTGGTTCCGACCATGGCGTTTCGCATGGCCCGACCGGCGCATCTGATCGACATTAACGGCATTCGCGCGCTCGATGGTGTCGTGATCGATGGCGATCGCTTGCGGATCGGCGCCTGCACGCGTCACGCTTATTTCGAGTCCGACAAGATCCCGGGCCGTCTCGGCGATCTCCTGCGCAAGGTCGTGCGTTTCATTGCGCATTATCCGATACGGCAGCGCGGCACGTTTTGCGGCAGCGTCGCCAACGCCGACCCGGCGTCGGAATGGTGCTGCGTGACCGCCGCGCTCGACGGAGTCGTCGTTGCCGAGAGCGAACGCGGCGTCCGCCGGATTGCCGCCAAGGACTTTTACAAGGCGGTGATGACCACGGATATCAGCGAAGACGAACTGATCACCGCGGTCGAATTGCCGCTGCTGCAAGACGACACGCGCACCGGCTTCGGTGAATTCAGCCGCCGTGCCGGCGACTTCGCGATCGCCATGGTGCTTGCGACTTATCGGCTGCAGGCCGGTCGCATCGCCGATGCCCGCATCGGACTCGGTGGCGCCGAGGCGTTTCCGCGGCGGATCAAGGACGCCGAGGCGCGCTTGATCGGCCAAAAGCCGGAACCTGTAGTCTTCGCCGCAGCGGCGGACGCGGCAGCGGCCGCGATCGATCCGATCGAGGACAACAACAATTCGGCCGATTATCGTCGCGCTCTGGTCCGCACGCTGGTGTGCCGCGCGCTTGCGAGCGCGCGCTGATGGACAAGATCGACATCGTCCTCGACATCAATGGCGCTGCCCACGAGGTGACCGTGGAACCGCGGCGGATCTTGGCCGACGTCATCCGCGACGATTGCGGCCTGACCGGCACCCATCTCGGCTGCGAGCACGGCGTCTGCGGCGCCTGCACGGTACTGGTCGATGGCGCTCCGGTGCGGTCGTGCCTGATGTTTGCCGTGCAGGCCAACGGCAAGAAGATCAGGACGATCGAAGGATTGCAGCACGGCGCGGCGCTGCATCCGCTGCAAGAGGCTTTTATCGAGCATCACGCACTGCAATGCGGATTTTGCACGCCAGGCTTTTTGATGCTGGCGCTGGGCGCGCTCGAGCAAAAGCCGTCGATCGAGGACGACGAACTGCTGGATCTTTTGTCGTCTAATCTGTGCCGCTGCACCGGATACGAGAATATTCTCAAAGCCGTCAAAGCCGCCGCAGCGCGGATGAATGGGCGCACGTGAAACCACGAGCCAACGATAGCAAGCCGACCGGCATTGGCGCTTCGGTGACGCGGCTTGAGGATAGGCCGCTGGTCACCGGCCGCGGTCAGTTCGCCGGAGACATATCTTTCCCGCGTCAGCTCCACATGCGTATTGTGCGCTCGGCGAATGCCCACGGCGTTCTGAAGAACGTCGATGTGACGGAGGCTAAAGCGCTCCGCGGCGTCGTTGCGGTGTGGACTGCAAGTGACATCGCCGATCTGCCGCCGATCGATTTCCGCGAAGGACCGATCGAGAAACTCGCGCCGTTCCGCCAACCGGTTCTGGCGCGCGACTATGTCCGCTATGTCGGCGAACCGGTGGCCGCGATCTTTGCGACCGATCCGTATGTCGCCGAAGATGCGGCCGATCTCGTTATCGTCGAAGTCGACGAACTGCCGGTGCTGGTCGATGCCGCGGCCGCGGTAGCCGACTTCGCTGATGGGCTCACGACCGAGCCGACGATATGCCGCCAAGGCTATGGCGAGATTGACGCGGTCTTTCGTAACGCGGCCCACATTGTCGAAATCGACGTCGCGATCGGTCGCCATTCCGGCGTGCCGCTGGAGACGCGCGGCGCCATCGGCCGGTATGACGCGGCGCGCGATGTTCTCGAATTGCACGGCGCGGCGAAGGTGCCGCATCGGAATCGAGAATCGCTGGCGCGGATGTTCGGCCGCAGCACTGCCGCCGTCCATTGTTATGAAGGCCAGGTGGGCGGCGGCTTCGGCGTGCGCGGCGAAATCTATCCGGAAGACATTTTGGTTTTGGTCGCGGCCATGCGATTGGAGCGGCCAGTGAAATGGCTCGAAGACCGTCGCGAGCACATGATCGCCGCCAACCACTCGCGCCAGCAACGTCATTTCATTCGCGCCGCGGTGGACGCCGAAGGGCATCTGCTCGGCATCGACGATCGCTTCTTCCACGATCAAGGCGCTTATATCCGCACCCACGGCACGCGCGTCGCCGAGACCGCGTGCGGCATCCTGCCCGGTCCCTATCGTCTGCCGAATTACCGCGTGCAATGCCATTTCCGGCTGACCAACAAAACGCCGGCCGCGACCTATCGCGCGCCGGGCCGCTACGAGACAAATTTCGTGCGCGAGCGGCTGATGGATGCGATCGCGAAGAAGCTCGGCCTGTCGCGCGTGGAGGTGCGCCGTCGCAATCTGCTTCAGCCCGCCGACATGCCGCATGAGCGGCCGCTCGTCGCGCTCGGCGATGAAGTCGTGCTGGATTCCGGCGATTATCCCGGATTGCTCGATAAGGCTTTGGCGCGCTGCGCATGGGACAAGCTCGAGCGCGAAGTGAATGAGCGCCGTACCAAAGGCGAGCTGATCGGTTTGGGGCTCGCGATGTATGTCGAGAAGAGCGGCCTGGGCCCGATCGACGGGGTGCGCATTCACGTCCACGACAGCGGCGATGTCGAAGTTATCACCGGCGGCGCCTCGGTCGGCCAGGGCTTTGAGACCGTCGTCGCGCAGATCTGCGCTGACAGGCTCGGTGTTGATTACCGCAAGGTGTGGGTGATCCACGGTCAAACCGATCGCATCGAATACGGCATCGGCGCTCACGCCACCCGCGCCACGGTCATGACCGGCAATGCCACCGCGATTGCCGCGGAGAAGGTGCGCGCCAAGGCTTTGGACATGGCGTCGCAACTGCTGCAGGCCGAGCCGGGGCGTCTTGCCATCGTTGACGGCAAGATCGTGCGGTCGGAAGCGCTGGACGAGCCCCTGATGACGCTCGGCGAAATCGCCAACCATTTGCGTCCGACATCAAAGACGCGCGGCGAGCGCGATCCCGGACTGTCCGCGGAAGGCTGGTTCAACGCCGCGCATATGACATATCCGTACGGTGTGCAGATCGCCCTGGTGACGATCGATCGCGGTACCGGCGGCGTGACCATCGAGAAGATGCTGATCGCCTTCGATGTCGGGCGCGCCGTCAATCCCGTTCTGGTGCGCGGCCAGATCGTCGGCGGATTCGCGCAAGGCCTCGGCGGCGCGATGTTCGAGGAATTCCAATACGACGAGCGCGGCCAGCCGCTATCCGTGACGTTCGCCGACTATCTGATGCCGACAGCGCATGAAATACCGAAGGTCGACGTGCTGATCACCGAGGATGCGCCAAGCACGACAAATCCGCTCGGCATCAAAGGCGCGGGTGAGGGCGGCATCGCCGGCGTCGGCGCCGCCATCGCGTCCGCCGTTGACGACGCGCTCGGCGATATCGCCACCGTCACGTCGCTGCCGATCAAGCCGCAATGGCTTAAAGCCGTGATCGACGCCTACGCTACTTCAACATAACGGCTTCGGCTTCCGACGCAGAGAGCTCAGTTGTACCGGATATTCGCCTTGGCGATAATGTCTTTCCACTTGTCGTGTTCGGCTTTGACAAAAGCGGCGGCTTCCTGCGGGCTCGTGCCGCGGGGCTCGACGCCGATCGTCGCCAGCGCTGCTTTCAGCTTCGGCTTAGCCAATGCGGCCTTCACGCTGGCATTGAGCTTATCGCGGATATCATCCGGCAGCCCCGCCGGCGCGAACAAAGTGAGCCAAGTGTCGACGGCAAAATTCTCGTAGCCCTGTTCTTCGAGCGTCGGCACGTTCGGATAAACCGGGCTGCGTTTGTCGCCGGCGACCGCGATGGGCACGACGCGGTTATCGTTGGTGAAGGGTAGCGCGCTCGCAATGCTGGCGAAGGTGAATTGCACCTTGTTGTCGATGATATCGGGAAAAGCCCCGCCCGAACTTTTATACGGGACATGCGTGGCGTCGATCCCGGCGCGTTGCTTGAACATCTCGGCGCCGAGATGGCCGGTGGTCCCGACGCCGGGAGACGCGTAGTTGAGCTTTCCGGGATTGGCCTTTCCGTAGGCGACGAGCTGCGCCGGCGTCGTTATGTCCATGGCCTTCGAAACGATGACGACGTTCGGCGCGGAACTGACGACGGAGACAGCTTCGAGATCCTTGAAAACGTCGTAAGGCGGCGGATCGAGCAGCGTTTGATTGATGACGAGCGCAGGATCCACAAGCAGCAAAGTGTAGCCGTCGGGGGCCGATCTGATCACGACATCGGTTCCGACAACCGCGCCGGCGCCTGGACGGTTTTCGGGCACGATTGTCTGGCCGATTTCGGCGCCGAGGTGCTGCGCCAATTCCCGTCCGACGAAGTCGACGATGCCGCCAGGACTGTACGGCAGGATCAATCTGATCGGCCGTGTTGGATAGGTCTCCGCCGAAGCGGCATTGGCGAGCATCACAGCGAACAGGGCGCTTACCATCGCCCGCAATATCACTCTCATACGATGACCTGTCGTCGCGTTAGTGCCGACCTTGGTGTTCCTTGGCGCGGCAGGGTTGGTCCCGGCGAGGGCTTCTTGAAATTTTATTGCCCCGGAAATTTAATTTTTCTCAGCTTTTTGTATACAAAATTATATAAAGTGCGATTTTTTGACACTGGGGCCAAAATTCGCTCGGTCGTAGGTGCGCGAATGCCGTGTTGCTGGAAATGAGCGGTTCAGGTCGCGCAGCAATCGGAGCTTGCCGGCGTGTGATGAATGCAGGCTTTACTCGTGCACCAGCGATCGGATGGACGTTGCAATCTCGACGATCAGACCCCTGAAGACGCCGCGACCAGCGGATCCATCTCCATGTCTTGATCGCGCACCGCGCCGATTAGCTCGGACACTTTTTTGATGCCGCGCTCGTCGCACCAGGACGCGAGGTCGTCGATGATCGTGATCAGCGCCGTCGGATTGCGAAAGCCGGCATAGCCGATGCCGACGGCGCTGGCGCCGGCGAGCATATATTCGACGACGTCCCCGGCCTTGGTCACGCCGCCGATGCCGATGATCGGCACTTTGACCGCCTTGGCAACCTGATAAACCATGCGCAGCACGATCGGCTTCAAGGCCGGCGAGACCAGGCCGCCGAATTTGTTGCCGAGCGCGGGGCGGAAATTGTCGGTCCTGATCTTCAGCGACAGAAACGTATTGGCGATGACCAGCGCATCGGCGCCGGCTTCCTCGGCGGCCCGGGCGATCGAGACGATGTCGCCGGCATTGGGCGACAGCTTCACCCACAGCGGCTTCTTGGTCTTCGCCCGGATCGCCTTGATGCAATCCCTTGTATAGTCCTCGTGCATCGCGAAATTGCCGCCGGTCGCGTTGCGGGTCGGGCACGAGATATTGGCTTCGATCACATTGACATCGGGCACCCCGCTCAATTCTTCCGCAAGCGCCGCGAAGTCTTCAATGTTTTCCGAGGATACGCTGACGATCAGTGGCGGCTCGAACCGCGCATATTCCGGAACGATATGCTCGATAAAATATTCGATGCCTTTGCCGGGCAGCCCGATCGATTGAATGATGCCGCCTTCAGTCTCGGCCATGCGCGGCGTCGGATTGCCCAACCGCGGCTCGCGGCAGATGGTCTTGGCCACCAAGCCGCCGAGGCGGTTGAGATCGATGACGTCGTTATATTCCCAGGAGAACGCGCCGGAGGCGGGGGTCACCGGATTTTGCAGCGTGATGTCGCCGATCTTTACCGAGAGATCTACCATCCCACGGCCTCCTGCATGTTGAACACCGGACCGTCCCGGCAGACGCGCCGCAACACACGCGCGCCGTCGACCTCGAAAGTGCGCATGCATACGTAGCAAGCGCCGAAACCGCACACCATGATCTGTTCCATGGCGACCTGGCCGGGAATGTCGTGTTTTTTGCCAAGCCGCTGCATCAGCTTCAACAGCCGGTTGGAGCCGCAGGTGAAGAAGGCGTCGGCTTTGCCTTCGGCCACCAGCCCTTCGATGGTCTTTTCGACATTCTCGACCGCGCTCGAATTGTCGGTATCGACCACGCTCACGATACGTGCGCCGAGATTTTCGAACAGATCTTTCGACATCACGACTTTGGCGTTGCGTGCGCTCAGGATCGCGGTGACGCCGATGCCGTGTTCGGCGGCAAGCTGCGATAGCGGTGCCAGCGTCGCCAGCCCGACGCCGCGGCCGAGCACGACGATGTTCTTCCAATCGGGCTGCAGACTGAAGCCGTTGCCGAGGGGTCCCGCGATATTGAACTCGTCGCCGGTGCGCAGCATGCCCATGCCTTGCGTGCCCCGGCCTTCGACCTTGTAGAGAAACTCGATCTGGCGGGCCGGCTTGTTCACGCGATACACGCTCATCGGGCGGCGCATCCATACTTCGGCGCCGTCAGGCGAGGGGCAGAGCAGATGAAACATCTGCCCGGCATAGGCCTTGAGCGCGTGCTCATGCACGCTCATGACGAGGTGCTTGTATTCCTCGTTGACAAAATCGTTGCTCACGATAGCGCCGATGAACTCGCCGACGAGCCGCTGCGGATAGGAATCCTTGTCGCCGACGCGAAGAGCCGAAGTCGTGTATTTGCCTTTCGGTTCGCTCGACATAATTCCTCGGTTCATTCCTGACCTGCGGTCAACTGCGCTGTTCCAGTCCCTGGATAGAGCCCTGCGGCAATTGTGTCAATTTTGGTATGATGCATTGTCCACGGGCGGCGCGCGCTCTCGTCATCGTCGCGGACGGTATGACGGCCGCTGCCGGCCATACAGGAAAGTCAGATTTATTCGGTGATTTTCGTATCCTGGAGCGAATTCTGGGGTGTCGGACCAGTGAAAAAGCCGAGACTCGAAGAGCACGGCGCGGTTCTCCCGATAGGGCACAAGGAGGCTGTCATGGGGGTTTTGTACCAAAAATGCGACAATGCCCTCGTGGTCGGAATCGTAGCCGCGCATCTGCCAGTCGTCGGGCGGCGGGAGCAGGCTCACCACAAGCCCACCCTGCTCAGGCTTGAGATTGGCCGTGGTCGGCGTGACCCAGAAATTCACGCTGAGCGCGCCGTCATCGGCATGCGCGTCGACCGCCGAAGAGGGCTTGAGGCCCTTGAACGCCCAGGCCTGCGACAAAGGCAGGTCGGTCAACACGTCGGCAAAAGTGCTGCGGATCTCATCGGCGATCTGCAGGATCAGCGGGCAGGCGAGGCCGTCCTCAAGATAGGAGGCGACGAAGCCGCCGATATGACTGAAGTCGTGCCAGATCGTGCTCTCGAGCAGAAAGGTCTTCAGTCGCTGCAGAGCTTCCGGTGTGAGCAGGTCGTCGAAATAGATCGCACCGGTCTGACTTCCGCGAAAGCCGCGCATCAGCATGCCGAGATCGCAGCGTTCGCGCACCGCCTGTCCGCTGATCTCCGGCGCGGCGCGCAGATGGATCGGACAGTTATAGTCCTCGCCGAGCCGCTCGATCTGGTGCTCCGATAGGCTCTCGAGCTCTTCGGTCACCTCGCGGGCGACGTCCTCGTAAGCGCGGGCGAGCGCAGTGAATCGCTGCGCATCGCGGGCGCGTTTGGCGAGGAAGTGAAATTGTTCGCCATCGTGCAAGAGCTTGTCGCGCGTCGCGTGGGTGAGCGACTTTGCCGCCAGGTTTGAACGGTCCTCGCCGCGGCGGAGCTCGTAGGTGCGGGCAAAGTGATCGAGCGCCCGGCCGCGGTCGCCGGCCGCAAGCCACAAAAAGCCCAAGCCGCGGTGCGCGTCATAATGCTCGGGCTCGAGCGCGCAGACGCGGCTCAGACCTTCCGTTGCGGCCTTGGTCTGCCCCAGCGCGAGCAGCGCCAGGGCGCGATTGTAATGCGCCGATACGTAACGCGGTCGGCGGCCGATGACGTCGTCGAACAGCGCAATCGCATCTTGATGCTTGTCTTGCGCCGCGGCGATGGCGCCGAGATTGTGCACGATGGCTGCATCGCCCGGCACGGCAGTTAAGGCGGCGCGATAGGCCGCCTCGGCATCGCCAAGCCGGCCGGCCTGATAATGCGCGGCCGCGGCGCTCAATAATCCGGCCAAATCGGGCTTGTCGCGATCGGCGTGCGATTTTTCGATGTTTTGGTCAGACATTGGTCGGCCGTGCGGTCCGCTGCGATGCTGTATTCGGGCTTTTATCGAGGCCTGTTCCCAATATTTGCACGCGTCCCATCATGACAAGGCTTGAGGTAACTTACTGTTACAAAACAATAAAGTCCGGCTAAACTCGATCGGCGCGTGCCACTAATAACTCTATGTAATAAAAAAGGTTTGTTGGATTGATTTTTGTACGGGTGCTGGTTAGCGTCAAGTCCGACCGGCCGGACTATGCCGGGAAAACGTTCGCCCTTGGCGGCGGCGTAAATGCTGCGGCGTCATAAGGGCGTGCGTAAATGGAATTCGACAGTTCTTTCGAGATCCCGCTGGCTCCGGATCAGGCTTGGCCCATTTTGATGGACGTCGCGCGTATTACGCCCTGCATGCCTGGCGCCGAACTGACCGAAATCATCGACGCGCAGAACTACAAGGGAAAAATCTCGGTGCGGCTTGGTCCGGTGGCTTTGGCTTTCGCCGGCCGCATCCAGCTCGAAGACATCGATAACGCCAAGCATAGCGCGCGCGTGAAAGCGCAGGGCAGCGACGCCAAAGGGCGCGGTGCGGCCAGTGCCGCGGCGACTTTCAAAGTCGAACCGAAAAATGCCGGATCGATCGTGTTGATCCACACCGATCTCGCGCTGTCCGGTGCGGTTGCGCAATATGGCCGCGGCGTCGGTATGATTCAGGCGACCGCAGCGCAAATCATCAAACAGTTCGCCGACAATCTCCGCGCCCAGCTCGCGCAACAATCTGCCGCGCCCGCCGCACCCGCTCAGACAGGCGCGGCCGAAGCCGGCGCGCCGCCGAGCCCCGCCACAGCCACGCCTGCGGCCGTCAAGCCGATCTCCGGCTTTTCGCTGATGCTGCGTGTCATGCTGCAGCAGATCGCAGCCTTGTTCGGGCAGCGATCGAACCCTTGAACATGGCTGCGCGCCATCGGTATTTCACCACACAAACAATGCCGATTCACAAAATGATCGTCTTGGTGACCATCTTGCCGGGAAACCTGTGACTGGAGTTCAGCAATGAAGCGTCGTACCCGCGCCTACTTCGTCCTGTTTTCGGCATTCGCCATGACTATGATTATGACCTTGGCTGTCATGGCGCCTCGCGCCCGCGCGCAAGGCTATCCGGATCGGCCCATTCATCTGATCATTCCCTATGGTCCGGGCGGCATCGTCGATTTCGCCGGCCGCGTCTTGGCGCAAAAGATCGGCGCCGCGCTCAATCAGACCGTCGTTCCCGATAATCGTCCCGGCGCCGGCGGCATTGTCGGCGTCGATTACGTCGCTCACGCGCAGCCCGATGGCTACAACATCGCCATCATGGATCCGGCAATCGTCATCAATCCGACCCTGCAGAAATCGCTGCCGTTTGACGTATTCGAGGATCTGACGACGGTATCGATCGTGAGCTCGTCGCCGGAAGTCTTGGTCGTTGCGCCGCAACTCGGCATCAAGACTTATGCCGAGCTTGTCGCTTATGGCAAAGCCAATCCCGGCAAGCTCAATTACGCCTCGGCTGGTGTCGGCACCACGCCGCATCTCGGCGCCGAGATGTGGAAGCTCGGCACCGGTATCGACGCCGTGCACGTACCGTACAAGGGCATCGGCGCCTCGTTCACCGATATGATGGACAACAAGGTGCAAATAGCATTTTCCAGCATTGCCGGCGCGCGGCCGTTTACCGACGACAATCGCATTATTCCGCTGGCGACGACCGGCAAGGTTCGCTCAGCGGTCTATCCGAACCTGCCGACCGTGGCCGAGGCTGGCCTGCCGGGATACGAAGTCGATCTGTGGCTCGGTCTCTATGCGGCTGCCGGCACGCCGCCCGGCGCGCTCGACAAGCTGAACAAAGCCATCGCCGTCGCTTTGCGGGACGACGAGCTGAAACAGTCATTCGCGAAATTCGGACTTACGCCGCGCGGCACCGGCCTGCAGGAGGGCGCCGCCTTCACCAAATCAGAATATGAAAAGTGGAAGAAGGTGATCGAAGACGGCCACATCGCTTCTGAATGACAAAGCGGCAGTGCCGGGATTAAGTGATTGGGTCGCAGCGCCTGCGCGGTAGGCGCGGCGCCGCGCTCCCAAATGCCGCCGATGTGGAAACGGTGACTATTTGCCGGAAGCCATTGTCGGAAATTGTATTTTTTTTGACAATATGCGAATGATTCGGGCCTGTTCTGAGCAATACCATTCGTAAAGCACCTCTCTCGCGGCCGCTTTGCTTATTCAATGCAAGCGCCGTCGCGGAGCACCAAGAGCCCCGATGGCATCTGCGACACCTCCTTTCCGATATGACGAGATCGGCGATCGGCTTCGCGCGTTCCGCCTCGGCTCCGGATTGAGCGCCGACGAGATCGCGCGGCGTCTGGGCATTTCACGCACTGCTTTGTACCGCTTCGAAAAAGGCGAGTTGGCCAAGATCGAGACGCTCGAACGCCTTGCGGAAATGCTCAACGTGTCCATCCCGACGCTGCTTGGCGTGGGTATCGAATACGTTCCCTCGGCCGTCGTTTACTTCGAACGCATGCGGCAGATCGAGGAAACTGCGGATCACATATCGGTGCTGGCCGGCCCGATTTCGTCGCTGCTGGCCTCCGACAAGTTCGAGGGAATTCTGGAGCAGGTGCTCAAGGAGAGCCTTGCCGCCAGCGGCTCGAACAATGAGCGGGCGTTATCGGATATTCCCAAAATCATCGCCATCCTGCATGAACGCAAAGAGGCGTTCCGGCGGCGGCGGCCCGGCATCGTTAATCTAATTTCGGCTAGTGAGATCGGGCGCTTTCTGCGCGACGGCTTTGTCGGCACCGCGTCGCTTCCGGAATCGGTGGCCCGCGAACGGCGGCTATTGGCGCGGGCCGAGATCGAGCATTTCGCCAAGATCATCGAAGAGCAACCGATCGGCACGCAGATAGGCATCGTGATCGATACGCTGCCGCATTCGGGCTTCCACATCTATCGGCAGCCCGATCGTTCCGTTCTGGTTTTGAGTCCGTTCCGGCTCGGCGAGCAGCCGAATATTCATGTCGGTGTGGCGATGATCACCTCGGCGCCGGAAGCGCTATCGCTGCACCAACATCTGGTGGAGGACGTCTGGCGCCGCGCCGTGAAGGGCAACGCCGCATTCGCCTATCTCGGCGCTTTGCTGAAGAATAATTGAGCTGCAGTCGCTGCGAACGCAGACGCGCCGGCGATTGCGCGGAGCGCTGCGGCCCTTTAAGACTTGCTCACTCGCGGTCGCCGGGCCCGTGGGTCACAGCTTAGCCTTGGAAAGCCTGACGTGACCGAGACCATTGGCGAAATTCTCGCCGCCTATCGCAGCGGCGCCGCGACGCCCGCCGCCATTGTCGCGCGCAGCTATACGCGCCTGCGCGCGCTCGACGATCCGGCGATCTTTATCACGCTGCGGAAAGAGGAGGATGTCGCCGCGGAAGCGCAAGCGCTGATGCGCACCAGTGATACGTCGCTACCGCTCTATGGCATCCCGGTCGCCGTCAAGGACAATATCGATGTCGGCGGCCTGCAGACCACGGCGGCGTGTCCGGCCTATCGCTATCAGGCGGAGAAAGACGCCACCGCCGTGGCGCGGCTGCGCGCCGCCGGCGCGCTCATTCTCGGCAAGACCAATCTCGATCAGTTCGCGACCGGGCTCGTCGGCGTGCGCTCTCCTTACGGCGTGCCGCGCAATCTGTTCGACGCCAAACTCATTCCCGGCGGATCGAGCTCGGGCTCGGGCGTTGCGGTCGGGGCGGGGATCTCGCCGGTGGCGCTGGGCACCGATACCGCAGGTTCGGGCCGGGTGCCAGCGATGTTCAATAATATTGTCGGGCTGAAACCGAGCCTCGGTCTCGTTTCGACGGCCGGCGTCGTTCCCGCCTGCCGTTCGCTCGATTGCGTTTCGGTCTTCGCGCTCACGGTGGGCGATGCAATCGACGCGCTCGATATTATCGCCGGTTTTGATGCTGCCGATTCATTCTCGCGCACGCGTCCTCTAGGCACTGTCGGGCCGATGCCGCTGGGACTAAGACTCGGCGTGCCGCGCGCGGAGCAGCGGTTGTTCTTTGGCGACAACATCTCGGCGGCGGCCTATGACACGGCGCTTTTTCGTCTCGCCGATCTCGGCGCCGAAATCTTCGAGGTGGATCTCGAGCCGTTTTATGCCACGGCGCGGCTGCTCTACGAAGGGCCCTGGGTGGCGGAACGCTATCTCACCGCTAAGGAGCTTCTCGCCACGTCGCCCGAGGCCATTCTTCCCGTGACGCGGCAAATCATCGCCGCAGGCGAAAAGGCGACCGCCGCCGATGCCTTTGCTGCCTTCTACAGACTCGAAGCCTTCCGCCGCATCCGCGATCGGACATTTGAGACGATCGACGCGCTCGCGCTGCCGACCGCGCCGACGATCTATAGTCTCGATGAAGTCGCGGCCGATCCGATCACGCTCAACAGCCGGCTCGGCACCTACACCAATTTCGTCAATCTGCTCGACCTGTGCGGCCTCGCCGTGCCGTCGTCGATCGAAGCCAATAACAGGCCCTTCGGTGTGACGCTGCTGGCGCCGGGCGGCGAAGATGCGCTGCTCGCATCGATCGGGCGGCAATTCCACTATGTTACGGGCCTGCCGCTCGGCGCGTTAAAAGCGCCGCAGCCGGCGCCGGCGATATCCGTATCTACCGCGGTGGCAGGCGAGATTGAGATCGCTGTGGTTGGCGCGCAACTTTCCGGCATGCCGCTGAACGGTGAATTGCGCTCCGCCGGGGGGCGCTTGCTTGAAAGCAACAAGACTGCCCCGCATTACCGGCTGTTTGCGCTTGCGGGTTCGGTGCCGTCGAAGCCCGGGCTTCTGCGCGTGAACAACGGCGAGGGGACCGCGATCGAACTTGAAATCTGGGCATTGCCGGCTGCCGCGTTCGGCCGGTTCGTCGCAAAAATTCCGCCGCCGCTCTGCATCGGCACGCTCGATCTTGCCGACGGCCGTGCGGTCAAAGGTCTCCTGGTCGAGGCCGAAGCCGTGAAAGGCGCGCGCGACATTTCAAGCTTCGGCGGCTGGCGCAAATTTATTGCGTCGCGGCTTGGTTAGGACGCTACCACCGCATCGTCGATCACACTGACATGGGCCGCGACGACACGCCAGCCTTGTGGAAATCGCACCCAGGTCTGCATTTGGCGGCCGACTTTGCCGGGCGCGCTCGCGCGACGAAACAAAGTCGAGGCTACGGCATAGTCGCGGCCATAGGTGCTGATCACGGTCTCCGACAACGCGCGCGCCAGGCCCGCGGCCGAACGCGCGGCGCGGAACGATTTGATCGCGGCATGGCCGTAGAGATTCTCCCCGCCGCCGTAGCGGATAGTGCGCGCGTCGTCGTGGAACAGCGCGTCGAGTGTGGCCACATCGTTCGACACCAGCGCCTTTTCGTAAGCGTCGAATGCAGCCTTCACTTCGGCGACGGCCTCCGGCAGCGATGTCCATGACTTTCTCCCCCGAGAATGGCTCTCTCCCCGAGATTTGTTGTTAGGCCGGCGGCACCATCGCGGCGACGACGCCTTTGGCCTCGAGCGCATGCGCGATGCGTAGCCCAACATCCTCGCGCCACGGCGCCGTGATGATCTGCACTGCGATCGGCAACGGGTCGAGCACCACCGGTACGGCGACGACCGGCAGGCCGATGAAGGAAATTGGCTGCGTGTAGAGACCGAGATTGGCGCGCACCGGCAATTCGACATCGCCGAACATGAACGTCTTCTGGCCGATCAGCGGCGCGGTGATTGGGGTTGCCGGCACCAGGATCGCATCGACGTCCTTGAACAGTTTCAAAACCTCGTCACGATACCAGCGGCGGAATTTATGTGCCTTGTCGACGAGCGCGGCCGGCGCCATCGCGCCGGCGATGAGCCGGTCGCGCGTCGCCGGGTCGAAATCCTTGGCGCGGCTGCGAAGCCTGTGCAGATGCAGGCTCGCGCCCTCAGCCGCGGTGATGATGAATGCCGCTGATCTCGCGCGCTCGGCTTGCGGAATCTCGAGGTCACGATTGGCGCCGAGCGCGGAGGCAATGCGATCTATGGCGTAACAGGCCTCAGCGCTCCGGCATTTGAAATAGCCGGCGGCGACGGCGACGCGCAGGCCATCCGCGCCCCGTTCGAGAAGCGGCGTCGCGGCTTCGATGGGCCGATCTACGCTGGCCACGTCGTCGGGATCGAAGCCTTGCATGGCGTCATAAGACACAGCGAGATCACGCGCCGTACGCGCGAACGGCCCGAGATGATCGAGGCTGGCGACAAAGGGGAATGTGCGCGCGCGGCTGAGGCGGCCGTAGGTCGGCTTCAAGCCGAACGTGCCGCAGAGCGACGACGGCACACGGATCGAGCCATTGGTGTCGGACCCGAGCGCGAGCGGTACCAGCGCGCCGCCGACCGCGGTTCCGGAGCCGCCGGACGAGCCGCCAGACATGCGTTCGATATCGTGCGGATTGTGCGAGGGGCCGTCGTGGATGTTTTCGCCGGTGAAGTCGTAGGCGTATTCGCCCATGTTCAGCGCGCCGACAAGCACGGCGCCGGCGGCTTCGAGCCGCTCGATCAAGGCGGCGTCGCGTGTCTTCGGCGGATCGTTGCGGTTGATCTTTGAGCCAGCGAGCGTCGAGAGACCCGCGACATCGAACAGGTTCTTCACCGCAAACGGCACACCGGCGAGCGGGCCGAGCGCCGCGCCGCGGGCGCGACCGTCGTCGATGGCTTGCGCTTTGCGCCGCGCGCGATCGTCCGTCACGGCGGTGAACGAGTTAAGGATCGGATCGCGCTCTCGGATGCGGGTCAGCGTTGCCTCGACCACCGCCTGCGCGCTGGCGCGGCCGGACGAGACAGCTGCGGCAATCTCCGCCGCCGTACTGGGCGGCACATTGGGCGTATCAAGCATGAAACACCGGAGCCGGCTCGGCGTCGTCGGGCAGCGGAAATTCGTCGACCAGCGCCGCGTGGCGCAATACGAGTTGCAGATTGAACTTGATATTGTCCTGCCAGGACGGATCGAGCATGAGCCCGAGCACCCGCGCGCTCGCGGCAATCATCGCGTCGAGGGCGTCGTGTTTCGGCTGCGAGCCGGGTTTTTTGGCTGGGGCTTTGGCAGACGTCTTTGCCGCTGCGCGCTTGCCGCTTGCCTTCTTCGACTTTGCGGCAGACGTCGATTTTACCTTGCCGACAACTTTACGCTTCATGACACAGCTTGCGGCTTCAGCAAGAAGTCCTCGGCGTAGTGGCAGGCGACCTGGCGCGCGCCGAAGCGGCGTAGTTCCGGCATCGTCGTCTTGCAGGCATTGGTGCCGCGCGGACAACGGCCGTAGAAGCGGCACACATTCGGATCCGGGTCGATCGGACTTCTCGGCTCGCCGGTGAGGCGCAGCCGCTCGGCGCCGTCCTCGCCGAAGCGCGGCACGGCGGCGACCAGCGCCTGCGTATAAGGATGCAGCGGATGTTCGAAGACTTCCATCGCCGGGCCGCTTTCGATGATCTTGCCGAGATACATGATCAGCACGCGGTCACACAGAAGTTTGACGACGGAAAGGTCGTGCGACACGAACAGGTAGCTCATGCCGAGTTCCTTCTTCAGCCGCTGCAGCAGCTGAAGAATGACGACTTGAACTGAGACGTCCAGCGCTGCGGTCGGCTCGTCGAGCACCAGAAGATCTGGCTCGACCCCGATGGCGCGCGCGATGCCGACGCGAGCGCGCTGGCCGCCGGAGAGCTGATGCGGAAAGCGCGTCAGCAATTGCAGCGGCAGGCCGCACTGGCTCGCCACGGTCTGGACGCGGTTGCGCAGCTTCTTGCCGCCTAACTTGCGCAAGCGCCGCAACGGGTCGGCGATGGCATCGAACGCGGTGAAGCGCGGGTTGACGCTTTCGCCGGCGTCCTGGAACACCATTTGGATGCGGGCGCGGTCGGGGTCGCTGGCGAATTCGTGCGCCGGTGTGAGCGTCAATTCACGCGTGCCGAGCTTGACGCTGCCGTCGCTGGCGTCGATCAGGCGGGTGAGTGCGCGCACCAGTGTAGATTTGCCGCATCCGGATTCGCCGACCAGGCCGACCGTCTCGCCCTTCTCGATGACGAAGCTCACATTGTCGACCGCGTATACCTTGGGAAGCTTTTCGGGGCCGCCCTGGAAACGCCGCTTCAGCCCCGCCCAAGATAGTGATCCTGTCCCGGGCGCGCCGCTCACCGGAAACAGTTTCGAGAACTCGGCAACGTCGAGGAGCGCGGTCATGCGACATTCTCCGCCGATGCAATCAGGATCGGCGCGCCGAGCGTCGGCGCGGGTAGGGGATTCCAGCAGGCGACAATATGCGTGGCGCCGGGCGCGGCCTGCGGCAGCGGCTGCGCACAGGCGTCGGTCTTGCGCGGGCAACGTTCCGAATAGCGGCACGGCGGCAGATCGGCGCGGCGCAGATCGGGAAGCGTGCCGGGAATCGACGCAAGCTCGTCAAGGCTTGCCGCCGAATCCGGCGTGGCCGCGATCAGTTCGGCCGTATACGGATGCCGCGGATAGGTGAACAACTCGCTGGTCGGCGCATTCTCGATGACGTGGCCGGCATGCATGACGACGATGCGCGCCGAACGCTGGCCGGCCAGCGCCAGATCGTGGGTGATGAAGATCGTCGCCATGCCCATCTTGCTGGCGAGATCGCCGATCAGATCCATGATCACGGCCTGGGTGGTCACGTCGAGGCCGGTGGTCGGCTCATCGGCAATGAGCAGCGAAGGCTTTGCCGCGAGCGCGATCGCGACCATCACGCGTTGGCACATGCCGCCCGACATTTCGAACGGATAGGCCTTAGCGCGCCGCGCCGGATCGGTAATGCCGACGGCGCGCAGCATTTCAACGGCCTGCTGCGGCGCCTCACGCCGCGGCACGTTGCCGTGGCGGATGAGCACGTCGGCGATCTGCTTGCCGACTGGGCGGATCGGGTTGAGCGCGGTGCGTGGGTTCTGAAAGATCATCGCAATGTCGCGGCCGCGCACTTCGGCCAGCTGGCTCGGCTTGGCGTGCAGCAGATCGAGCCCGCCGAGCATGGCGCGACCCGAAGTGACGCGGCCGGCGGGATCGAGAATGCCCATGATGGCGTAAGCGGTGACCGATTTGCCGGAACCGGATTCGCCGACCAGCGCAACGGTCTCGCCTTTGCCGACGGTGAAGCTGACATTATTCAGCGCGCGCACGATGCCGGAGCGGGTGCGAAACTCGACGGAGAGTCCTGCGACGGACAGTGTGTGTGCTGTGTTCGCGTTAGCGGTGATCATGTTCGCCGTCTGGGATCGACCAAATCGCGCAAGCCGTCGCCGAGCAGATTGAAGCAGAACACGGCGACCATCAGCGCCGCGCCGGGGAAGGCCGCATTCCACCACTCGCCGGAGACCATGAAGGCTGAGCCTTCGGCGACCATGATGCCCCATTCCGGCGTCGGCGGCCGCACGCCGAGCCCGATGAACGACAGGCCAGCGGCATTGAGAATGGCGTAACCCATGGTCAGCGACATCTGTACGACCAGGATCGGAAATACGTTGGGCAGGATCTGAAAGCTTAAGATTCGCCAATCGGAATTTCCGGATAGCCGGGCCGCTTCGACAAAGCCGGCGTCACGGCGGATATTGGCCTCGGCGCGGGCGATGCGGGCGTAAAGCGGAAAGTTCACGATCGCGGTCGCAAGCACGATATTCTGCACGGTATTGCCGAGCGCGGCGACAATGCCCATCGCCAGCACGAACAGCGGAAACGCCATGATCGTGTCGGCGATGCGGCCGACGATGCGGTCGGTCCAGCCGCCGAAGAAGCCCGCGGCGACACCGGCGAGGCCGCCCATCAGGAACACCAGCGCGACGGAAGCGACCGCGATGAAGAAATCGAGCCGGGTCGCCACCACGACGCGGCTGAACACGTCGCGCCCGAGCTGATCGGTACCGAACCAGTGATGCGCGTTCGGCGGTTTGAGCGCCTGCGACGTGTCGCTCGCCAGCGGATCGTAGGGCACGATATGCGGGCCGAATATGGCGGCCAGCACGATCAGGACGAACAGCGCGAAGGCGAAGCCGGTGACGGGATTTTCACCGAGCACATAGCGCGAATGCTTGACCAACGCGGCGATGCTGCTTTCGCGCGGCGGCGATGCGGTGATATCGGTCATGCGTCTAGCCTCACGCGCGGATCGATCAGGCCGTAGAGCACGTCGATGCCGAGATTGAGCAGCACGTACATCACAGCCATGGTGAGCACGAAACCCTGCACTGGCGCAAAGTCGGAGGCGAGCAATGCCTCAACGGCGTAGGAGCCGATGCCGGGCCACGCGAAAACTTTCTCGACCAGCACATTGGCGCCGAGCAGGAAGGAGAACACCATGCCGAGCGTGGTGATCACCGGCAGCATGGCATTGCGGAAGGCGTAGGTGATGATCACTGTATAAGCGGACAGTCCGCTCGCCCGCGCCGTGCGCACGAAATCCGACGACAGGACGGAGAGCATCGAGGCTCGCGTCATGCGCGCGATCGGCGCCAGCGAGAAAATGCCGAGTGTCAGCGCCGGCAGAATGAGCTGCTTCAACGCCGCCATGAATGTCTCGGGGTCGCGCGCGATCAAGCTGTCGATCAGATAGAAGCCGGTGACATGCGGCGGCTCGGTGTAAAAGACGTCGAGCCGGCCGAGCGGCGCCGGCGCCCAGCCGAGCAGATAATAGAAGACGTAAACCAGGATCAGGCCGGTAAAGAACACCGGCAGCGATACGCCGGCAGTCGAGATGATGCGGCAGGCGTGATCGACCAGGGAGTTCGGCTTGGTCGCGGCAAGGATGCCGAGCGGTACCGCGATGACAATCGAGACGATGAGGCCGAGCAGCGTCAGTTCGGCGGAGGCCGGCAGGCGGCTCCGCAATTCGCTTGCGACCGGCTGGCCGGTGGTCAGCGAGGTGCCGAGATTGCCGTGCGCGAGATCGCCGACATAGCCGCCGAATTGCTCGATCAGCGGCTTGTCGAGACCAAGCTTGACGCGGATTTCTTGGATCGCCAGCGGTGTCGCCGCGGGACCGGCGAAATAGGCCGCCGGATCGCCCGGTAGCGCGCGCGTCAGCAGGAAGGTCACGACCACCACGCCGATCAGGCTCGGGATCGCCATCATCAGCCGTTTGAGGATCATCGTCAGCATTTAGCCACCCGTCCACCGTTTCCGGAAAAAATTCACCCCTTCGCGAAGCTGCGGTAATCGAGCCGGCGGTGGAACCAATATTGATAGCCGGTGATGTTCTTCTGCATCGCGATGTTGACGTAAGGCTGATAGAGCGGAATGCGCGGCATGTCGGTGTAAGCGAGATCGACGAAGCCTTTTACGTCCTTGTCGTAGCTGCCCATGTCGCCGGTCGAAGCGGCCGCGCGTGCGCCGTCGATGAACGTGTCCATCTGCGGCGACTGATAATCCATGGTGTTGAAGATCGATTTGCCGGAGTGATAGCACCAATAGAAGAAGTATTCCGGGTAATCGAGCCAGCCCGAGAACACATTGGTGAACAGCGGCATGGTCTTTTTGGTGAGCTCGGTCCGCCAATTGGCGCCCGGCACTTTGTTGATGGTGGTCTGGATGCCGATCTGCGCCAGGCTCTCTTGCGTCAGCACGCAGGTCGGCTCGTTGACGCCGGCGAAGCCGAGATCGAACGACATCGGGATCGGATCGGGCAGGCCGTTCGGATAGCCGGCGTCGGCGAGCAGCGCCTTCGCCTTGGCGAGATCGGTGTTGAACTTGTGCGGCTGCGGCCAGGCGACTTCGGTCGGCGCTTCGGCGGCCGCGCCGAACATCGGCTTGGCGAGGATGTACATCACCGCATCCATGATTTTTTGATACGGGATGGCGTAAGCGATGGCATAGCGCACCTTCACATTGTCGAAGGGCGGATGTGCCACATTCATGCCGATATACTGGATGCCGTTGGAATACGGCGTGGAAATGATGCTGAGCTTGCCGTCGGCTTTCAGCTCGGAGAAATCCTTGTTGGGCAGATCGTAGGACACGTCGGCGTCGCCGCGTTCGAGCAGCGCGCGGCGGTTGCCGGCATCCGGCACCATGCGCCAGATGATGCGCTTCATTTTCGGCGGCGGGCCGCCTTTCCAATTGTCGTTGCGCTCGAGCACAACCTGCGAGCCCGCCGTCCAGTTGGTGACCTTATAAGCGCCGCTGCCGACGGTATTGAGCTTAGTGAATTCGAGGCCCCAGGGATCCTGCTCGGTCGCCTTCGATTTCACCAGTCCCGAATTGAGAATGCAGGGCACGATGACGGCGAGATCTGGGATGGTGAGGCGGTCCTTTTTCATAAAGTCGACGCGGAAAGTATTGTCGTCGACAACGACGAATTGCTCCGGCTTGGTCAGCGAGCCGGCGCTCATCTGGAATGTCGGAAAACCCCCGACGGTAACGGCGCGGTCGAACGACCACTTGACGTCCTTGGCGGTGACCGGCGTGCCGTCCTGGAAGGTCGCGTCCTTGCGCAAGTTGAAGGTCACCGACATGTCGCCGATATTCATGTCCTCGGCGAGCTCGGGCTTGAATTTGGTCTTGTCGTAATACGGAGTGCCCTGGTCGTTGGTCTTCATTTCGTGGCTGATCAGCCGGTCATAGCAATTCCACGACACTTCGTAGCCCGGCACGTTGGTGCCAATGCCGTGAATATCGAGATTGTTCGGTCCGCTTTCGGAGACGATCAGCAAGGTCTCTTGGCGCGATTGCGCCTTGGCCGGCGACCAGACCGCGGGCGCCGGCACGGCGGCGGCGGCAGTGAGCGCGGTTACGGATTTGAGAAAGTCGCGGCGCTTCAGTGAGGCCT
>JBAUCK010000023.1:0-4830 GCA_049677525.1 Xanthobacteraceae bacterium
CGGCTTTTCCAGCTCGGGATTCCGCTCGGCAAGATCAATCCCGTGTTCCTCACGCATTTTCATTCCGATCACACGTCCGGCTTTCCCGATTTGTGGCTGACCGGCTGGCTTGAATCTTGGTTCGGCACGCGCTGTGTACCGCTTCGCGTGATCGGCCCGATCGGCACGATCAACCTGACCTCCAATATCGAGCGCCCTTATGCCGCCGATATCAAAATCCGTATCGAAGACGAAAAATTGCCGGCGGAAGGCATTGCCATTGCCGCCGAGGAATTTGCCGCCGACGGCGTGGTCTACGAAAGCGACGGCGTACGCGTCATCGCCTTTGAGGTCGACCCCGGCGATGCGATCAAGCCGGCCTACGGCTATCGCATCGAATATGGCGGACGTTGCGTCGTCATCTCAGGCGATACTCGATACAACGAGAACGTGGTGAAACACGGTATCGGTGCCGATCTGTTGATCCACGAAGGGGCGCGGCCGGCTCTGCTGGCGGAGCCATACATGCAGCGTATCATCGGCCATCACACGACGCCGCGCGAAGCCGGCATGGTGTTCTTGCGGACAGGCCCGAGGCTTGCGGCTTACACCCATCTCGTACTGCCCGGAAACGATAAGGTCCTGCCCGCGACGGTTGCCGACGTAATTGCCGAAACCCGCACGACCTATCCGGGCCCGCTCGAAATCGGCGAAGATCTGATGTCGTTTGAAATCGGGACGATGATCACCGTTCGGCGCGGCAAGAGGGTCCGGGTGTATTAGACAACGCGACCAGCGGCGCTTATCGCTTGCGCTCGTTATTGCCCCGCGGGCGCGGCCGACCTTGACCCCGCGGCAAGCCATTGCCGCGCGACGGCCCGTTGGCGGTTGCTGCCCGCCGGGCCCGCGATTGTTCTGCGGCCCGCCGGGACGTTGATTATTCTGCGGCCCGCCGGGACGCTGATTGTTCTGTCGCTGATTGTTCTGCGGCCCACCAGGACGCTGATTATTTTGCCGTTGCCGGTTGAGCGTATGGATCTGGCGGCGCTGGACCGCGATCTGCCGGCCGATCGCGTGCGACGCGTTGAGCCGCTGCAGGACGCCGCGGTCGCGCGCCGCCTCTTGCGGCGGAATTTGATAGAGCACGGGCATGATGCGGCCGTTCGGGCCAGGCCGCAACGAGAAGCCGCTGGCGCCCTGCGTCAGGGTGCCGAGCCACCCGCCCTGCCGGTCGAACACTTCGATGCGTCCGACATGGCCGTCGGTGTCCGGATAGAGCTTGATGGCCGGCGTCCCCGTGCCGCCCGCCGTCGGCACTTCGACGACGCCTGTGGTGCCGCGAATGCCGAGTGTCGCATTATCGGTCGAAATCTTCATGTCGCCGGTCTTGGCGACGAGGCTGGCAACGAAAGCGGCCGTCCCGGTCGCCACATGAAACGACGCGGCATTACCGCTGGCACTTTCCTCATAGACGAACTTGTCGACGACGATGCGCGTATTGGCCGAAAGGCTGAATGTCGTCTCGTCGTCGAAGGTGATACCGAGCGTCGAGTTCAGATCGCTCTGCAGCGTGTCGTTTTCAAAAATGTGGTCGGAGACCTTCAAGGCGACCGCGGCGACCGTGCCGCGCATCGCGGTGCAGTGGCCGTTGAGCGTCGAGACCTGACCGACCGATTTGTCGTCGGGCGCCACGGCCACGGCGCTCTGATTTGCTGCTGGCGTCGCCGGCGGGTTCGATTGATTGGGCGGCGCCTGATACGGCGATGTCGCAGAGGGATACGGCGAGCCTGGATATTGGGCGCGTGCAGCGAACGGCCAGATCGCCGGCCAAAATGCACCCGACAGCAATTTCAGGAATTCGCGGCGCTTCATGCCCGGCTCGGGAAGGACGGCAAGGTAATAAGGTACGCAACAGATAAGACAGCGTAGCGACGCAATGCGGCGTCGCAACGGCATAATTCAGCCAATAAATAATCAGCGCGTCATCGCGTACCGCACTTCAGCGCAAGGCCGCCGCCAGATCTCTCGCGCCCTGCTTTTTGGTCTCTTCATTCATTCGCGCGTCGGTCGCCGCGATCAGCCTGGCGACGACATTGTTGTGCTGCGCGACCGGGTTATCGAAATAGCCGCTCGGCCGGAAGAAATTCGAGGTCGGCACTTGCTCGCGCCATTGGAGTGGCATCGTCACCATGTCGAAGCCGTTGCCGTCGCCGGTGAGATTCATCATTTCGAGTTCGGCCGCGGTAAGCGTTCTGGTCACGCCCTTGCGGCGCGCGAACGCGACCGAGTCCAATAATTTCTGCGTCTGCAATAACGGGCCGACATCGATATCGAGGTTGAGCGCATGGACACCGAGGCCTTTCTCGGTGTTGGCCAGAATCTCGTGCTGATTCCAGTCGTCCGGAACGCTGCGCGCAAACGCCACCATCTTGCGCAACGCCTCGGTCTTGTTCTCCAGCGCCTGCCGCCGGCCGTCCGCGAGGCCGCTTGCTTCGGTGTGGAATTCCTCGATGAATTGCGGTCCCTTTTCGGCGACGATCTCGACAGAGTTGGTCGCGAGCAGCTGATTATAACCGAGCGCGGTGGTGATCGCGCGGCCATGTTTATTGTATTCGAGGCCCGCTTCGACGTCGTAGCTGCCGTTGCCCGTCGCTTCGAAGCTGTAAATCCGCACCACCTGGTCCTTGGTCAGGCCTGCGGCCTGAGCCACCTGGGCATAGACCTGTTTGAACGCGATGTCGCTTTGCGGTATCCGCGGCACGAAATTGAATTGTTTTTGCGCGGCGGCGACAAAATCGGCAACGACGGGGACTGGAACGCGATGCCCCGGCGCTTCCGGCTTTAACGGATTACGCGGCCTGGGCGGGCCGGTATAGACCGGTGGCTGATCGAGCACATAGTCGTCGAGCGCAAGCGCTTCACCGGCGGCTCGCTTGGCGTTGCGGATTTTCCGCTTTCCCGTAATCGACGACCAGTAGGCATTGGCCACGGCAGTGTATTTGTCGTGCGCGGCGTTATAAGCATCGAGCGCGCGCCGGTATTGCTCCATCGCCGCCACGACATTGCCCGGTGCTCCTATTATTGGGTCGCTTTGGCCGGACGCCGATCCGACGCCAAGCAATGTCCCCGCCAGCAGCAAGCCGGCGAGCAAGCACGTCGAACCGCGATCGATGAGACCGATCCCCATTTGCCTCAGGCTCGGATGGTTTCAGGAACCCTGCCGCGCCTTCATATCCGATTCTATGACGTAAAGAGGGCGGCATTGCTGCCGCCCTCTAAAAGACCGCCGGGCCGTAAAACGGCGGCAAAGCCTTATTGGGTCTTGTTGATCGTGGCGGCCGCGGCCAAGCAGAGGGCCTCGTCCTGCGACCCGGTGCCGCCGGAACAGCCGACTGCGCCGATGATTTTGCCGTCCTCGACCAGAGGAACGCCGCCGCGCGAGGCGGTCACGTCATCCAGCGTCAAGATGTAATTGAAGCCGAATTTCTGCACTGCATCCTCGAGGGCGCGCGTCGGACGGCGATATCTCGCCGCAGTGCGGGCCTTGTGCTGGGCAATGGCGATCGATGCGAGCTGCGCGCCGTCCATACGCGAAAACGCGACGAGATCGCCATGATTATCGACCACGGCAAAGACCTCGGGCCAGCCGCGCTTGGTCGCCTCGGCGGTCGCTGCGGTAATGACCGACTGCGCGCGGTCGGCCGAAATCGGCGCACCGAACGGAAGATTGAACGGCATCTTGTCAGGAATGGCGTTCAGATCCGGCGGAGCTGTGGGCGCGGCTGCAGGCGCTGCCGCCTGCTGTGCAGTCGCAGCGCCGGCGGCGAACAGGCCGGCCACGAGCGCAAGTGCGGTTAACAAACGCAACTTCATCGTACTTCTCCCTCTAACGGCAGTTTTGTTGTCGGCTGCTCGAAGACAATCCTACCACGTTCGCGGCGCGCATAAGCAACTTTCAGGAGCACGGTCTGGCCAGAGGCCGGCGGGCGCGGATTTCGCGAGGTCGCGCACGAACGCTCCGTCAACCATATTTGCAGATGGCAGAGCGACCGACGGTACATGGGCGTCGCGGCGATGGCTTAAGCTTTCGCGATAGCGACGCCGAATGTTGGCGCCTCGTCGCCTTCGCAAAAGCGCAAGCACCAGCGCAGCAGCCGCTAGCCGGCTTCTCAAGACATTGATATATCACGAGGAAATCATCAGAAAATGCGAGCGGCTTCGGCCCCGAGGGGGACAGGCCAAGGCCGCTCTATGTCGGCAGGTACCCCATCAACGCCCTACCCCGACACTGCTTCGATCTTGCCCGATCGAAGTTGACCGATCATTGATAAGCGGGCTCGTGCCAGGCCGTTCGCTAATGGGATGCTCGCTAATAGATACGGCGCAGCTGGAGCATGATCCGGAAAAGTGGAAACCGGTTTTCCGAAAAGATCATGCTCCAACGAAAAATCTAGACCTTGATCCGATTCAATTGAATTGGATCAAGGTCTTAGTGCGGCCGGATCGGGAGACTTTGCGGCGCCGCGTCGAGACCGGTCCAAAGCGCCGCCGCCGTTGCAATGATCGCGATTAATATGCCGACTGCGAGCAGCCCATATTCGATGGTGCGTGCGCCGCGTTCATCGGTCAGGAACTCCGAAAGCAGATTGCGCATGTTCATGGGGAAATCCTCTCACAGCGATCGCCCGCCCGCGCGGTCCGATGCCGAATGCGCCGACACTGCGCCATCGGCAACGTGCCGATGCCACTCTACGAGCGGAGATGCAGTGAGATGTTAAGTAAGCCGGAAAGATTCTCGGCAATAACGCCGACAATCTCGCGCGACTGTGCCGAATGCGAAGGCTAGCGCGC